>JBIOIZ010000053.1:0-20290 GCA_044450385.1 Candidatus Dormibacteria bacterium
CTCGCGGGCGAATCGCATGATGTCCCACGTGATCAGGAAGAACTCGGCAAGACGAGTCTTCTCGATGACGTCGAGCTCGCGTTGCAGCCGTGCGGCAACGGCGCGAGTCATGGGGTGGTACTTGCTCTGCACCGCCTCCTGGCAGAGCCGGTAGAGCACGGAGAACGGCGTCTCCCCCTTGGGCACGGGGTAGCCCGGGAAACGCACGTCGCTGAAGTCGAGCGATACCTCACATGCGGCGGCGAGACGCGTTGTGTTGTCGAACGCTTCGGGGAGGTCGGGAAGCAGCGCGCGAAGCTCCGCCTCGCTGTGCAGACGATGCTCGCTGTTGGGCAGAAGCAGACCGTGCGCCGCAGCCTGGTCGAGGGTGGTGCGATGGCGGATCGCGGTGAGCACGTCGAGGAGTGGCTTGTCGCCGGCGGTCGCGTGGTCCGGGGTGGCGCTCGCCAGCAGCGGGATGTCCGCGGCATGGGCGATCGCCGCGCATTCCGCGACCAGCCAGCGGTCGGCAGGATGCAGGTGATTGCTCACCAGCATCGCCGTGCGCTCGCGCCCGAAGCACTCCCGGACCAGATTTGCGTGGCGGAGCGCCTCCCGGCGATCACCATGCACCAAGGCGTCGACAACGGCGCTGCGCGAGCCCCCGATGATCGCGATGCAATCGTCGAGCTCAACCGGATCAACCCGAGCCGGCTCACTCTCAACGAGCAACGTCGAAGACGGTAACCCCGGCCACCCAGCAGGAAAAGGTCCCGCCGTCGGCCGAAGCGCTGCCGGGCGCTCGGGAGGCGATAGCGTCGGCCGAGCGCGAGGCGTCCGCGAGCGGGAGACTCCCGCCCCAGGAGATCCGGAGGGACGCGAGTGCGATCCGTACGGGTCCTGCCGTCTCTCCTGGATCGCCGATTGCCTCGAGGCGGCAGCGGCCGCCTCGGGATCCGTTGAAATCCCGTCGATCTCAAGTCGCGGCTGACCTTTGACGCCGGCCAGCTGCGAAGCGCTCACCGCTCGGCACAGCTGGCGGTACCCGGTGCGGCTGCGTGCGAGGAGGCGAAGTCGCGAACCGCCGGCGAGTTCCAGCTCGGTTCCGATGATCGGGTGGATCCCCTGCGCTTTCGCCGCCTGGATCAGCTCGACGGCTCCGTAGAGGCCGTTGCGATCACAGAGACCGAGTGCGGAGATCCCGAGCCGAGCAGCGGTCTCGACCATTCTCTTGGGCGAGGCGGCCCCTTCCAGGAAGGAGTAGTGGGAACGGGCAGCGAGTTCAGCAAACCCTGACATGGGCACTCGGTGGCAGCTTGACAACTACCACAATTTTGTGTAACTATTCGTCAGGTCAGCCCACCACCGCACGGGGCACCAGCGGGCGCCCACCTCAGGCCTTCTCCCCTTCCCCGGCCGCCGGTCCCCCACGACCGGCGGCCACCAGGGAGGGGCGGCGCACAGTTCAGTCATAGCGGCGTTCCTGATGCCAATCACCGGTCTCGAGGTCCCGATAGAGGTCGACGCACTCCCCGTCGTTGAGAAGACATCGCACGTAGTCGCGACCCACGGGGATCCGCCACCAGTCGGTCTCCACTCGCCAGGTGTTCACCACCTCGGCCACCCGCACCCATGCCGCCCCGCTTCGGAGCGCGAGCGGCAATCCGTCCGCGCCGGTGCGGACCTCGGCGATCCCCTCGAGCAATTCGGTCACCGTGCCGCTCCAGCCACAACCGGCGCTTCCCAGGTGAACCGGCGTTCCGGAAGGTCGCCGGGGTCGAGTGCCAGCCTGGGGCGGCGCACCGTGGCGGCACCGAACCGGCTTCGGAGGCGATCCGCCGTGGCGACCACCGCCTCTCGGGCACCATCGCCGGGTCGCAACAGATCGGTCTGCCGCCCTGCCGCCGGAGTCAACCGGGTCACCCCGAGCCGGACGGCCGCAACCGGCGCCTGCGGCTTGAGCTGACTCAGAAGGCCGAGCGCCACCGTCCAGAGTTCGACCACGTTGCCCGAGGGGGCCGCAGGCACCATCGAAGCCGAGATCGCCTCGTTTTCCTCGATCTCGAAGACCACGCTCACCTCGGCGGCCGCCAGGGCCTCGGCGGTGAGCCGGCCGCCAAGCGCCGTGGCGCACTGCCGGACTCCCCGAAGCAGGATCTCGAGATCCCCGGTGGCCCCGTCGAGCACGAGCCGCTCACTCCACGCCCGCTGCGCCGGCACCGGGTGGATTCCGCCGCTGTCCTCGCCACGCGCCAGCCGGTGCAACCGGAGCCCATCGGGACCGAACTGGCGTTGCAGGTCGGCCGGACCCAGACTCGCCACCGCGCCCAGACAATCGAGTCCGAAGGCGGCGAGGCGGGCGGTGACCGCAGGGTCGACGGGCAGCACGTCGAGGGACAGCGGCGCCAGGAAGACGGCTTCATCGCCGGAGCGAACCCGGCGGATCCGCCCGGGATGGCTTGCCCGTGCCGCGAGACGGGCGACGAATCGCGATCCTGCCACGCCCACGGCGATCTCCACGTCGAGCACACCGCGCAATCCGCGAGCCACAGCGGATGCCCAGGCAGCCTCATCGGAAAACTCGGCGTGCCGGCCGGAGAGATCGCCGAATGCCTCCTCGTCACCTGCTTCCACCGTGGGTGAGAGCCGGTGGAGCTCGGCGCAGACGGCGGCGCGCAGCCGTGCGACCCCTGCGGGATCGAGGGGGACGAACACCGCGGCGGGGCAGGACTGCTGTGCCTGGCGGAGCGGTTGCCCCACCCGCACTCCGGCAGCCAGCGCCGCCGCCGAAGCGGCGACGACCGGGAGGCGCAACTCGGGAGCGCCGCCGAGGATCACCGGCTCCCCACGCAGCTCGGGATAGCGGCGGAGAGCCGCCAGAAGCCCGAGGTGCGGATGGCGAGCGCAGAGAACGCGCACCTCAACCTCGCGCCGCCACGCCGGCTACATCGGGAACCGCCAGGACGATCGGCTGCAAGCGCGGTACGACGACACTGGGCAGCCCGACCACCTCGGCGGTGGCGTAGGGACGGGGGTAGCGGAGCAGCACGGTTGCCTCGGCGCCGGGCGCGCCGAGCTTGCTCTTGCCGGTGGTGAGCCGCACCCGCAGCCCTGCCACGTCGCCATTGACGCGTTGCCAGCCCACGGCCGCACAGACGAGCGTGAGCGACGAGGCGTGGCGAAGCGGGGCCGCGACCGGAGCGGGTGTGGCGATGACGCAGATCGCGCCGCGCTTGGCCACGGCTTCGGCCAGCGCGGCGAGCGCATGCTCCCAGAGCGACGGCCGGGGCTGCTCCCCGCCGAGTGCCACGCCCACCCACGGCATGCCCGCGGCCACCACGGCGCGCGCCATGACCAGCCCACGCTCCCACCTCGCGGGACCCGGGGAGATCACCAGGCAGGCGTCGAGATCCGCTCCGAGGTCGGCGAGGAAGCCGGGATCAAGCGAGCCCGCAAGATCCACATAGGCGGTGTCATGCGAGCGGCTGGCCAGCGCGACCAGCGACTGGAGCAGCGTCAGCCGGCCTGAAGGCCCGCGTCCGGCGGCCGCAAGCAATGTGACCCTGCCATGCGGGAGTCCCCCGGGAGTCAGCACATCGTCGAGGACCGGCACCGCTGTGGACCACGTGCCTGCCTCCTCCGGTGTTCCGCCACGGCGAAGCGCCTGGGGACCGTAGCGGGATCGAAGTGTCGCCAGAGCGGCGGACAGGGAATCGGACATCGCTCCTCACTGGAAAAGGCCGCCGCCTACTGGGACGGAAAGCAGGAGCGCCGAGGCGGGACGTCAGTGTAACGAACAGATGTTCGACACGCAAGCGCGGCACGGTCGGCGAAAGGACCTCTCTCTCAGGAGGTCAGCACGAGCCACTGCCGGCCATCGATGAGCTCGCGAACCGCATCGAGGTGGCCGGTGTGGACTGCGGTCTCGGTGATCACGTGCAGCAGGACTTCCCGCAGATTCTTGAGCCGCCAGGTGCCAAAGAGGTCCTCTGGCCACCAGGCTGGTGGGGTGTCCAGCGGCGTCGCGACGATGATCGCGTTCGCGCGCTCGATCTCCGCCCGGTAGAGGTCGAACACGGTCTCGGCAGGCGTGTCCGGGGAGGCGATCCAGGCGGAGGGCACATCGAAATCATCGGGATCGGTCGATTCGCCGACCATGACTCTGCGGAACCAGAACCGCTCGACATCGACGGCGAGGTGCTGGACCAGCCCCAGGGCTCTCCATCCCGATGGCAGCACCGGCCGTCGCAGGTCATCCTCGGAGAGGCCGTCGAGAATCCCGAGAATGTGATCGCGCTGCTTGGTGAGGGACGAGAGCAACGCATCGCGCTCCTCGCTCATCGCCGGTTGCGACATTGCTCCTCCACCCTGATGGATATCGCTGCAGGAGATCCTAGCGGCATCGCACCGGCCGGCTCTGATCCGAACCTCGACGTCCCGGAACTAGACATCCCACGGGGATAAGTCGTCAAGCGGCTGCCTGGCCGAGGGATGGCCAGGCGACATTCTCGGAATAGAAGCAGCGATGTTCGAGACAGCCGTGGAGGATGCCGACGAGCCGATTAGCAAGGGCACGAAGTGCCTGGTGATGCGTATGGCCGCGGGCACGATGTGCCGCGTAATAGGCACGAGCACCCGCTGAGTTGGTCAGCGCGCAGAAGGCCCACATGTAGAGCGCATCGGCGAGACGGCGGTTGCGCGCCACCCGCGCCAGGACCACCAGCCGCGTGCCTGAGGCACGCGTGATCGGAGCGCTGCCGGCATAGCAGCGTCGCGCTCTGGCATTCTCATAGCGGGTCCGGTCGTCACCGAACTCCGCTAGGACCCGGGCGCCGAGGACCACACCAAGTCCGGGCAGACTGCGCAGGATCTCGGCGTCCGGGTGATCTTCAAAAGCCTCGGCAAGCTCGGCTTCGAGGCTGGCAATTTGCGCGTTGAACTCGCCCAGCAGATGTACCAGCGCGCGCACCGAGCTGCCATACGCACTCGCCAGGCGTGCAGGTGGCTGCATCTGCGGAGCGCGCAGCGCTCGCTGCAGTGCGACGGCGCGAGCAGCAACGCCGCGCTGGCGACCACCACGCTCGAGCGTTGTCCGCAGTTGGGTCAGCGAAAGGCGGCGTCCTTGCTCCGGCGTGGGCGCTCTGCCGAGCAACGCGAGAGCGTCCCGACTCGCCAAATCCGTGCCCAGCGCGTCTAGTGCAGCCGGGTAGAACTCCCGCAAGGCGCTGCGCAGCTGGTTGGCATGCCGAACGCGCGCCCACACCAGCGTCTGATGAGTGCGGGCGAGCACCTTCAGGCTCTCCGCAAGCTCGCTGTCACCAGCCAACGGGCGATGGTTCTGGCGATCGGTGCGAACCAACTCGGCCAATACCTTGGCGTCACCAGGATCCGACTTCGCGTGCGACACCGTGTGGCGATCGCGGTAGCGACTCACGGCGAACGGGTTGAGGGCATACACCTGGTAGCCGGTGGCGACCAACCCCCGCACGAGCAGACCCCGGTCGGTTTCGATCCCCACCACCACGGTCTCGGGATTCGAGGCGTGTGCGCCGACGAGCTCGTGGATGCGCGCCAAGCCTTCGATTCCGTCAGGCACGCGCGCTTTGCCGAGACCAGCTCCCGACTCGTCCAGAAGGCAGACGTCGTGGTGCGCCTCCGCCCAATCAATGCCGAGGTAGACCATCTGGCGCCCTCCTGGGGTGGACACGACAGCGAGCCGGAGGAGCGTCGCGGCGTCCTAATGGATCAGTGCTCGAGGCACGACATCCCACCGGCCGTCTTGTCTCCTCGCCAACCGAAGGGGCCACGGTCTAGTTTTAGTGCTCAGCGCTCTGAGTTGAAGAGTGGTCACCCGCCGGCGGCTCGGGAGCAGCTTGCTCCTCAGCTGCGCTGCTCGACTCCCATTAGAGTCTTCGAATGCCTGAGATGATCGCGAGCTATGTCGCCGGCCAGTGGCATACAGCCGCTGACGAGGGCGCGGTGGTGGTCGACGCGGTCACGGGAGACGCGGTCGCGCGGGTTTCGAGCACCGGCCTGGGCACGCGAACCATGGTTGACCACGCGCGCCATGTCGGTGGACCCGCACTGCGGCGGTTGACGTTTCAGGAGCGGGCTGCAGCGCTGAAGGACCTCGCCACGTACCTCGATGCCAACAAGGCCGCATACCACGAGCTGTCACTCTCGACCGGCGCGACTCGACGGGATTCCACCGGCGATATCGACGGGGGTATCGGCACGACCTTTGTCTTCAGCAGCCGCGGGCGGCGCGAGCTGCCGGAAGGATTCCTCCTGACCGACGGGGACATCGAACCCATCGGCAAAGCGGGGACCTTCGTCGGGCGGCACGTGTACACGTCGCTGCGCGGCGTTGTGCTGCAGGTCAACGCGTTCAACTTCCCGGTGTGGGGCATGCTCGAAAAGCTCGCGCCCGCCGTGCTCGCCGGCGTTCCCACCATCGTCAAACCCGCAACCCAGACTGCATATCTCACGCACGCGGTGATGCGCGACATCATCGCGTCTCGGGCACTCCCCGACGGCGCCGTGCAGTTCCTGTGCGGCAGCGCGGGGGATGTTCTCGATCACCTCGGAGGCGAGGACGTGATCGCCTTCACCGGAAGCGCGAGCACCGCAGCGGTGCTGCGCGGCCACGACGCTGTGACCGCACGCGCCGCACGATTCAACGCCGAGACCGACTCACTCAACTGCTCGATCCTGGGACCGGACGCCGCGGTAGGAACGCCGGAATTCGACCTGTACATCAAGGAAATCTCGCGAGAGATCACCACTAAAGCCGGACAGCGGTGCACCTGCGTTCGTCGAGCGCTGGTTCCCGAATCGATGGTTGACGACGTGGTCGCCGGTCTCCGCGCGCGGCTCGACAAGGTTGTCGTCGGCAATCCGCGCAACGAGACGGTGACCATGGGTGCGCTGGTCAGCCTGCAGCAGCGCGACGAGGTCCGCGCCGCGGTCGCCGCGCTGGCACGCGCGACCGAGACCGTGTATGGCGACCCCATGTGGGTCGACCCGGTGGACGCCGACCCGATGCGCGGCGCGTTCATGGCACCGGTGGTGCTGCTGGCCACCGGCGACCGTCCTGAACCGCACGAGGTCGAGGCATTTGGCCCGGTGACCACGCTCATCCAGTACGGCCCGTCGGACGATCTCGGTGCTCTTGCGGCACGCGGCAGCGGCAGCCTGGTCGGATCGGTCGTCTCCCACGACCCGGACTTCGTGCGCGAGGTGGTGACCGGCCTTGCGCCATACCACGGTCGCCTGCTCGTCCTCGACCGTGACTGCGCAGCGGAATCGACGGGGCACGGGACGCCGATGCCGCAACTCGTCCACGGCGGTCCGGGTCGCGCCGGCGGTGGCGAGGAGCTCGGCGGCATGCGCGCCGTCAAGCACTTCATGCAGCGCACTGCGCTCGAGGGTTCACCGGCAGTGATCACGAGGCTCGTGGGGGGCTCATGAGCCTGGGGCACGCCGGGCGGCCCTGCCCGTAAACTCGCGGCGAACGTCCCACCCGGCGAGGAGGTACTGCGTGCGCGTTGCGGTGACCGGTGGTACCGGCTTTGTCGGCATCCACACCGTTCGTGCGCTCAAGAACGCCGGCCACGAGGTGGTCATCGTGGCCCGCGGAACCACCCGCCGCCCCAAGAGCGATCGAGTCACGTTCGTCCAGGCCGACGTGACCAGTGCGCCCAAGCTTGCTGAAGCCTTCGCCGGGTGTGACGCCGTGGTCCACCTGGTCGCGATCATTCAGGAGCGCGGCCGTCAGACCTTCGACCGCGTCAACCGCGAGGGCACTGAGCGAGTCATCGAGGCAGCGAAACAGGCCAAGGTCGTCCACCTGGTGCACCAGGGCGCGCTCGGTGCAGACCCCGACCCGCGCTACCCGTACCTGCTGAGCAAATGGCAGGGCGAGCAGGCGGTCCGCGCCGGCGGCGTCCCGTACACGGCGCTGCGGCCGGGGCTCATCTTCGGGCCGGGCGACGGCTTCTTCACGCTGCTGACCCGGATGATGCGGATCAACCCGGTCATCCCCATCGCCGGGGACGGCCGGACTCTGTTCCAACCGATCTCGATCGGCGACGTGACCCGTTGCATCGTTCTCTCTCTCGAGCGGGGACCGGCGCTGAGGGTGTACGAGATCGGCGGCCCCGACCTGATGAGCTACGAGGACATCGTGCGCACGATCAAAGCGGAATTGGGGCTGCATCGCAAGATCGTCCATGTGCCGGTGCCGATGATGATGCCAGCAGCGTTCGCGATGGAGAAGCTCCTCCGTCATCCTCCGGTCACCCGCGACCAACTTCGAATGCTCGGGCGCAACAACATCACCCGCGTCGACTCGGTGCGAGTTGGATTCGGTTTCGACGCCGAGAGCTTTGCCGATAACTGCGACTACCTCCACGAGTACTGACCATGAGTGTCGACGACCATCTCGCAGAGCTCCGCATCGACATTCCTGAGGCCGGCGTCCCGGTTGCCAACTACGTCACCGCGCGGCGAACAGGCAACCTGCTGTTCCTCTCCGGTCACCTCGGCAAGCGCGACGGCGAGGTGGTGACGGGCGCGGTGGGCGACGGCGTCGACACCGATACCGCGTACGACCTTGCGCGTCGCGCCGCCATCGACCTACTGGGAACGGCACGCGCGGCCCTCGGCACGCTCGACAGCGTCGCCGTGGTCAAGCTCACCGGCTTCGTGCGCAGCGCGCCCGGGTTCACCGCGCAACCCGCCGTCGTCAACGGCGCGTCCGACCTGCTGGTGGCCGTGTTCGGACCCGAGCGCGGCCGGCATGCGAGGAGCGCAATCGGTGTGGCACAGCTACCTCAGGGCGCTGCCGTCGAGCTCGAGGCGATCTTCGAGGTCGTCGGCGCACCGGCATCGGTCTGAACCGGTAGGCTCTGGGCGTGCGACCGTATCGGCAACTCGGCGACGTGCCCCGCAAGCGTCACATGCGTTTCTCGGACGACGGACGCCTGGCGTATGAGGAGCTGTTTGGACGTGAGGGCTTCAGCGGGCCGTCCTCGCTCCTCTATCACCGCGGCATGCCCGAAGGCGCGCAGGACGTCAGCGAAGGACCGGCCGATCTCATGACCCCAGAGCATGAGCAGGTGCACACCAACGCGCACCTGAAGGGGTTCGACCTCCCCCCGCAGGGCGACGTCATCACCGGTCGGCGGTGGCTCCTGGTCAACGACGACGTGCACATCGGGCTGGTTGCCCCGGTGAGCCCGCAGCAGGTGCTGTACGTCAACGGGTCCGCCGACGAGGTGCTCTTCGTGCACGCCGGCAGCGGTGCGTTGCACAGCCAGTTCGGCCGTCTCGTCTTCAAACGGCACGACTACATCGTGATTCCACGCGGCACGATCTACCGGGTCGACTTCGACGATCTCGCCGACGTGCGCCTCCTCTGCATGGAGGTGACGGGGCTGGTTGACGTGCCGGACCGGTACCGCGCTCGCAACGGCCAGCTCACCGAGTTCGCGCCATTCAGTGAGCGCGACTTTCATGGACCGGACTCGCTCGAAAGCGGCGTCGACGGGCCTGCGGAAATCTGGCTGAAGCGCTCGAACCACGTGAGCCGATACGTCCTTGATCACCATCCGTTCGACGTCATCGGGTGGGACGGGACGATCTACCCCGTGACCTTCAACATCCACGACTTCGAACCGCGCGCCGGCAGGTTTCACGTTCCCCCACCGATCCATCAGACGTTCCAGGCGCACAACCTGGTCATCTGCTCGTTCGTGCCCCGCAAGCTCGACTGGGATCCCGAAGCGATCCATCTGCCGTATCACCACAGCAATCTCGACTCGGACGAAGTGCTGTACTACGTCGAGGGAAACTATGCGGCGCGACGCGGCATCAGCCAGGGCTCGTTCACCCATCACGTCGGTGGCCTCCCCCATGGGCCGCAGCCCGGGGCGCTCGAGGCGTCGCTCGACCGTCCACGCGAGACCGACGAGCTCGCTGTCATGGTCGACACATTCCGCCCGTTGCATCGCACCGCGATCGCGCGGCAGATTTTCGACCGCGACTACCCGTTCAGCTGGCATACCGGCGGCCTTTCCGGCACGACCAGCATCGCCTGAACGTGGCGATCTCCCGGTGGTCGCGTGCGCAACTCCAGGACGGCGGCTGGATCCGCCGCATGTTCATGGAGGGCGAGCGGCTTCGCGCTGAATTCGGCGAGGAGAGCGTGGCCGACCTGTCGATCGGTCAGCCCCTCGAGGCACCGGAGAGCGTCGTCGAGGCGTTCGCCGCGGCGAGTCGCGAGCGCTTCGTCGGACGCTTCGGCTACATGCCGAACCTCGGCTATGCCGACGTCCGCGAACGCGCCGCGGAGGACGTCGAGTACCCCGGCATCAGCAGCGATTCGATCGCGATGACCCCGGGTGCGGCGGCGGCGATCGCGATCGCAATTCGGACCTTCGTCGATCCTGGCGACGACGTGATCGGCGTGGCGCCGTACTTCCCAGAGTTCCGCCTGTACTGCGAGACCGCCTCAGCACGATTCGTTCCCGTGCCCACGGGTCCCGACCTGCGCCTCGACCTCGACGGCATCAGTGGAGCGCTCTCGGCGCACACCGCCGCGGTGATGGTGAACTCACCCTGCAACCCGAGTGGCCATGTGCTGGACGGCGGCGAATTGGCGGGGCTCGCGGCCGTGCTCGAGGCGCACAACAACAAGCACGACCGTAAGGTGCTGCTGATCATCGACGAGGTGTATCGGCGGCTGACGTATCCGCCGCACCAGCGCGTCGAACCGTTCAACCTCTACGAGCACACCGTGCTCGCGAGGTCGTTCTCGAAGGACCTGGGCGTCGCCGGGGAGCGCATCGGATATCTCGTGCTGCACCCCTCGCTGGTGAGCGCCGAGACCCACAGAGGGCTCGCCCAGGCGCTGCGCGCGCTCGGATTCGTGAATGCTCCTGCCACAGCGCAGCGCGCACTCCTCCATCTCGAGTCCTGGGAGATTAACGCCGTCCCGTATCGCGAGCGTCGCGACATGGTCATGGATCGAGTCCGTGCGGACGGCCTGGAGGCGATCGAGCCGGAGGGAGGGCTCTATCTCTGGTTGCGAAGCCCGTGGCCGGATACGTTGCGACTGATCGATGCGCTGACCGACCGCCGCGTGCTCCTGACCCCCGGTATCGCGTTCGGCGTGCCCTCGCACCTGCGACTGTGTTTCAGCGCACCACGGCGAAAACTTGACATGGCCATGACCGTGCTCGGCGAGCTGGCCGCGAAGCCGACCTCAGCCTGATGGGGACCCAGGCGGTGTTGGTGATGGTCGCGCCGGGACGTCGTGCTGAAACATTGTGAAGAGCAGCAGGAGCGACGGAACCAGGATGGCGGACCCGACGGCCAGTGCCACCACAAGGAAGAGCAGCGTCTGATTCGGGGCTGCCGCGGCGCTCACCGTCACCACACCGGAGAGCACGTCGGGATACTGCGCCACGCCCCATGCCCACAGCACGGACACCACGGCGGTCGCCGCCGTGATGCGCACCGCGACGAATTGTCGGCGCAGGAGCAGCAGGATCGACAAGCCTCCGAAGATGATGCTGGCGAGAACGAGGGGAAGCCCACGGTGCGTGAGCCCGCTGAAGAGCCGTGGTGCATCCGCATGGAGGACACCGATGCCGGCGATGGCGGTGATTCCGGTGATCACCCCCATGAGCAGTGCGCGTCGCTGAAAGTACAACGCCAGCTCTGGCTCGTGATGCCGCTCGCAATCTCGTGTCAGGTACACCGCAGCCAGGTAGGCCGACACTTCGACAGCAAGCACACCGCCGAGAATTGAGCTTGGATTGAGCCAGCTGGTGATCACGTCGCCCTGGGCAACCCCCAACGGGACGCGGCCAGACGCGATGGCTCCAGCGACGGTTCCCAGGAAGAACGGGGTCAGCACCGACGACGTCGCAAAGACGGCGCCGAAGAGACGCTGAAGCGAAAGCTCTGTCACAACGCCACGAAATGCGAACGTTGCACCGCGGAGGATCACACCGAAGGCCGCCGCGGTGAGCGGAATATAGAGGGTCGAGGCAATTGCCGCGAAGACCGAGGGAAAGCCCGTCCAGGTGACGACGAGGGCAAAGATGAGCCAGACGTGATTCGCCTCCCAAACCGGGCCGATGGATTCCGCGATGCGGCGGCGTCTCGCGGCGCCTCCGGTTGGTGAGCCGGCGAGCAAATCCCAGAGGCCCGCACCGAAATCAGCTCCGGCGAGCAGCACATACGCCGTGATCCCACCCCAGAGGAAACCGAGGGTGACATTAGCCAGCATGGTTCCCTCGGGCGTTGGTGCGCGCGAGATAGCGCAGCACGAAGAGTGTGACCGCGGTCAGCACCGTGTAGACGATCAACATCACGACGAGACCCCAGTACAGTCCGGGAGCGGGATTGACAGCGTCGGATGTGCGCATCACCTGATACACGATCCAGGGTTGCCGTCCCACCTCGGTGGTGATCCAACCGCATTCCATCGCCACCACTGCTCCGGGTCCGGCCACCAGCGCGGCCCGCAGGAACCAGCGTGACGATGGCGGCCCGCGCCGGCGGATCCAGCGGATCAACAGCCAGAGTCCAAGGCCGAGAAGCAGAAAACCGATGCCGACCATGATGTTGAACGAGAGGTGGATGAGCGTGACCGCCTCGGGTCGGTCAGCCGGCGGAACGCTATCGAGACCGACGACGGTCGCATTCACATCGCCCTTTGCGAGAAATGCGAGCACGTGGGGCAGGACGATCGCGTATTGCAGCTGCCCGTTGAGGAAGATGCCACCGATATGCTCGCCGGCGCCGGCTTCCGTATGAGCCAGCCCCTCCATCGCGGCGAGCTTGATCGGCTGATTGTCGGCGACCTCGCGCGCGGCGATGTCGCCGACAACGATCTGAGCAGGCGTGATCAGGGTCGCAACGATCAACGGAAGCAAGAGCCCCAGCCTGTGGTAGCGATCATTCCGACCGCGTAGCCGCGCGGCTGCGTACACACTCGCGACCAGAAACCCCGTGACCATGAAGGCGGCGAGGATCATGTGGATCGTCTCAACCGGGGTTGCGGGGTTGAACATTGCCACCAGCGGCTGTGGATCAGTCACCTGTCCGTTGACGAGCGTGAATCCCTGCGGGTCGTTCATCCAGGAGTTGGCAGTCACCACGAAGAATGCCGACGCGATGCCTGCGATGGCGATGGGGATGCCGCTTGCGAGATGCCGCATCGGCGTGAGTCGATCCCACGCGTGGAGATAGATCCCGAGAAAGATCGCCTCGATGAAGAAGGCGAACCCCTCGAGTGCGAAGGGCAGACCGAGAACTGCGCCGAACTCTCCCATCAGCCTGGGCCAGAGAATGCCCATCTCGAAGGAGAGGATTGTCCCCGAGACAGCGCCGACCGCAAAGAGGACGCCCGCGACCTTCGCCCAGGTATGTGCAAGCCGCATCGCGTCGGCATCTCCATGGATTCCTCGCCACTCGGCGATCAGGATCAGCACTGGAAACCCCACGCCGAGGCACGCGAAGACGATGTGCCAGCCGAGAGAGAGGCCCATCTGGGCGCGTGCGGCTCCAATGTTTGAAGCCGCATCGCCGATCACGCTCACCGCCCCCCTCCAGCGGTTGCAGGCACGGACGGTAGCTTACGCAGGAGGGCGCGCTTGCTCCTCGCTCCTCACGTAGCGTGGGACGTCAGCTTCTCCGACGTCGAGAGTGCTCAGGCTGGTTGCCAGGTCTGTCAGAACGTCGCTGAGCTGCTCGAATGAGACTGAGCTGACCCCGGCGACGGTCTGTTCGGCCACGCGCCGCCACGCGGTCTTCAACTTCGGCAGCAGCGCCATGCCCTCATCCGTCAGTTCGACGATCGTGGCGCGGCCGTCGGTGGGAGATGGGTGGCGAACCACAAGGCCGGCCGCCTCGAGCTGACGAACGCTCAACGTGATGGTCGGCGGCTCATAGCCGCTTGCAGCGGCGAGCTGGGCCTGGGTGCTGGGACCTGCCGCTTCGAGCTCGAGCAGCAGCAGCTTGTGCCCGGGGTGGATGCCGAACGGGGCCAGCGCGGCGATGGCGAGCGCACGGTGGCGGATGCCTATGGCGCGAATCGCTTCATTGAACGCGTCGGCCTGATCGAAGTTCATCTACGAGCCTCTTGACTTCTAGATAGTTAGTCGTCTAACCTTTAGGCGCCTAAGGTTAGGCACCTAACTAAGTCTACCGCTGGGCGCGTCAGCGTCGCAGCCTCGACATCAGCCACGGTCACACGAGGAGCCCGCCATGACCACCACAACCCTGGACCGCACCGCACCGGCCACGACACGAGTCGGTCTGACCAGAGCGTTCACCGTCGTCGGAGCGGCGATCACGGCCGTGGCCATCTGGGCCATCTCTGTGCCACTTCTCGGCGCGCATCTGCTCGTCCGGTTCGGCTCCGGCGCTGCCCAGAGCATCGGGGTCGACTACGTCATCGGTGGAACCGTGATCGCGTCCCTGGCCGCCTGGGGCGTGCTTGCACTGCTGGAGCGACGGACTCCCCGTGCCCACGCCATCTGGACTGCGCTCGCGGCTGTCGTGCTGATTGCATCGCTCGGCCTGCCCCTCACAGCGGCAACGACCACGTCGACCGGTGCGGTCCTTGTCGTGATGCACGTGGCCGTCGCTGCAGTCCTCGTCGTCGGGTTGCGCCGCGGTGGTCGGTAACCTGACCACGCGGTAAGCCGCGAAGACCGCGGGTCTACGCCTCGACGAGAATCACCAGGGACTCCGCGACAACACCGTCGTATTCCATGGCTTCGCGCATCGCGTTGCTCTCCATCGCGGCCATGACCTTGTCCATGTCCGCCACATCCATGACGATCGCGACGCGGTCGGGATTCTGCGGGTCGATGAACGTGCGGATATTGGTGACACCAAGCGGGCCGAAAACTTCCTCGCGTTTCGGCGAGGCGAGCCAGTGCTTCTGATCCTTCACATCGTGATGGGCGACGACTGTCGGCATGATGTCTCCTTCTACGTTTGCGCCCGGCGAGAGCCGGTCGGGCGCGAAATCGTAACCCCACGAGGTCTTCCTGGGCGACCTTCGAGGCGACCCCACCGCGGCGATCGGGTTGTCATAGTTGTGGCCGAGCGCGGCGGCAGCGGCGCACAGAGACTCGAGATGACGGAAGCGGTGCAGTGAACCGCCTATTGATCGTCGCCGGCGTGGTGGTGCTCATCAACCTGCTGCCCGCGTTCGCACCGCCGACGTGGGCTGTGCTCGTGTACTTCCGGATCGCCTATGGCTTCCCCATCGCCGTCATGGTCGTCGTCGGCACGTTGTCTGCAGCCGCGGGTCGCTACGGACTGGCCTGGGTCGTCCGGACCTTCGGCTCCCGGCTGCCGCCCAAGCGCCGCGAGAACCTCGAGGCGGTCGGTGCAACGCTCTCGAGCACGCGCGGGTTGCTCGGAGCGATGCTGCTGTTCGCGGTATCGCCCCTCCCCTCGAACACTCTGTTCGAGGCGGCCGGCTTGGCCCGAGCTCCCCTCAGCCCCTTGGTCGCGGCGTTCTCCGCGGGGCGCCTGGTGAGCTACGGCGTGGCCCTGTCGGCCGCCTCCGGGATCGGCGGAAGCTTCCGCGACCTCGTCACCAAGGGCGTCGCGTCGCCGCAGGCGATCGCCGTCGGACTGCTGGGGCTGACCGGCCTCGCCGCCCTCGTCTTCATCGATTGGATCGACGTCGTCGACCGCGCCCGCGCCTGGCTGGCGCACCGCCGGGGCAAGGCGGCGCCGCCCTCCATTCGACCGCAAATCCGGCGGGAGCCAGGGCAATGAGCAAAGTTCGCAGGTCAAGCGTCGGGGCGTCCACGGTGGCGGCCGAATCCCAACTCAGCGTCTCTGATCGCGCTGCGCGTGGCCACGCGGCGCGCCAGGCGGTGCCGCGGATTGAGCACGCGGCGTGGTCCCCGCCGTCGTCGCGTCGCGACCCGGTCGAGCTGCTCGACGAGCAGAACCGAGCACGCGTGCCGTGGCTCGTGCCCATCCGCCACGGACGCATGATGGCGTCAGCGCTGGCCTTCTACCGGGGGGCAGCACGCATCATGGCCGCGGACCTCGCGGCGGCGACCCCGTCGTCGGGACTCATCGTGCAGCTGTGCGGCGATGCTCATCTCGCCAACTTTGGTGTCTACGCATCCCCAGAACGCCAGCTCGTCTTCGACATCAACGACTTCGATGAGACGCTGCCCGGACCTTGGGAGTGGGATGTCAAGCGCCTGGCCACAAGTTTCATGATCGCCTGCCGCCAGCAGCGCTTCGACAGCGCCGCGTGCGACTCGATCACCCAGCAGGCGGTAGCGGGATACCGGACTGGGATGGGAGAGGCGGCGGCGATGCGTACCCTCGACGTCTGGTACGACCACCTGACCACCGAAAAGGTCCTCGAGGCCGCAGAGTGGTCGCAGCGACGAGCCCGTCAGCGCGTCGCCCAATTCGAGCAGCGGGCGCGCACCCGTGACAGTTTGCATGCCCTGAACGCGCTCGCCGTCGAGGCGGACGGGCGATTCCAGATTCGCAGCGACCCGCCGGTGCTGCTGCCGCTCCGCGAGATCCCTGAGATCGGTGATCCAGCCACAGTGCTCGCCACCGTGAGAGCGACGTACGAGGCGTACAAACGGACGATCGGCGACGACCGCAGAGTTGTGCTCGACCGCTTCCATCCGGTCGACGTCGCGCAGAAGGTAGTCGGCGTCGGCAGCGTGGGCACGCGCTGCTTCATCATGCTTCTCGAGGGGCGCGACAGTGACGATCCGCTCTTCCTACAGGTGAAAGAGGCTGGCCCATCGGTGCTGGAAGAGCATCTGAGCCCCAGCCGCTACACCAACCACGGGCAGCGGGTCGTCGAGGGTCAGCGCCTCACCCAGGCGGTCAGCGATATCCTGCTCGGGTGGACCCGTCACGACGGTGAGGGGGTCGACTATTACGTGCGACAGCTGCGCGACTGGAAAGGTTCGGTGAACGTGACCCGCCTGACGCGCGACGAAGTGGCCGGCTACGCGTACATGTGCGGATGGACTCTCGCTCGGGGCCACGCGCGCTCCGGCGACCCCGTTGCGCTGGCCTCCTACATGGGTCGCTCGGATACCTTCGACCGCGCCGTCACCGCGTTCGCCAGTTCGTACGCGCAGCAGAACGACGCCGATTATGCGGCCTTCACGGCGGCCATCCGGAAGGGTCGCCTCGTGGCGACGCCAGGTCGGTGACGGCTCCGCGGCGATCGTCGCGGCGTGCCGCGCTGCCGGATTCGCGATCCTTGCCGGAGCGCTGAGTACACCCGCTCACGACAGCATGGGGAGGCGCTGTCTCTAGCTGCCGTCTCTATGCCGTCGTGTGGTGCAGCACCCCGCCGACCTTCTCCTTGAAAGCTGCGGTGTGCGTCTCGCGGCGCACCCGGCGCGCTTCCTTAGCCGCCTTGCGCGCGGCATCCCTGGCGGCTGCCACTTCGATCTCGACCTCGCGGCTCGGGACTCGGGTCACGGTGCCTTGCAGTCGGTCGGCAATGTCGTCCGCGACGGCGTGGCTGGTCTCCGTCATCTCGACGAGGAGCGCGTTACCGCTGGCGGGGATGCGCTTGCTCAGCTCGGTGAAGCCGTCATCGGCGTCGACCGCCTCGAACGACTCGTACGCAGCACCGGCGAAGATGCCGGTGCTCCAGCCAAGAAGCATCCCGAGAGGGCCGGCGATGATCCCGACCAGGGCACCGATGAGGCCGCCGACTGCAGGCCCCGCACCCAACTTCGGGGTATAACCCTCGGCGATTCGAACCTCGCCGTTGGCGGTCCGCTCGACCACGGCGGCTCCCTCGACCCTGGGTTGTGCCTTGATCTCACTCAGAGCCTGGTACGCCTTGCTCGGATCGGAGAAGGTGAAGATAAGGACATTCGTCTCGTCCATGGCTAGTCTCCCTGTGTGTCCGCCAATCGGTTGACTCTGGCGATGACGGCCCGGCGTCGTCCAGAGGCGAACGTCGCAATGTCCAATGCCATCGGTCACAACTCAGTGCCATCGATCCGTTGACAGTGGGCCTTCCGCCGATGGTCGTGTGCGTCTACATACAGGCGCGACGTGTCTCCAGGTTCGCTCTGACCAGGGAATTCCCCATGCGGGTCGAGGAGTTCACCGACGACGGCACGCTCGTCGTGCGCACCCCGAGCTGAACGGCGTCGATGCCGACAAGGGCGTCGATATCACGGTTGACATATGCGCCTGGCGCACATCAGCCTCGGACCGAGACGCTGCCTGCCCCTGCCGTGGTCATGATTCGCCATCGCGAGGTCGATCGTGTTCACCATCGCGCAGCTGAGCAACTCGTGCACCAACGAACTCCTTCGAAGCCCGTCCGCGAATCACTCGGTCATGTGTACACGGTCGTTAGCGAGATGGAGACAGATTGGGGATCCGAACACCCTGCGACCGAAAATCCAGGAGTGGGGCATGCGGCTGCCCACGATGTTGTGTCGATCGGGCTTGCACTCCGGCCTGGCGGGGCGCAGTCAACACTACTAGAACTCTGCTGATCGCTTTAGTGGGTAATCCCAGCCTGCTTCTGGCGTTTGGGAGAACGCGATGACCAGTGCCCTGGGTGGCCAGCACCCTTGGCCAGTGCGATCGCGACGAGCGCCTACAACGAAAGGTGGAGCCGGAGAGCCTCGTCGAGTTGCGCCATAACGGAGGGTGGCACCACTGCTACTCGCGTGCCGATGCGTTCAACCGCCACCGAGCGGACTTGCTCCGCCTGCGCCTTGGAGTCTCGTTGCAGCCCGGTAGCGGCGGCCTTCAACAGAACCTGAAAGGGGTAGATCCGCTCGACGTTTGACGTGACCGGGACGACCGTCACGACACCGCGTCCGAGGCGCGTCGCGGTGGTATTTGCGCCGTCGTTGCTCACGATGACGGCAGGCCTCGTCTTGCTCGCTTCGGCACCACGGACTGGTTCGAGGTCGACGAGGCGGATTTCACCTCGCCGCATCAGGCGTTGACACCATCCCCGACGGCGACCTCCCAGAGAGCGGCTTCGCCCGTCGCCGCCCATTCCGCCCAAGCGTCCTCGTATGCGTCGGTCAGCTCGGCGGCGCGAAGCAGCCGAACTGCTTTGTGGAGCACTGCGGAGCGCGAGGCGTATCCCTGGGTCTGGGCGTAGGAATCCAGGAACGCGACGTCCTCTTCAGGCAAGCTCATACTCACTTTCATACTCAAATACTACCACGGTAGGAGATCAGAGTAATACCCAGTGGGCGGGCATTCCGCGTAGTGGGTCCGGTTACCATGCCTTCCATGCCGCGCACAGGGAGGAACGAGCCCTGCCCGTGTGGAAGCGGGCGCAAGTACAAGCACTGTCATGGTGCCTCCGTGACCGCGTCGCCGGAGCTTGCTGCCACCGACCGAAGGGCAGTCGAGGCGACGATCTCCAACCTCGCTCGCATGATGCGAGACCAGGAGTTCACATCGATCAACGATGCGCAGTCTTTCCTCGACGCGCACGTCGACCAACTCAACGGCGGCGACGTCCCTGCGCCGACGTCGCCTGTCGAGGCCGCGCAGTCGGTGATGTACGAGGCTTGGGACGCCACGGGAAGGGAGCGGATCCGCCTTGCTCGCGAGGCCTTGGCGATTTCGGCCGACTGCGCTGATGCATATGTCCTCCTCGCCGAGGACGGCGCGGCGACGCCCGCGGAGGCCGTCGCGCTGTATCGAGAAGGGGTAGCGGCCGGTGAACGGCACCTCGGAGATCGTCTGCAGAGCGACGCCGGCTATTTCTGGGGCGAGATCGACACCCGTCCGTATATGCGCGCGCGAGCCGGCCTGGCCGAAGCACTCTGGGAAGTCGGTCGCAAGGCCGAAGCGCTCGAGCACATGTGGGAGTTGCTCCGGCTGAACCCAAACGACAATCAAGGAGTTCGCGATGCGCTGCTGCCGCGCCTGCTGGCCCAGCATGATCACGCAAGCGCTCACCGACTGATCGACATGTTCGACGACGATGGAACGGCCATCTTCGCGTACGGCCGTGCTCTCCTGGTTTACGCGGAAGAAGGAGCGACGGCTACCGCGGATACGGCGCTCGACTCGGCGCTGAGCACGAACGAATTCGTTCCGCCATACCTGCTCGGGCTGCGCCGCGTGCCCCGGAAGCTCCCAGACACCATGGGCTTCGGAGACGAGGACGAAGGAGTGATCTGCGCCGCGCACCACTTCGCGGCTTGGGCCTCCGTCCAAGGCGCCACCACGTGGCTCGGCTATCGGTGGCCAGGGCCCGCCGGCTCGCGCGTGCATGCCA
>JBIOIZ010000054.1:0-19981 GCA_044450385.1 Candidatus Dormibacteria bacterium
GAGATGACGAGCTGGAAGTACTCATCGGCGAATTGTTTGAGCACGTCGTCCGGCATCGAGAGCTGCGGCCAGTCCTCTGAGATCTGACTGTGATGCGCGCGCAGCGCATCGCGTTTGCGCCCGACCACGTCGACGCAGTCGATGGTTGTGGTCACCTCCTCATCCGGCGTGAGGAATTCCATCTCGTCGGGGCTCGTCTCGCCGAACGGCGGATCGATCCCGGCCTGCCTTGCCATCTCGACCATGCGTGCGAACTGAGCCCGCGGAAACGCCGTGTAGTACAGCTTCTCAACGCGCCAGGTTTCGCCGGCATCCTTGTACATCGGCTTGAGTCGAGCGGCCTCGACCGCCAGCAGGGTCGCGCGGTGGGTCTGGATGTGATCCGGGTGGCCGTAACCGCCGTTACCGTCATATGTGACTACAACGTGTGGGCGGAAGCGGCGGATCTGGGCGACGAGTTTCCCAACGGCTTCGTCGATTGGCACCATCCAGAAGGCGTCGGGGAGGAGGTTGGTCGGTGTGCCGGCCATTCCCGAGTCGCCGTAGCGGAGGAACTGGACCTCATCGACCTTGAGAATGCGACACGCCTCGCGCAACTCGGCTTCGCGAATTTCGGCGAGGTGTGGACGCGTGGTCTCCTCGGGCATGTTCGGGTCGACGATGGTCGCGAGCTTGCCGTCCGTGCAGCAGACGACACAGGTTCGCACCCCGCGATCCGCATACGTGGCGAGAGTGCCTCCCATGGTGATCGTCTCGTCATCACAATGCGCGTGCACCGCCATCAGGCGCAGTTGTGGTTCGGCCATCACTCCTCGTCGATCTTCACCGACCGCATGACGTCGTCCTTGCGGATCGCACCAACAACGTCCATGCCCTTCACCACCTGTCCAAACAGGTTGTAGGACTTGGTGAGCTTGTGGCGATCGTCGACGGTGCAGATGAAGAACTGCGAGCCGTTGGTGTTCGGTCCGGAGTTCGCCATCGCGACTGCTCCCGCCTCGTATTCGCCCTGCACGGGCTCATCCTCGAAGCGGTATCCCGGACCGCCGCGGCCCGTTCCTTCGGGACAGCCGCCCTGGATGACAAAGTCATCGACGATGCGATGGAAGGTGAGGCCGTCATAGAAGCCGTCCCGTGCGAGGAACACGAAGTTGTTGACGGACTTCGGCGCACGGGTCGGGTCGAGGGCGATGACGATGTCACCGCGGTCGGTCGTGATGGTCGCGTTATACCGCTTTGCAGGATCGATGACCTGCTCTGCGGCTGTGTACTTCTTGGGCATCGAGGCAGTCTACCCGGGGTGGCCGGGTAGACTGCCGGTCCGCCGGACGGGTCAGAGCGCGGAGCTCGACCCCGTGACGGCGGCTGGGGAGCCTGTCGACGTGGGGGGGGTCGACGCGGAAGGGGTCTTGGGGAACCCGCCGAAGCGGACGTGGATGTAGGTGCTGAGGTTGAGGTTCATCAGCTTGCTGATGCCCGCCATGGCTGCGGCGCTGAATGTGGTCGCCTGCGCCTTGGTGATCTTGCCATCAGACACCGCCTTGTTCAGGCGAGTGGTGAGCTTGGCCATGACGGCGCTTTCCACGGCCTGCGCCTTGGAGCCGTCGATCTGGGCGAGCGTCTCGCCGTTGAGCAGGTCCTTGAGGACTGTCGTGCGACTGAGTCCGGTTTCCTTGACCGATTCGCGGAAGAGCGCCAGGGCGATGTGTCTCGCCGCCACTGCTCTGGCTCCCGCATGGCCGGCCTTGGCACCTCCCGGCGCCGGGGTGGTCGCCAGCGTGGATGCGTTGCCTCCGGTCACACCTGAGGCGAGGGCTGGGATGATCGAGACGGTTGCGATGCCCGCGACGGCGACGACCGCGAATGCGGCCGCGCTGATCGCGAACCGTTTGCTGAAGAAATTCCCGAACATCCTGGCGCTCCTCTGTATTCGAACTTGTTCTATGGTGGGCCGTGTCCTCATTCTCTCCACCGTTGACGCGCGTTCCCTGAGCCAGTCCTGAGACGTGAGGGGCTCCCCGATCCGCCCTGCTACACGGAGGCATCACGTGGACGGTGCCGCTGAGCGGCCGGTGGTGGGGCTCTTCGGGCCGTTCGATACGGGCGAACTCGGCGAGGTCGCCCTCCGCCGAGTCCTCGAGTCGGAACTCGCGCTGCGACGACCGGATATCACCGTCATCGCGGTTGCGCCCTTCGGCGCCGAACGCCCGGTTCCCGGTGACGAAGGGCGCCCAGCACTGCCGTTGACCCGTATGTCAGGCGCCGACCCGGTCGCGGTCGACGCGATGATCATCGCCGGCGATGCCCTCGGTGACGACCACCAGTGGGCAGTTCGATATCAGGTGGCGGACGAGGCGATGACCGAGCGCTGCGTCGGCTCCCTGGTGCTCAGCGGAAGGCCCGGCGATCGCGAGGTTGCGAAATCCGATACGTGGTTCGGGGTGGGCCTGGCCGGCGGTGATGTGGATCTGACGGCTCTCAGCGGTAGGGACGTCTGGGCGCGAGATCAGGCGACCCAAGAGCGTGTCGGCGGGACGTCCACGAAATCCGGAGACCCGCTGCTCTTGGTCCGCCGGATCTTCCAATCGGAGGTGCTGCGCAAGCGCATGGATCTGCTCCGTCTCTGCGGCGCGGTGCCGGCAGGACGCAGGATCGTGGTCGAGGTGGCGCCCAGCCTCCCAGCCTCACCTTCCTGTGAACGCCTCGTCGAGGCCGTGTCGGCGGCGCTGCGCGCCGATCAAAAGCTCTCCGTGGTCGTCATTGACCTCAAGCCCGCCCGGCACCCGAACATTGTGGAGAGGTTCCGGGTGCCGGGCCTGCTCGCGGAGCGCGTCCATCGTCTTCCGGTCTGGGCGGGGCTCGACGATATCGCGGCCGCGATTTCCGGGTCGGCGGCGATGATCGCAACCTCCCCGGCCGCGGCGCATATCGCCGCTTCGCTCGGCGTGCCGGTGGCAGCGGTCGATACCGGTATCGGCGACCGGTTCGACCCCTCCATACCGGTACTCGCCGACTTCTCGGCGATGCGGGCGTTCTTCGGCGACGGGCAGCCGGCGAGCATCGACCCGGCGATTCAGACGCTCGACGGTGCGCTCGCCGAGCTTGCCGAGCGGCTCCCTCGGAGCGCGGGGTCGCCGCGACCCGGGGTCGATCCAGAGAGGATCGAGTCGGCGCTGACCGTGCTCCAACGGCGCCTGGCCGATGAGCGCACAGCGCTGCAGGCGGAGCTCTCACGAGTTCAGTCGGAGCTCGATCACCTTCGCGAATCGCCGGAGCATCGAATCACCCGGCCGATCCGGGAGGGCTATCGACGGTGGCGGCGGCGTCGAACGTGATCCGGTTTCCCGAGGTGGCCCGGCCGGAGGTGACCGTGGTGATGCTCACATACAACCGCTGGGATCTCACCAAGGAAGCGCTCCGGCTGCTCGCCGAGGTCACAGAACCGCGCTACGAGGTCGTGATCGTCGACAACGCGTCAACTGACGGCACCGTCGGCGAGCTCGACCACGTCAGCGGTGCGCGCACGCTTCGCAATCCGCGCAACCTCGGCTTTGGTCCCGGCAACAACCAGGGCGCCGCCATCGCACAGGGCCGGTACCTGCTGCTGCTCAACAGTGATGCGTGGGTCAGGCCCGGGTGGCTCGAGCCCCTGATCGACGTTCTCGATGCCGATCCCGGGGTGGCTGCGGTCGCACCGAAGCTGCTCTACCCGGATGGGCGGCTCCAGGAAGCCGGATCGATCGTCTGGCGCGACGCGAGAGTCCGCCAGTACGGCGACGGAGATGTTCCCAACCGCCCTGAGTACAACTTCCGCCGGACGGTCGACTACGCGTCAGCAGCATGTCTGCTGATCCGCCGCTCCGCGTTCACCGCGGTGGGTGGATTCGACCCCCGGTTTGCCCCGGTCTACTGCGAGGACGTGGACCTCTGCCTCGCCCTCGGGGCAGGACCTGGCCGGGTTGTCTACCAGCCTCGATCGGTGGTTGAACACGTCCGCGGCGCCTCCAGCAGCGGCGGAGTGCAGGGCGCCCGAATCGAACGCAACCGTCGCCTGCTCCGCGCGCGCTGGCGCGAGCTCCTCGACCGCCGGCCCCCGGAGAGCTGGCGTGTCGAGCCGACTGCGATTGCCGGCGGGCGCGACGCAATGACCTGCGAGCGAATCCTTGTGCTGACCGGTCCCAGACCCGATGCGGCTGGAACCCTCGAGCAGCGCCGGCTGCATTCATTGGTCGACGCTGCGGCGCGCCGCTGGCCCGAGGCGCGCTGGACGGTCGCATCCTTGGATGGCGAGCCCGTGACGAGACCCGACGCAATGGGCGACGCCGGGATTGAGGCCGTCAGCGCTGCGGATTCATGGGAGGCATGGCTCACCGGTCGCCGCTACCACTACGGCATCGTCGCCCTGGCTGATGCACGCTGGGAGACAGGCCCGCTCGCTGCGCTTCTGGAGGCCACCCAGCCACAGGCGGCGCGAGTTTCCTTGACCGATCGGGTCGATCTCGGAGCCACGGCGATTGCCCTTGGCCGCCCCGATCCGGGCATTCGGGCGTGGGTGCGTTAGAGTTTCGATCCCGAGGCGACAACTACGGAGGCACTCATGAAGGTCGTCGTCTGCGTCAAGCAGATCCCCGACCCAAACACGACCGGCCAGCTCGATCCGACCACGCACCTGCTCAAACGTGACGGGGTTGAGGTGGTTCTCGATCCCGGCGATGAGTTCGGTGTCGAAGCGGGACTGCAGCTCGTCGAGGCGCACGGGGGCGAGGTGACGGTGGTGTCCATGGGTCCTGAGCGCGGCATCGACGCCGTTCGCAAAGCCCTGGCGATGGGCGCATCCAAGGGCGTTCTGATCTCCGAAGACGCATTGCGCGGCTCCGATGCGCTCACCACCGCACGAGTCCTGGCGGCGGCGATCCGGCGCGAGGGTTTCGACCTCGTGATCACCGCGACTGAATCGACGGACGGGTACACAGGGGTGGTCCCCCAGATGATCGCGGAACTCCTCGACGTCCCAGCTGTGACCTTCGCGAAGACCGTCGAGATCGACGGTTCCACCCTCAAGGTCAAGCGTCAGACAGAGGCGGGCTACGACCTCGTCGAGGCTGGCCTTCCGGCTGTCGTCAGCGTGACCGCCGGGGTCAACGAGCCGCGCTACCCCTCTCTCAAAGGAATCATGGGGGCCAAGTCGAAGCCGCTCGATCGCCTCACTTCTGGCGATCTGGGGCTTGACGGCGCCGGTGGCGGCACCGCGGGCCAGAGCATCACCGGTGTCGAGCCGGCCCCCCAGCGAGCCGCAGGATCGGTCGTGAAGGACGACGGCGAGGGCTACAAGCGCATCGCCGACTTCCTCGCCGACAGGAAGGTGATCTGAGCGATGGCTCTGGACAAGATCTGGGTGTTCGCCGAGGTCGCGGGCGGGAAGCCGGCGCCTGTCGCACTCGAACTCCTCACCAAGGCGAGATCGCTGGGCGGCACCGTCGAGGCCGTCGCCTTCGCGCCGGACGCGGCCGATGCCGCGAATGACCTGGGTGCCCACGGGGCGTCGACGCTGTACGCGGGGACCGATCCTCTGTGGGGTGAGCTGCTCCTCGGCGGTCCTGCGGCCGATGCGCTCGCGATCCTGATCGAGGAGCACAAACCCGACCTGATCCTCTTCGGGATGACCTACAGCTCCCGCGATGTCGCCGGCCGCCTGGCCGCCAAGCTGGGTGTCCCCGTGATCGCCAACGGCCTCGACGTGAGCGATTCGGACGGCATCTCGGTGCAGTCGTCCGTCTTCGGGGCCACCCAGAATGTGGCGACGCGTTTCGAGGGCGGCGCCCCGGCGATCGCGATCATCCGGCCAAAGTCGTTCGTGGCCGAGCCGAGTGGAGGAGCTGCCGCCGAGGTCACGCCCGTGACCTCGCCGATCGCCGAGAAGCACAAGGCGGTCCGGGTGACTGATCGTGTCGCCGACGTGGCCGCGGGTCCGAAGCTCGAGGAGGCGCCGATCGTGATCAGCGGCGGGCGGGGCCTCGGCGATCCAAAGAATTTCGAACTCCTCGACCAGCTCGCCGCCGTGCTCGGAAATGCAGCGGTCGGCGCGAGCAGAGCAGTCGTCGACGCGGGATGGGTTCCCTATGCCATGCAGGTCGGGCAGACCGGCAAGACAGTCAAGCCCGCCGTATACCTCGCGTTCGGGATCAGCGGTGCGATGCAGCATACAGTCGGCATGAAGGGCGCGAAAGCAATTGTTGCGGTCAATAGAGACGAGAACGCGCCGATCTTCAAACTGGCCGACCTGGGAGTGGTAGGCGATGCCCTGAAGGTGCTGCCCGCACTCGTCGAAGAGTTGCAAAGGCGCCGGTCGTGAGCACTGCGCTGGAGCGTTTGCAATTGCCGGACAGTCCGCTGGCGCCGAAATTCGCGGGTATACTCGGATCTGCGATGGACGACAAGGTGATTGTCGACCTTCTGGGCCAGGTCGGAAATCTATTCACGTCGAGTCTGGAGCTGAAGGAGACGATCGACTTCATGCTCAAGGCCGCCGCCGACCTCGTCGACTGCGACGCCGCCACGGTCTTCCTGCTCGAGGAGGACGGCCGCGCCCTGTCCGCTATCGCGACGTACCCATTCACCGACAATCTCGGTCAGGTCGCCCGGTTCGAGCTCGGCGAGGGCATCGTCGGATGGGCCGCGCAACGCCGCAAACTCGTCTCTGTCGCCGATGCCACCAAGGACCGGCGCTTCAAAACGCTCGGCCTCGCATACGCACCTCGCTCGTGCCTGGTGATGCCGCTCGAGTCCCCGCAGCGACTCGTCGGGGCCTTGACACTGGCTCGGCGCGAGGTGCAGCCCTTCACCAGCATCGAACAGGCTTTGATGCGGATCATCGCGAGCCAGGCGGCCATCAGCATCGACAACGCGAGGCTGTACACGGCGCAGCGAGCACAGCTCGGCGAAATCGCCACCCAGAAGCGTGAGGTCGAGGTTGCCAATGCGCAGATCGCCGAGATCTCACGGCTGAAGAGCGAATTCCTGGCCAACATGAGCCACGAGCTGCGCACGCCGCTCAACGCCATCCTGGGTTTCAGCGAAATCCTCAAGGACAACCTGGTGGACCTCACGCCGCAGCAGCGGCAGGAGTGCCTCCAGAACATTCACGCCTCAGGGAAGCACCTCCTCGAGCTGGTCAACGACGTTCTCGATCTGAGCAAGATCGAGGCGGGTCGTATGGAGCTCGCCTACGATCGCTTCGGCGTGCAGGATGCGGTCAAAGAGGTCCATAACGTCATTCGCTCCCTGAGCGAGCGCCGCGACATCGACCTCAGCATCGACGTGGTGCCGACTCACCTCGAGATCCGCGCCGACAAGAGCAAGTTCAAGCAGGTGCTCTACAACCTGCTGAGCAACGCCATCAAGTTCACGCCGCAGGGCGGCAAGGTATGGGTGTCGGCACGGGCCGACAGTGAGAACCTGATCGTCGATGTCGGCGACACCGGTGTCGGCATCCCGCCCGAACACCACAAGCGAATCTTCGACGAGTTCTACCAGCTCGATCATGCGACCACGCGGCAGGTCGAGGGTACCGGGCTCGGGCTGTCACTGACCCGCCGGCTCGTGGAGCTCCACGGTGGCAACATCTCGTTGGAGAGCGATCCCGGCCGGGGCTCCGTGTTCACGTTCCGGCTACCTCTGGCAGGAATTGAGGTGCTCAACGGACACCAGCACAATCGGATCCTGCTCGTCGAGGACAACGCGAGCAACCGGGACCTGGCCAAGATGGTGCTGCTCGGTAGCGGGTTCGAGGTCGACATCGCGGTCGATGGCGAGGAGGGTCTCCACAAGGTGCGGTCCAAGGTCTACGATCTCGTGCTCATGGACGTGGAGTTGCCTGGAATGGACGGGCTGACTCTCACCCGTATGCTCAAGGCGGATCCCAAGACGGCAGGCGTTCCCGTGGTCGCATTGACCGCGAATGCGATGAAGGGCAACGAACAGGAAGCACTCGCAGCCGGCTGCTCCGGCTACATCACCAAACCAATTGAGGTGGCCAACTTCGTGAAGCGCATCTCCACTTTCATCGAGGTGCCTGTCTGATGAGCGGGGCAGGGAAGACCATCCTTATCGTCGAGGACGACCCACCGAGTCGCGAGGTCGTGCGCCTCGCGACCAGCGCGCAGAATCACACGCTCATCGAGGCTGCGACCGGCGTTGAGGGACTCAACCTCGCGCGCGAACAGAACCCTGACCTGATCATCCTCGACGTCAATCTCCCCGGTATGAGTGGACTCGACGTGTGCCGGCGTCTGCGCGCCGAGGGTGCGCGCGTGCCGATCATCATGCTCACCGCGAAGAGCGACACGATTGATGTGGTCGTCGGCCTCGAGCTCGGTGCGGATGATTACGTGACCAAGCCATTCGAAGTTCGCGAGCTCATGGCACGCATCGGTGCGCACCTGCGGCGCAGCGAGATCTCCGCACAGGAGCAGCCGCGCGACCGCTTTGAATTCCCGGGCCTGACCATCGACCTCGGACGCCGGCAGGTGTTCCGCGATGGTGAGGAAGTGATGCTCACGCTGACCGAGTTCAATCTGCTCGCGCTGCTCGCATCACGCCCTGGTCAGGTCATGAGCCGTGGCGAGTTGCTGCGACGCGTCTGGGGATACGAAGTCGAGATCGAGACTCGCACCGTCGACGCGCATGTCTACCGCCTGCGTCGCAAGATCGAGCCCGACGCAGAGAAGCCCACCTACATCCACTCCGTGCCGGGAATCGGGTACCGCTTCTCCGGGTAAGGCTCCGCGTATACCCCACCCTGTACCGACGGATGGGAGGACACCTCGTGCGCTGACGGAGGGGAGATCGTCCAGGCCGCTGCTCAGCTTGCCCGCTCGCTCAAGGTGAACGGGTCCTCCCAGGCCGCGGACGCCAGCAAACCCGCCAACCCACACGGCGCCCGCTCAGCCCTCAGTAGATGAACCCAACAATCGAAGAATCGAGCGTCGAGATGGTGCGGTAGTCGACACGCCCCCACCCTCCGCCGTCAGCGTGGTAGTTCATCTCGGAGATCTCGAAGGTGCCGTCGAGGTTGACGTGCTCGACGTAGGCGACGTGGCCGACCCAGCCGATGTTGAAGACGACGATGGCTCCCTCGACCGGGACGTGTCCCTCGGGCCGCTTGCCACGGGCGGCCCGCCACCAGTCGATGGCATTACCGCTCCACGCCACGGCGCGACGGGTGGCCACGTAGTAGGTGCATTGCCCGAAGGGGAAGCCGTCGTGCAGGGGCGTCTGCGGAGGAACGGACGGAACGCCGTTCTGCGCATCCACGAAGTACGAGGAGATCAGCGCCCCCGATGGTGCTCGGGACAGCGGTACCTGGAGGTAGGAACCGCCCAGCATGGGTGAATTGCTGCTCAGAGCGTTGTAGTCGAGGATCACCGCCGGGTCGAGGTGGAAACGGGCGGCGAACTCGGTGGGGGTCTCGCCGGGAAGCACCTCGACGAGCGCACCGGGGCCCGGCGGGATCAGCAGTGTGGACCCTGCCCTCGGCGCGACATAAGGGGTGAGCTGGTTTCCCCACTGGATCGTCGAGGTGGGGACGTTGTAGGCCGCCGCGAGGGTGGCCAGGGTCTGTCCTGACTGGACCACCACAGTCTTCACCGGCTCGACAGCCACCGCGGTGACCGCTGTGGCGTTCTCGACCACCGCGTTGATCTGGATGGCCGCGAGGTTGCGGAGCATCGGGGCAGCCGGAACCTGAGCCGGACGGGCGACGAGCACGACGAGCACCGCCGCTGTGGCGATAACCCAGAGGTGCCGTACTAACCGATGAACGTGGGTCGCGATCGCAACTCCCCTCGGTCGTGCAGAGATATGGGCGATGCCGGGGGTAAATGAGCCCCGCTTCCCCGGCGACCGCGGGACCGTACCAAAACCAGCTTGTCGGCGTCAAAGTGAGCGCGATGAACGACCCTGCGCCTCCGGTGCTCGCGACGGCCTGGCGAGGAACCGCCGTCGAGGCTCGGATCCGAGGCCATGTGGCGGTGGTCGACGGCGCAGGTCGTGTGCTGAGCTCCCTCGGAGCGCCAGACGCCGAGACGACGCTGCGCAGCTGTGTCAAGCCGCTTCAGGCACTCCCATTCCTCCGTCTCGCGGCTGACCGCCTGGAGGTCGGCGACGCTGAGATCGCGATTGCCTGTGCGTCGCACCAGGGCGAGGATGAGCACGTCGCCGCGGTCCGCGGCTTGCTCGCCAAGGCGCACGTCGCCGAGGATGCCCTGGGCTGCGGGCCACAACTTCCGTCCGACGAGAACGCGGCTCGCCGCCTGCTCGCCTCCGGTCAGACGCCGAGACCCATCCACAACAACTGCTCCGGCAAGCATGCCGCGATGCTGGCGACGTGCATGGTCATGGGATGGCCGCTGGACGGCTACATGGATCCATCCCACCCGTGCCAGCAGGCGGTCAGCGCGGCGCTGGAGGAGATGCTCGGCGTTGCTCTGAGCACGATCCCCCGCGGCATCGACGGGTGCGGCCTGACCACGTATGGACCATCGCTCGCGTCCATCGCCCGCGGGTTCGCGGTCGCGACCTCCGACATCAGCTTCAGACGAGCGCAGGACGCGATGGCGGCCCACCCCTTCCTGGTTGCCGGGACAGGACGATTCGACACGGCGCTTCTCGAGGTGGCGGGCGCTCGGCTCACCGCCAAGATCGGTGGCGCCGCCGTGTGGGCGGCGGTGGTACGTCCCGACGGACCCGGCATCGCGATCAAGCTCGAAGCGGGGGCCGGTGAGGCGATTCCAGTCATTGCCACCGCAGTCCTCCAACACCTGGAGGTGCTACCGGCCGACCTCCCCGACCGGCTCGTTCCCTTTGCGAGAGTGACGCTCCGCAATTGGGCGGGCCGCGACGTGGGGGAGATCCGGCCCGAGCAACTTGCCATGCTATCCGTCGCGGCGCCGGCACCGGTCAACCGATTTTGACGGAGTCCGGGTGCCGGTGTATCGTTCGCTGCAAGAATAGTTGATACGCATGTCAATTTCTGGACGACCGGTGCGCATGAGGCGTTCGCCTCGCTGAGGAGCGTAGAGATCGGTGCCTGATCGGAGCCACGTCGGCCGGCGCTACTCTGCGCCGGGACAGCGCATCGCCCCGGAGGCTGCGCGTGCGGTGGCCGTTGCGATCGCTGGTCGCGACCCGGTTCGCGAGGCCGAGGCCGTCCCGCCGACGTTCGCCGCCGTCTACTGCCTCAGGCCGGCCCTCGCGCAGCTGTTCAGCGATCAGGAGGTCGGCATCGACCTTGCCGGGCTGATCCATGGCGAGCAGTCATTCGAATGGCCGGCGCAGGTGCACCCGGGCGACGTGGTTGACGCGACTGCCGAGATCACCGGAATCGACACAAAACGGGGAATGACGTTCGTGCGCCTCGCAATGGAGGCAACCCGTCCCACTGACAACACCGTGGTTTGCCGGGCGACCTCGCTCATGATCGTTCGAGCGCCCGCATGACGGCGCCTGCGGCGTCAGAGGTTGCGATCGGCGACGTGGTGACGCCCTTCTCCAGGACGGTGACCCAGGAACAGATCAACGCATACGCCGACGCATCAGGTGACCACAACCCGATCCACGTCGATGCCGATTTCGCTCGATCCGTAGGCCTGCCCGGCACGATCGCTCACGGTCTGCTCGAGATGGGCATCCTCGCCGACGCCATCGCGTCGTGGGCGGGCGGCAACGAGAACCTGCTCAGCCTTTCCTGCCGGTTCAGCAAGCCGTTGCTGCCCGGAGACACGATCATCTGCACCGGAACCGTCACCAGCGTCGACGATGCGGGTGTCGCCACCCTGGAGGTCGGGGCATCCTCGGATCGCGGCGACCGCGTTTTGACCAACGGCCGGGCAACAGTCCGGTTCTCACGCTAAGGGATCAAGAACATGGCACTCGACTTCTCGCTCACCCGCGAACAGGAGGAGATCCGCGCGCTCGCGCACGAGTTCGCCGAGAAGGAGATGCGCCCCGTCGCCGGGCACTACGACGAGCTCGAGGAAACCCCTTGGGACGTGATGCGCAAGGCGCATGCACTCGGGCTCGACGCGACTGCGAGTTTCCCAGAGCAGTACGGCGGCGGAGGCATCGATCTCGTCACCAACCTCATGCGTGAAGAGGAGTTGTCCTGGGGCGATGCCGGGATCGCGACGTCGATCGGTGCCAGCGGTCTCGCCGGTACTGCAATCCTCGCGATGGGCACCGAGCAGCAGAAGCAGAAGTACATCGGCATCCTGACCGGACCCGAGCTGAAGATCGGCGCCATGGGCCTCACCGAGCCGAACAGCGGCTCGGACTCGCTCGCGCTCGAGACCACCGCAACCAAGGTGGACGGTGGCTACGTCCTCAACGGGACGAAGCAGTTCTGCACCAACGGCGGCATTGCGGATGTGCAGGTTGCCTTCGCCACCACCGACAAGTCACTCGGACCAGGCGGTGTGGCGGGCTTCGTCATCGAGAAGGGAACTCCGGGGATGCGTCAGGGACGCAAGGAACGCAAGCTGGGCGTCCGCGCCTCGCACACTGCGCAGGTCATCTTCGAGGACTGTTTCATCCCCGACGATCAGCGCCTCGGCTACAACGAAAGCGGCGAGGAGACCGGTCCGGGACGGGTCGGCGCCATGATCATGCTCGAGGCGACACGGCCGATGGTCGCCGCCGGCGCGCTCGGCATCGCCCGCGCCGCATTCGAGTTTGCCCGCGATTACTCGTTGCAACGAGTGGCGTTCGGCAAGCCGATCTCCAAGCACGAGGCGATCGCTTTCAAGCTCGCCGACATGGCCACCGAGATCGACGCGGCCCGGCTGCTCACATGGCGCGCCGGATGGATGGTGATGAACGGCATCCCGCTCTCCCGTGGCGAGGGCTCGATGGCGAAGCTGTTCGCCGGGGACATGGCGATGCGCGTCACGGTCGACGCCGTCCAGATCCTGGGTGGCTACGGCTACATCAAGGACTACCCCGTTGAGCGCTTCATGCGCGACGCGAAGATCTACCAGATCTGGGAAGGCACTGCGGAAATCCAGCGCCTGGTGATCAGTCGCTACGTACTCGGCGAGCGCACCGCCACGGCGGCGCGTCCCCGTGTGGTGACCGACACACCCTCGGCTCCGGTCGCTGCCGCAAGCTGACGCCTTCCTCCGCGCAGCCGACCTCGTGATCCCGGTCACGGGACGTCAAACCTGTGCCTCGGATCGAGCGCTAAGCTCTCCGATCGCCGCATCACCACCGTCTCGAGGAGCGTCGCATGTTCGATCTGACCGGGAAGGTCGCCGTCGTCACCGGAGGATCGCGCGGCCTTGGACGAGCGGACTCGCTCGCCCTTGCTCGTGCCGGTGCTGACGTCGTCGTGACCGACATCCTCATCGAGTCGGACCCGGCTCTCGAGCAGACGGCAGAGGATGCACACTCGGCGCTGGCGCAGCTCTTCACGTCGCAGCACGTCGTGTACGCGGAGAAGACGAGCGACGAGATCCGTCAGATGGGCCGGCGGTCAGCGGCGATCAAGATGGACGTGACCAATCGCGAGCAGATTCGCGAGGTGTTCGCCACGGTCAAGAAGGACTTCGGATCGATCGACATCCTGGTGAACAACGCCGGAACACTCGACCACATCGCGCAGATCGAGCATCAGAGTGACGAGCTGTGGGATCGTGACCTCCGCGTCAACCTGTCGGGCGCGTTCAACTGCACCAAGGCCGCCTGGCCCTACATGCGCGAACAGGGCTGGGGCCGGATCATCTACATGGCGTCGGTCGCAGGGACGCTCGGCGGTTTCGGTCAGGCGTCGTACGCGGCAACCAAGGCTTCAGTGATCGGACTCGGCAAGTCGATGGCGCTCGAGGGTGCGCGTTTCGGCATCACCGCGAATATCATCGCGCCCGGGATCATCGGCACCGAGGCGTGGCAGATGGGTGACGCGAAGATGAACGATCGCATGGTCCTGCGCACCGCGATGCGAAGCGCCGGCGAGCCCGAGGACATCGCCGCCACCGTGGTCTTCTTCGCGTCGCCCGAGGCGCGCTACATCACGGGTCAGGTCCTCACCGTCGCAGGAGGCATCGACCTCTTCGTCTACTGACTCGAGCACTCCGAGCCTGGCGCGTCAACCGCTGGATGTCGGCGTGACGTACTGGTCGCGCGAGGTCGGTCCATACGTGTGGCACGAGTACGACGCCGCGCGCGCCGAGGGAGAGTTGCGAGCGATCAAATCGGCAGGCCATCACACGGTGCGCACGCACCTGCTCTGGGACGCCTTCATGCCGACCACGGCGCGTGTCGAACCGGCGCGCCTGGGCAACCTCGAGCACTTCCTGAACGTCGCGGGGGACCTGTCCTTGCAGGTGGTGCCGGTGCTGTTCGTGCAGACGCTCGGTGGATGTCTGATGCTTCCGTCCTACGCGATCGATGTCGGTGCACGCCGGAGCGGTCTCCGCGTGGTGACCGACGCGGTGACGCAGCCAGGGGGCTCACGCTACGTCTACACCGACCAGATGATGCTCGAGGTGTGTGTGCGCTGGATAGACGAGATGCTCAGCGCATTCGCGGGGCATCCTGCGATTGTCATGTGGGACCTTGGACACGATCCCGCAGGTGGCGTGCGGCCGCAGCGCATCGATCATCTGCGCAGCTGGCTCGCGCTCATCAGCGAGCGCATCCACGAACGCGAAGTGCGCTGCATGCTGTCGCTGAGCGCCGATGACCTGGTGATTGCACGTGCAGTGCGTCCTGCAGTCGTCGCGAGTCTCGTCGACGCTGTCGGTCTCGACCTCACGGGCGCTGCGCTCGCGCAGGTCGGCGGCGAACGCGATCCGGCCTCCGCGATCTTTCTCGCCCAGCTCTGCGAATCGCTCAGCGACTCGGCACCCCTGGTTGCGCACCTGCAACGGAGCCGGCATGAGACGGACACAAACAGTGATGACATCGCAGAGGACGACGACGCGCTCACGAGGCGGTTCGTTGCCGGTGCGGTCGACGGGTTGGCCGATTGCGGTTGTGCGGGGCTGATGGCGGCGATGTGGAGCAACCCAGGTCCGCGCGCCGCGCAGGTGCCACCGTTCGACCGCCATCCGCACATGCGGGACGCGGGTGTCGTGGATGTCTCCGGTGCTGAGACGGCATTCGGCAGTGTCTGGACTCAGGCGGCGCGCCACGAGCGAGAGCGTTCCGTTCCGAGTCCGTGGCCCGAGCACATCGACGCCGACGACTACTACGCGAATCTTCCTGAGAGCCTGCATGAGCTGCGCGCGGCCTGGGAACGCGGCTCAGGCGATCACCCTGCTATGCTGCGATGAGCACCGGAACGGCGGGAAATCGTCATCCTTCGGTGCTTCCATCGCGGTCTTTTGCGGGTTCCCGTTGCTGACAGGGGACGCTCCCATAGTGGTCGTGAACGCGGTGGGCGTCCGTGTCGGCGAGAGTCCTGGAGGACATGCTGTGACCGCTGGAAGAATCAAGAAGATTATTCCCGACCGTGGATTTGGTTTCGTCCGTGCAGACGATGGCAACGAGGTGTTCTTTCACCGCACCGAGCTGACCACCGTTGACTTCGACGCCCTCCAGGAAGGCGAGCAGGTGACGTTCGACATCGTCGACTCGCCCAAGGGTCCGCGCGCCCGCAACCTCCAGAAGGTCTGATCGCGGCGGGGTAACCCGCTTCCTTCTCTCCTAGCCGTCGCTGCGCAATGAGCGCAGCCGGGCCACGGCTGCGTCCACGCGTTCGGCTTCGCGCCCGCGAAGACGGATGACCAGCTCTCGCTGCTCAACCTGCGGATACGAACCGACGGTCACGTCGGGGAATTCCGCTTGGAGCACGAGCATGGGCTGCGACATCTCCGACTCGGGGACCGATCGGTAGCGCACCTCGCGGACGACCGGTGCCGTGCCGCCCCCGAAGTACCGGGGAATGAGCTCTTCCTCGACGATCGTGACGAACTCTCGGGGAATGCCCGGGAGCACGAACAGCCAGCGGTCGTCACCGACGTCGATTGCCAGCGGCGGGGCCATGCCTCGCCGGTTGGCGAGCACCGTGGCGCCGACGGGCACCATGGCGCAGCGTCGGTTTGCCTCCGACACCCTGGGCTCGTCGATCCACCCGGCTGCATGCATTCGCCGCGCCAGGGCTTCGATGTTCCCGTAGGCGATCGGGTTCAGCTCGAGGGGCCGGCCGAGGGCGTCAGCGACCGCCTGGAATGTGCGGTCGTCAGGCGTCGGGCCGATCCCGCCGCAGACCGCGATTCGCGAAACCTCCGGATCGTCGATCGCGCGCCGGATTGCCGCGATGATCGCCTCCGGCTGGTCGCCGACGACCTCGATGTGGGTGACCGCGTGTCCGGCGGCGAACGCGAGGCGCGCCAGCAGGCTCGAATTGGTGTCCTGCGTGTGCCCGCTGAGAATCTCGTCGCCGACCGTGACGATTGCGGTCAGGCCGGTGGCTTTCGGCACCGATGCAGCATAGGCGTTGGTGTGTGGGAGGACCGGCCGGGTACAATGCGGCGGCCCCGGGGTGGCGCGGATCACAGCCGCCCGGGCAATCACTCACCTTCCTGAGGAGACCTGAGCGCATGCCGACCCTCGACCGCGCCATCCTGCTGCCCATCGGCGCTGCCGGGCTGCTGGCTCTCCTCTATGCCATCTTTCTGATCTTCTGGGTCCTGCGCCAGCCGGAAGGCAACGAACGGATGAGGGAGATCGCCAAGGCGATCCAGGAAGGCGCCCAGGCATACCTGAACCGGCAATACACGATCATCGCCGGGATCGGGGCGGTCATCTTCCTATTCCTCACGTTCACGCTCGGGTGGAAGACCGGTGTGCTCTTCCTCATCGGCGCGGTGTTGAGCGGTGCAGCCGGCTATGTCGGGATGAACATCTCCGTGCGCTCCAACCTGCGGACCGCCGAGGCCGCGCGAGGTGGAATCAACCCCGCACTCCAGCTAGCGTTCAGGGGCGGCGCTGTCACAGGCTTCTTCGTCGTCGGCTTCGGGCTCATCGGCGTTGCCCTCGCCTACGGGCTGTTCCAGGATTTCAACGCACTCGTTGGCTTCGCGTTCGGGGCCTCGCTGATCTCGGTATTCGCCCGCCTCGGCGGCGGCATCTACACCAAGGCGGCCGACGTCGGCGCCGACCTCGTCGGCAAGCTCGAAGCCGGCATCCCGGAAGACGACCCGCGCAACCCTGCGGTCATCGCCGACAACGTCGGCGACAACGTCGGCGACTGCGCAGGGATGGCGGCGGACCTCTTCGAGACGTACGCGGTCACGGCTGTCGCCACCATGCTGCTGGGCAGCCTGCTCTACAAGGTCGGCGGGAAACCCGATCTCGTGTTCGTGTTCTACCCGCTGATGCTCGGTGCCGTCAGCATCGTGGCGTCGATCATCGGCACCTGGTTCGTCCGGATGGGCCGCGGGACCTGGATCATGGGGGCGCTCTACCGAGGCCTCATCGTGTCAGCCGTTGTGGCGCTCGTCGGTTTCCTGGTGATCACCATCGTGCTGAATAACGGCGGGTATCTTGGCCGCTTCGATCATCCGGTGTTCAACCTCTTCTGGTGCGCGGTCATCGGGATCGTGATCACGGTGCTGATCGTCGCGGTCACGGAGTTCTTCACCGGTGCCCAGTTCTGGCCGGTGCGCACCATCGCCCGCGCATCCCAGACAGGGCATGCCACGAACATCATCGCGGGGCTCGCGATCGGCATGGAGGGGACGGCGATCCCGGTGCTGATCATCGCCGTCGGAATTCTGGCCTCCGCAGCACTCGGCGGCCTGTACGGCATCGGCATCGCCGCGACCGCGCTGCTGAGCATGACCGGGATTGTCGTGGCCATCGACTCCTACGGGCCGATCACCGACAACGCCGGCGGTATCGCCGAGATGGCCGACCTCCCTGAGAGCGTGCGTCAGGTCACCGATCCCCTCGACGCGGTCGGGAATACGACCAAAGCAGTCACCAAGGGGTACGCGATCGGCTCCGCGGGCCTCGCGGCGCTGGTGCTCTTCGCGAGCTACACCGATATCCTCAACAACACGCTGATCGCGCACCATCTGCCGCTGCTCACTTTCGATCTCACCGCCCCTCCCGTCATCGCTGGATTGCTCCTCGGCGGGATCATGCCCTTCCTCTTCGGCTCGCTCGCGATGCTGGCGGTCGGCCGCGCGGCGGGCGAGGTCGTCATCGAGGTGCGGCGCCAGTTCCGTGAGATCCCCGGCATCATGGAGGGCACCGCCAAACCGGAGTACGGCAAGTGCGTGGCGCTGGTCACGGCAGCCGCGCAGCGGGAGATGATCATCCCGGGCATCCTCCCCGTTATCGTTCCGCTCATCGTCGGGTTCGTGCTGGGTGCACAGGCACTGGGCGCCATGCTCCTCGGGACGATCGTCGTCGGCCTCTTCGTCGCTCTGCAGATGACCACCGGTGGTGGTGCGTGGGACAACGCCAAGAAGTACATCGAAGAGGGAAACTTCGGTGGCAAGGGCTCGGATGCGCATGCCGCCGCGGTCACCGGTGACACCGTCGGCGACCCGTACAAGGACACCGCCGGCCCGGCCATCAACCCGATGATCAAGGTGATGAACATCATCGCGATCCTCGCCATCCCGACAATCGCCTTGCACCACCTCTTCTTCTAGCGGCTCGCAGACACGCTCCCCGGCGGCGCGAGATCCCACAACGTCGGCATACTGTTAGTCATGGCACAGAGGGTTGCTCCGGTCGGCGAAGCGGTCCCCGAGCACCGGATGCCGCACGAACGGGCCCACCACCGCGACCTCCAGGGTGGCGCAGCTCGGGCCGCCGTCTTCGGTATCAGCGACGGCCTGATCACGAACATTTCCCTGATCCTCGGGGTTGCCGGTGCGAATCCACTTCCTTCGGTGGTCCTGCTCGCCGGACTGGCAGGGCTGGTCGCGGGTGCGTTCTCCATGGCTGCGGGCGAGTACGTCTCGATGGCCGCTCAGTCCGAGCTGCTCCAGCGCGAGCTCGAGATCGAGCGTCGTGAGCTGGAGCGCCATCCCGAGGATGAGACGCGAGAGCTCGCGGCCACCTACCGCCTCCGCGGTGTGGAAGAAGCGGACGCCCGTCGCATCGCCGAGGCGATCATGCGGAACCCTGAGGTCGCGCTCGAGGTCCACGCCCGCGAAGAGCTCGGGCTGCGTCCCGGCAAGACCGGCAACCCCTGGCAGGCAGCCGGGTCGTCGTTCGTCATGTTCGCCATCGGCGCCATCATCCCGCTGATCCCGTGGTTCATCACCAGTGGGACACCGGCGGCGCTTGCCTCGATCGTGCTCGGAGCGGTATCGGTACTTGCGGTCGGGTGGACTGTTGCGATCTTCACCGGACGCTCGCGAGTCCGGTCTGCGCTCAGGCAGCTGGCCTTCGCCACCTGTGCGGCGGCGGTAGCATTCGGAGTGGGTCACGTGGTCGGCAATCTGGTGAACGTGAGGACGGGCTGATCCGGTCCTGTCGCGTCAAACGGGGGAAACGGAAGGCGAGGCTAGAGTGGGGTTCATGAGAAAAACGGCCGGAGTCGCAGTGCTCGCGATGGTCTGCGCCCTCGCGGTGCCGATGTTGCTGAACCGGCCTGCCGCGGCATTCACCCCGGCGACACTGACGTGGAGCGGCGGCACGGAGTCGGGCGGCCCCGGCACCCCACTCTCCTATTCGTATACCTGGAATACGACGGATTGCACCGTCTCTGCCGACAGCCTCCAGATCCAGCTGTTCTGGGATAACCCATATGAGCAGGTGGGTTCGGCGACGGTCCCTGCGGGCACTTGCAGTGGCTCCGTGACCGGCGCCGTTCCCAATGACACCGTGCTTGGGACTCATACACCCACCGCGTCGCTCTTCGACAACACCACTGGAATCGGCGTTCCCAACAGCGAGGCCATTGCGTCCTCAACGTTCACCGTCCCACCGCCGCCTACCCCAACCCCAACCCCAACTCCAACGC
>JBIOIZ010000055.1:0-19733 GCA_044450385.1 Candidatus Dormibacteria bacterium
CGACTGCGTCGACGTGGTCGGGCGCAAACGCGATGCGCTGCGCGCGCATCACAGTCAGATCTCAGAGGACTGGCCGCAGCTCTCGATGCCGGACGACGTGCTCAAACAATTCGCCGATGAGTACTTCCAGCTCGTCATCTCGCGCAACCCGGCCATGCTGCCAGAGGCGGACCTGTTCGCGGGCATCGCCGCGTAAACCTCATCGGACTTGCCACCGCGGGTTGGTTTCTCTCTCTGGACGCACTCGCTGCGGTCGGATTGGTGATCGTTCTGACTGTCATGTCGTGGCGCGAGCCACATCTACAGCAGCCATAGGTATGCCCAACGACTCCGCGGCGATCGCGGGAATGTGCGTGATGAGGCGGCATTCAGCCAGCACATCCTGCGGGACTGAGTCGAACGATAAAGGGGAGGAACGCGAACCCGACGCTCGTCGACAACTGGACGCAGAGAATCGCCATTGCAATGGCCCATGAGCGCGTCGTCTGACGAGCGATGGCGACGACGGCAGCGGTTGCGACGAGAATCGCGACCAGCATTACGACAAAGGTGGACGATTCGGCTCCCTCACCAGGATATCGACAGGGTGCCAGACTGCGAGATGCCAATACGCCCACAACAACGATAACGATGTCTGCGGCCGCCATCCCCAGTACGATGCGAACGAAATTCGGGTGCATTGTGAGCCGCTCGGGAGAACCGCCGGCGCTTTTCATATTCCTTCCCACACGTTATGGCCGCGACGGTAGCAGTTCGAAGCCGCGAATGCACGGGGCGCTAGAGCAGGTCAGGGAAGATGAGGAGCCACGTGGGATGGAAAGGAGACGGGCGACTGCGGGACAGCCTCCTCCCTCTCATGTCAGCATCCCAGTCCCTTGAGCGACGAATTCAGATGCAGCCATTCGAGCGAAGGTCCTGGAAGGTAATGTGCCCGCTCCGCACAGTCACTGAGACCGCCGGCTCGGGGCCGGCGTAGGGAGCAAGCTCGTAGTCACCAGGCGGAGCCAGCACGACGAAGTCCGCATTGGGGGCTGCCGTGCCTATGGCAATCGGCTTGATGAATCCCTGGTCTCCCTCGCCGTACAGGGCCACTGTGCCCCCTACCCACGGGTAGCCGCCCGGTGGAGGGCCGCTGTCATAGCACGCTTGGATGCCCCCGACCACGGCCCCCATCCCCGATGGGAGAGACACACTTGGTCTGACGCGACTCGGCCCGGAAGAGGCGCCGGACATCACCGCCACAACGGCTACGCCAACAAGGCATGTCAGCCCGAGGGCGGCCAACGCCGTCGGATGCTCATGCGTTAGCCGGTGAAGAACGCGTCGCACGATCATCCGCCCGGTCGCCCTTCGGCCATTCCGCCAGCCTAGATCGGCCGCCCACGTAACCATGCAGTCTCAATTGAAGCGTTGCATGCCCGACATTGCCGCGCGATCGCGGTCCCACTGTCAGGTCGAGGCAGGTGAAGGTCGGAAGGCCTGGCGGTATCAATACCGGGTTTGCTGTGCCATGGGAAGAGCATCTCGCTGGAGCCCTATTCCGCAGAGCTTCAGGTGGTGGCGCTTCCTAGCTGCGCTCGAGCACCATCGCGATGCCCTGGCCGCCTCCGATGCACAATGCTGCGACACCGAGGTTTGCATCGCGCTTCTGCATCTCGTACAGCAACGTCACGAGAATGCGCGTCCCGCTGGCGCCTATGGGATGACCGATGGCGATTGCGCCGCCATTGACGTTGAGGTGGTCATCGGGGACGGCGAGCTCGCGGCCGACCGCGACCGCCTGAGCGGCGAAGGCTTCGTTGAGCTCGAAGAGGTCGATGTCGCGCAGTTCAACGCCGGCTCTCTGCAGGGCGGCTCTGACTGCGGGCACCGGCCCCATGCCCATGATGCGAGGCGCCACGCCCGCGCTCGAGTAGCCGCGGATCCTGGCCAGGGGCACGCGATTCTCGGCCTTGGCGCGGGACGCGCTCATCACCACCACCGCGGCGGCGCCATCATTGATGCCACTTGCGTTTCCCGCGGTGACGGTGCCGTCTGACGCGAAGGCGGCACGCAGTCCGGCGAGTGTTTCGGCGGTGATTCCGGGGCGCGGGTGCTCATCTGTGTCGATGAGCACGGTCTCCTTCTTGCGCTGCACCGGCACCGGGACGATCTCGTCCTTGAAACGTCCCGATTTGATTGCAGCCTCAGCCTTTTGCTGCGATCCGGCCGCGAACGCATCCTGGTCCTCCCGGGTTACCTCGTATTCCCGGGCAATGTTCTCGGCGGTGCTGCCCATGTGGCAGTCGGCGAATGCGCACCAGAGACCGTCGCGGATCATCTCGTCGACCAGCTGCCCGTGGCCGAGCCGGTAGCCATAGCGCCCGTTGTCCATCAGATAGGGCGCGCGGGACATGTTCTCCATGCCGCCGGCGACCAGGCATTCAGCATCACCGGCACGGATGGCCTGCGCGGCGAGCGCCACCGTCTTGAGCCCGCTGCCACACACCTTGTTGATGGTGGTCGAGGGGACGCTCTCGGCAAGCCCGGCGCCGATCGCCGACTGGCGTGCGGTGTTCTGACCGAGGCCCGCCTGGAGCACGTTGCCCATGAGCACCTCGTCGACGGTATCGATTCCGGCGCGGCGGAGCGCCTCCTCGACGGCAACCGATCCGAGTCTGGTCGCGGGGACATCCGCAAAGGCACCCCCGAAGGTTCCGACCGGCGTTCGGACGGCGCTGACGATGACCGCTTCTTCCATGCCGATCACTCTACCCTCAGCCCTCCAACCGCACGTCGAGGGTGTCGCCGAACGACGCCGCATAGCGCGCACGGAACGTTGCGGGGTCGAAGCGATGGCGCTGCGGTCCGTGCTGCTCCACGACGTACGCGGCCGCGAGCGAGCCCATCCGGCCCGCGACCTCCGGCGACGCGCCGGCTCGGAAACCTGTGACCAGGCCTGCAATATAGGCATCGCCGGCGCCGGTCGGATCCACCACGCCGGCAACGGCCGCAGCTGGAATCATCGAGACGCCATCGGCGGTGCGCAGTTCGCTGCCGGCCGAGCCGTGCGTGACGGCAACCACGCGTGAGGCGCTCAGCGAGTCGATCGACAGACCGGTGCGATCTCGGATCATCTCGAACTCGTAATCGTTGCCCGCCACCAGCCATGCCCGCTCGAGACCGCGCCGGAGCGCGTCATCGGGCATTGCGGGTATCTGCTGGGCAGGCGCGAAAACCAGGCGTGCGCCGAGCGAATCCGCCTGCTCGACATGCAGGGCCATCGCTCCCGCGTCGTCCGCTCCGACGATCACCTCCGACACGTCGGCGAGTTGGCTGAGATCGACACTGGCGGCGCGAGCCATGGCTCCCGGGTGGAACGCGGTGATCTGATTGCCGTCCCGGTCGGTCGTGATGAATGCGGTTGCGGTGCTCACGTCATGGCACGTCAGCACTGCCGACATGTCCACGCCCGCGGCTTCGAGTGCGGCCGCGTAGTCGACGAAATCGGCCGCGCCGACGGCGGCGCAGAGCAGTGGCCGGCCTCCGAGCAGCGCCATCGAGAAGGCGACGTTGGACGCGGTGCCGCCGCGCCGCTTCTCGAGGCGCTCGACGAGAAATGCAACGTTGAGCTCGTTGGTCTTCTCGGGCAGGATGTAGTCACCGAAGCGTCCTCTGAACTCCATGATCGTGTCGAAAGCGACCGATCCGGTGACAGCGATTCGTCCCACAGCCGGGGCAGGATAGCCAGCCCGGCGTGCCCGGCGCATGGTGAGCGGCGACAATGGGTCTGATGGCGCTGCACGAGCTGGGACGCGGGCCTGCCCCGCAGGCTCCCCTCTCCGGCCTGTCCCGATCGGAGCCCGAGGCGGAGGCTGCTGCCCTCGTGGACGCCGTCGAGGTCTACCACCGGACCTACACGACCATCCTGCGCAGCAGTGGCGAGACCCAGCTCCGCGTCTTCGAGCATTCGCACAAGGCGATGGGTTCGAGCCTCCATTCCCTCGCCGGGTCGCCGGAGCTCGACCTCGGTGCGCTTCTCTACGCGATCAGGCGCCTTCCGGATGCCATCTTCCGGGCGCGCAGGGTGGTCATGGGCCAGTCTGCCGAGGTCTTCGCGCAGCGGGGATTCCGTCCGTTCAGCGAATGGACCGAGGTCAGTGCCCCCGGACGGCGGCGGCGCTGGTACGACGATGGTGACGGCACCCTCGCGGTGCTGATCGCCAGCGCGTCGGATGTCGACGACCTCATCCCGACGATGGTCGCCCTCCAGATCGAGGTGAACAAGCTTCGTGTCGCGCTGCGCGGATCGGGAATCGAGCGCATCGACGACGCGACCCCGGGTGACCTTGCCGCGGCATGCGGAGGTCGCGAGGACGACTGGCTGCAGATCTACGAAATCTGGGGCCAGGCGTTCGGTCCCCGCCTCTCTGACATCGCCGAGCGCGGCGCGGCGCTCCGCGTGCGCATGCTCGGCGGCACCCAGGTCGGCTACGCCAGGGTCACCCGCCGCTGGTGGCAGCAGGTGACCGGGCTGATGCGCTCCGAGTCCCTCCTGGATCGCCCCGTGTATTTCGTCAGCAGCAACTCACACGCCATCGCCAACCTGCTCGTCGGGGTGGCGCCGCGCCACGCCGACGAGCTTGCGGCCGCGGTCGATCGTGACGGCGGAGGCGAGCTGCGCGACGAGCTCCGGCGCTTCCGTGACGGCACCGCCCAGGGCAACTGGAACAACTTCCTGTATTACGCGGCCCGCGAGCGACTCCGCCTCCTGCCCGATTCCGAGCGAGCCGCGCTCCGCCGTGAGGAGCGTGAGTCAGGCTCATTGAACGTCACGAGTCGCACCGCGCTCGACGTGGCGGCGCAGGTCATCCCTCTCGACAGGATCAATCCGGAGCACTGCGATGAACGGGTTTTGCCGATCGATGCGGCCGCACTCGCAGCCAGCCGCGCGGTGATCGTGAACATCGATTACCCGCTCGGGCTCGCCGCGTACAACATCCTGCGCGAGGTTGCGGAGACCGTCGACCTTCGCGGGGTGTACGTCCTCGGCAAGGCCGCGACGCTCAACGCCGATGTCGGCGACGTGATGATCAGCAGCGTCGTCCATGACGAGCACAGCCGGTCGACGTACTGGCTCGACAACGCGTTCTCGGTGTCCGACATCGCTCCGTATCTGCGCTTCGGCAGTGGCCTGGACAACCAGCGCGCGGTCAGCGTCAAGGGAACCTTCCTGCAGAACCGCGGGTACCTCGACTTCTACTACCGCGAGGCGTTCACCGTGGTGGAGATGGAGGCTGGTCCATACTGCAACGCCGTGTACGAGATGACCCAACCCGTCCGCTACCCGACCGGTGAACCGGTCAGCTTCTCCAAGCTGCCCATCGACTTCGGGGTCATCCACTACGCATCCGACACCCCGTACACGCAAGCCCGCACGCTCGGCGCACGCGGTCTCTCGTACTTCGGCATGGACTCGACGTACGCGTCGTCGGTCGCCATCGTGCGGCGCATCATCGCCCGCGAGGGCGCGGCAGGGCAGTAGCCGCTTGTCCCTGGTCAGCCTCCGCGACGTGGGTGTCGCCTTCGGAGCCGAGAGCATCCTCGAAGGCGTCACGTTTCGCGTTGAGCCACGCCAACGCATCGCCGTCGTCGGTGCAAACGGTGCGGGCAAGACCACGCTGTTGACGCTCATCAACGGAGCACTCGAGCCGACCGCGGGCGAGATCGAGTGGCAGCGCGGATTGCGGATCGGCTACCTGCCGCAGGACGCACCCGAACCGGTCGCCGAGACCATCCTCGACGAGGTGATGGCATCCCGCGAGGACCTCGCGGCAATGCACCACGAGATGACCACGCTCGAGCCGCTCCTCGCCGACAGCGCACGGCCTGACGCGCAGGAATTGCTGCTCCGCTATGGGGATGTCCAGCACCGCTACATCGACCAGGGTGGCTACGAACTCGAGGCGACCGCTCGTGAGGCACTCGGCGGCCTCGGCCTCGACACCGAGACTCAGCAGCGCCATCCGTCGCAGCTGAGCGGCGGGCAGAAACGGCGGCTCGAGCTCGCCAAGCTGCTCGTGCAGGACGCGGACCTTCTGCTCATCGACGAGCCCACCAACCACCTCGACCTCGCGGCCATCGAGTGGCTCGAGGACTTCATGCGCGGGGTGTCAACCGCGTTCGTGCTCGTCTCCCACGACAGACGATTCCTCGACAACGTCTGCACCCAGGTGATCGAGGTCGCCGGCGGCACCATTGAGGAGTACCCCGGCAACTACACCCAGTACACGAAGTTGCGTGTCGAGCGACGCGAGCGGCGACGTCGCGAATTTGCCGCGCAGAAGGCATACATCGATCATCAGGAGGAGTTCATCCGCAAGTACAAGGCCGGCCAGCGCGCACGCGAGGCGCGCGGCCGTCAGACACGCCTCAACCGGCTCGAGCGGGTGGCGCCTCCCACCGTCGACCGCAAGCCCCGTCTGCGCTTCAGCAGCGCGCCGGCGTCCCGGGTGACATTGAAAGGTGTCGGGCTGATCGTCGGCCGCGACGAGCCGCTGTTGATGATGCCGCCGCTGACCATCGTGCCCGGCGAGCGCATCGCGGTGATCGGGCCTAACGGGAGCGGCAAGTCGACGCTGCTGCACACGCTCGCCGGCGATCTCCCTCCGCTCGAGGGAACGCTCACGCTCGGTCCTCGGAGCGTGCGCCGGTTGTACCGCCAGGACCTCGGCCAGTCCACCGAGCATGGTGCCGCCGATGTCCCTGCCGGTGAGGACGACCGCACCGTGCTGGCGGATCTGCTCGCGACGCACCCGGTCGGCGAGGAGCGCGCGCGCACGCTGCTCGGCTCGCTGCTGTTCAGTGGTGACGACAGCCTCAAGCTCGTCGGCGATCTGAGTGGTGGCGAACGAGCCCGCCTGATGATGGGCAAGCTCGCCATCGAGGAGACGAATCTCCTGCTGCTCGACGAGCCGACCAATCACCTCGACATCCCCGCCCAGGAGGTCCTGGAAGCCGCGCTGGTCAAGTATCCGGGGGCGATGGTGCTCGTGACCCATGACCGGGCGCTGATCGACGCGGTGGCCACGCGCACGTGGGCGATCGAGGACGGCAGTATTCGCGAGGTGCTCGGCGGCTACACCGCGTTGCAGAAGGCACGGGATCGCGAGCGCCACAGGTGAGCATGGCGGTCGCGCGCTCGCGCACCCCCGCGCCGGGGTGGGCGCTGGTTGCCGCAACCGTGGCCGTCTCCTTCTCGGCGATCCTCATCAAGGCGGCTGGCGATGATCCGGCGACGATCGTCTGGCTCCGCATGGGCATGGCCACCGTGCTGCTGGCTCCTTGGGTCCTCCGCGATGCCCGTCGCAACGCGTTGCCGAAAGGATCGACGCAGATAGCGCTGGTGGTGGTGAGCGGCGTGCTCCTGGCGGGGCATTTCCTGCTCTGGACCGCGTCCCTGAAGTACACGTCCATCGCGGCGAGCGTGCTGCTCGTGTCGCTGCATCCCCTCATCGTCACCCCGCTCGGGAAACGCCTCCTCGGAGAACGAGTTTCTCGCCGGATGCTCGCCGGTGGCGGGCTCGCGATCATTGGCACCGTCGTGACCTGCGCGGGCGATTTCCGCGTCGACAGCACGGCGTTCGGCGGTGATCTGCTTGCAATATCAGGTGGTCTGTGCCTGGTCGGGTATCTGCTCATCGGACGCAGCGTGCGGGCGAATCTCGGGGTGGCCGGCTATTCCGCGTCGGTCTATGCGGTGGTGTGCGTGATCGCCGCCATCACAGCTGTGGTCGGGGGCGTCGCGCACCTGCCCTCACCAAGGGTCGCCCTTGCCTGCCTCGGCCTGGCAGTGATCTGCACCATCGGCGGGCACACGGTGTACAACTGGGCGCTTCGCCATGTCCCAGTGCTCCTCGTCTCAGTGTCGTTCCTCGGCGAGCCGCCGCTCACAGCGCTGCTTGCCTTCCTCATCCTCGCCGCCGTCCCATCGCCCGCCACCGTGGTCGGGGGCGTGCTGATCCTCGCCGGTCTCGCGCTTGCGCTCGTCGAACCAGGGGCGCGGTCGGGACAGCGCGCCGACATCGCAATCGCCCAGTGACGGCACCCACGGCGTGCGGCCATCCGGGCGCGGCGTTTGAGACCCTCTTCGAGGCGAGGGATCCCGCGACCGGGGATACGTTCATCATCGCCCGCTGCCCTGAGTGCGGCCTGGCCCAGACCGCCCCGGCCCCGTCCGAGCAGGAGCTCGACGGCTACTACCCTCGCGGATACCACAGCACCACCAAGCGCTATCGCGGCGGTATGGACCGTGTCCTCTCCCTGGTCCATCGCAGCCGGATCCGGTCGATCGAGCGGCTCATCGGCGGCGCCGGAAGCGTGCTCGACATCGGCTGCGGGCCGGGGGTGTTCATCAATCAGATGCGCTCGCGCGGCTGGCGGGTGAGAGGGACCGAGCGCTCCCCCACGGCCGCGCAGCAGGCCCGCGACGTCTTCCATCTCGATGTCAGCGCGGTGGACGTCGACGACCTGGTGGAGGACGGTGCTACCTACGATGCCGTTGTGCTCTGGCACGTCGCCGAGCACCTCCGCACTCCGCAGACGACGGTGCGGGGCATCGCTCGTCTTCTTCGTCCAGGTGGAGTCCTGCTCGTCGCGGTTCCGAACTTCGCCTCCCCTGAAGCGAGAGTCGGCCGCGCCGGTTGGTTTCACCTCGATGTCCCGAGGCACCTGGTGCACTTCACCCCGTCGACGCTTACGGCGATCCTCCGGGCGGAAGGATTCCATCAGGTCAAGATCACCCACCTGGTGCCCGAATACGACCTCTTCAGCTTCGTTCAGACGGTCGAAAACCGTGTGGGGCTCCCCCCGAACCTTCTCTACGACGTGCTGCGCAGACCGGAGGCGCGCCTACGGCGGCAGCGGAGCACCCGCCTCCAGGCGGGCGTTGCGCTGGGGCTCGCCGTTCCCCTGAGCATTGCCGCAGCTATCGTGGCTCCGCTGGCCGCGGCTGCGCGGCGAAGCGCGACCGTCGCGGTGTATGCGGTTCGTGATCCCTATCAGCGCGAGTAGCGTCGCGAACGCAGCCCCAGGCGGTGGAGCACGTAACGGTTGACGGTCCATACGGTCTTGAGTCCGTAGATCAGGGAGACGCGAAAGTTCACCGACGAGGCGTCGTCGAAGTACTTGGTCGTGACCGGAACCTCAGCCACCTTGAACTTGAACGACGCGGCCTGCGTGAGGATCTGCGTGTCGAAGACGAAATCATTCGAGTTGCGCAGAAATGGCACAGTCGTGAGGAATGTGCGGCTGTATGCGCGGTACCCGGTGTGATACTCGGTGAGGCCAAGTCCGAGGACACGATTCTCGTACCCGGTGAGGAACCGGTTCGCGATGCGTTTCCACCACGGCATGCCACCGGCACGAGCACCGCCGCGGTTGAGAAAGCGTGACCCGAGCACGACATCGGCGCGACCACTACGGATGACCTCCACCATGTCGTCGAGGATCGCGGGGTCGTACTGCCCGTCCGGATGCAGCATGACGATGACGTCCGCGCCGTCTCTCAGTGCCTCGATGTAGCACGTCTTCTGATTGGCGCCGTAGCCGGCATTGTGCGGATGCGAGATGACCACCAGATCGAGCGATACCGCAAGGGCGGCCGTCCCGTCGCGGCTCCCGTCGTCGACAAGGATGATCGTGTCAACGACGCCCGGGGGAATCTTCGCCAGTGTTGTCTCAAGCGTCTTTGCCGCGTTGTACGCGGGCATCACGACGACTGTTCGCAACGGCTCGATCGTACCCCGGCCTACGGTCAAACCAGAGCGCTTCTCCTGGGCTGTGTCAGGCAACTGCATCCACCCGTCTGGGGCATCACCAACTCGGTGTTGGCGCGTTTGACCTCTTTCGACCATCGATGATACCGCATCGACAGCACGCCTTTCGCGAGGCTCAACCGGCATGCACGGGTTTGTAGTTTCGCTGGTAGAACTCCCAGAACTCGCCGGACTTCAGCGGTCGCCACCAATCCTCGTGTTCCACAAACCATGCGACCGTCCGTTCCATGCCGGCGTCGAAGGTCACCGTCGGGTGCCAGCCGAGGCCGCTGAGACGCGTCGAGTCCAGCGCGTAGCGGCGGTCGTGGCCGAGCCGATCGCGGACGAATTGCTTGAGCGAGCCGGGCTTGCCGAGCAGCCGCAGCACCGTGTCAGCGACCGCGATGCCGTCGGTCTCGCCACCCGCGCCGATGTTGTAATCCGTGCCCGGCACACCGTGCCGGAGCGCGCAGTCGATACCGCGGGCATGGTCCTCCACGTAGAGGTAGTCGCGGACCGCGCCACCGTCGCCATAGATCGGCAGTGGACGGTCGTCGATTGCATTGGTGATGAACAGGGGGATGATCTTCTCGGGGTATTGGTAGGGCCCGTAAGTGTTCGACCCGCGGGTCACGATCGCCGGAAAGCCGTAGGAGGTTCGATACGCCTGGACCTGCAGCTCACCCCCTGCTTTGCTGGCGCTGTACGGGCTGCGGGGCTGCAGAGGATCCCCCTCCACGCTCAGCCCGCTGGCGACCTCGCCGTAGACCTCGTCGGTGCTCACCTGCACGAACCGTGCGTGCCCGTGCTCACGGGCCGCGTCCATCAGAACGAACGTGCCGTAGACATCGGTGAGAATGAATTGCCCGGGTGCTTCGAGCGAGCGGTCGACGTGCGACTCGGCGGCGAAGTTGACGATGACGTCGACCCCGGCAGCGAGGTCGCGGACGATTCCCGCATCGCAGATGTCCCCACGGACGAACCGGAACCGCGGGTCGGAGCTGACGCTCTCGAGGTTGCGCTCGTTGCCCGCGTAGGTGAGCTTGTCGAGCACGACGACCGAATCGTCCGGGTGGTCCCGGAGCGTCATGCGGACGAACTCGCTGCCGATGAAGCCCGCTCCACCGGTCACCAACAGGCGCACGTCAGATGTTCTCGATCGTCCAGTCGAAGCCGATGCGAGGGTCGTTCCAGGGGATGCGGCCCTCGTCGGGGTCGGCCGGGCTGTATGGCTCGGTCACGTAGTAGTTGAGGATCACGTCGCGCTGGGAGACGCACTGGTAGCCGTGGGCGACCAGCGGCGGGATGGCCACCATGCGCGGGGCGTTCTCGCCCAGCATTACCGACTGGATCCTGCCGGCCGTCGGCGAATCGTGGCGAAGGTCCACCAGCACCACGCGCGCGTCGCCCTGGACGATGTCCCAGTAGTCCCACTGGCGCCGGTGCCAGTGGAAGGCCTTGATCAGCTCGGGCGGGTTGCCGCCTCGCGCGTAGGCGAGGCTCCGGGACATCTGGGCAAAGGGCTGATCCGGGATGAACGGCCGGCCCTGGTCATCGAGATCGCCGCGCTTCAGCTGCTCGATGAAGTAGCCCCGCTGGTCGGCCCACTTCTTGAACGTCTTGACCATGACGCCGTCGATCGCGCCGAGCCGGTCGGCAAGTGGGCGCGAGGCCATCGAGTTCAGCACCCCGTCCATCTCGGGGAGCACCGCCATCCATGCCACAGCTACTGAAACCAGCCCTCTAGATCGATGATCGCGTTGACACTGCCGACGCTATTGAACAGGTACACCTGACCGTCGTGCGCGTCAGCAGGGATTGTGTCGAGTTGGACCACCGCCAGGTTGGGGAGCACCTCCGCGGCGTTGACGTTGACGTCCGACACGATCGGCGGCCGCAGGAGGTTTGCCGGGTACAGGGTCAAATACGTGCCGGCGGAGGGCGCGACCGCCGTGAGGTTGGCGACCATGGCCACGACCGTTGTCGAACTGCCGAATGCCGGCACGCCGGCATTCCCGGCCACTCTGATCAGGCGGACCACGCCTCCACCGATGGCTCCTGTGTCGCAGGATGTCGACCCGAACCGCGTGTCGCAGATACGGGTTGGCGGAAGCGGCTGGTACTGATAGCCAGCCGGGCTCGCCGTGATGGTGGAGCTCCCGTACCAGCCATTGGCATCGATGAGGACGTTGATCGTTCCGGCCGCATTGAACACGCACAGCGCGTCGTTCGGCCCACCCGTGCTCGTCGGACCGAGCTTGACCATCACGCGATTCGCCACAACCGCACCGGCCGCGAGGTTGCTGGTCGACGTTCCGGTGGGCGAGCACGTGCCGTTGGCGTTGGTCGGGAAGAGGCTGAGATATGTCCCGGCGCTGCCGGTTACGCCGGTCAGGTTGACCACCGCCGCCTCGGCGGTCGAGTCGCCGGGGATCCCGCCGGCGCTCGCCACAGTGACCACTATCGATTGCCCGGCGCCCACCACGCCGTGGCCGTCGCACGATCTGCGGGTGTCACAGACTCGTACGGGCGCGATCGGATGGAAGAGTCCCTGGTAGGTGGTGGCAGGGGCCGTGGCGAAATATCCCTCCACGTCGACGGCCACATTCACGCTGCCAACAGCATTGTAGATGTTGATCCAGCCCTGGCCGCCGTGGACGCCGAGGGTGACCGTCACAAGGTTGGCGATCACCGTCTGCGCCCCGAAGTTGAGGTTCGAGGCGGTTGGCCTCACGCTTCCGTATGGGTAGACCGTGAGCAGGCTCGACGCCGACCCGAGAACTTCCGTGACGTTGAGCACCGCGGCGCTCGCACCGGCCGGGACCGGTATGGTGCCGAGCCCGGTGACCTGCACGGCCCTGATGAGGCCCTGACCGATGGGGCCGCCGGTATTGCGCGTATCCAGGATGCGGAAGGGCGTCATCGGCGTGTAGTTGGCGAGGCCTTCGTAGGTGTACGTGACCGTGTTGGTCGTTCCCAGCAGATCGGTCGCCTGGACGGGGTCGGTCCCCCCACCCGGAGCGCTCGGTGCGGTGACGAATGTGAATACCTGCGGCGACACCAGCGTGATCGCGATCGGGGATCCGCCGAACGTGGCCGTGGTGGTTGGATCGAAGTCTGTCCCGCTGACCGTCACGGTCTGTCCACCGGCGACCGGCCCGAGTGACTGGGTCAGCGCGGTGATCACCGGCCCGGACACGGTCACCTCGTCGATCTGCGTGTTCCAGCACGCATGGATCGTCGTGCACGCTCCCAGAGCGGTCGTGTTGTCCACCGACCCCGAGACGACCCAGACATCCTTGGGGTTCACGGGGTCCTGGGCGGCTCCTGAGTAGTCACCCCATCGGCATCCGTTGGTGTCGCACGCTCCTGCGAAGAGGTCATTGCCGTTGTAGTACGTCGGGCTCGTGTGCAGGGTGTGAAAGCTGCTGAGCGTCGAGGTACCCGACGCGATCGATGCATCGATGATGCTGGGGTTCATCGTGGTGGACGACTCGTCGAACACCGTGATCACGTCGCCTGCGCTGTCGAGGCTGACCGCCGGGTAGAAGAGATCAGACCCGATGATCGAAACATTGTCAAGTTGATTGGTGAGCGCTCCGCCGATGGTGTTCGTCGTCCCGCTGGCGGCAGTCTCCACATAGTTGAGACAGTCTCTTTGCGCGGTGTCGCCGGTGAGCTGACAGCTGGTGCCGTCTGCGGTCCAGATCTGCCCGTTCTCCCACACCGCATTGAGGAAGCGATCGTCGTTGGTCTGCAATTGCGGTGCCGGGCTCGGTTGGTCGGCCGGGGGTAGGAACCCGGTCCCACTCACAGTCGGGGTCATCGGGACGAACACGTAGGGCCCATTCGTGACACCAGTGCTCCCCTCTGGCGTTCCCGTGAATCCCTGCACGAGCGCGTATCCACTGCCGTTCAAGCATCCATTGCTGGCGCAGTCGGACTGGTTGCTCACGATGTACGTCAGCGCCATCGCGCCGAGCGCCTGCACCGGCTGTGGCGCGGATGGCCCGTCATAGAAGTAGTAGAGAGAACTGAAGCCCTGGTTCTTCTCGAAGTCGGTCTTCTGCAGAACATCGATCTCGCTGCCGTTGAAACCGCCCGCGCACGTGAAGTCGTCCCACGTCACCGTGACCGTGTTCGTTGAGATTCCCAAGCCAGGCTGGTCACCGAATTCTGTCAACGGCTGTCCGGTGCTACCGCCAAATTGCGCCATCGGAAGTCCGTACACGATCCACCCGCTGAATGGCAGCGGATTCGAGGACGCGGAGACTGCGATCAGCACGGGCGCCGCCGGTGGGCAGTTACCGGGCGAGTAGCTGTCGGGAACCTCAGTGACCGTCACCCAGAATCGTCCCGCACTGGCATCGTAGATCGCCCGAGGATCGCTGCTGTGGAAGCCGGGGATCTGGTTCACCCCCATGAACACGTTGAGATCGGCCGCACCGAGCGTACCCCCGGATCGATTGAAAACATAGATGGTGGAGTTGACGACCTCGACGACGTCGGAGGGGCTCGCGGCGACATCCTCATTCGGAGGCGTGACCTGCTGATCGTTGCCGAAGGTGCTGATCGCGGTTTCCTGTGCTGTTCCCGGAAAGGACACCAGGGTGTTGGGTGTGGTCGATCCGACCAAGGGAGCGGTTCTGGAACTGTGCGGAAGTGCAGCTGCACCACCACTGACTCGCCGAAGGCCTGCTGCAGCCGGCCCGCGGGCGAGCCTGCTCACGGGCACGCTTCCGCCGCGCTTCAGCGTCCGAGACCTGGCGGCTGCGCGGTCACTGGCGGTCAAGGGGAAGAACGGCGACGTGTGTGAGGAGTGAGTAGGCACCGCAGACGGTGTCGCAGGAGCGGCGGTCCTTGCGGCTGCAACATTTATTGAGCCGAATGCAGGGAGCACGGCAGCGATGGCCGCACCACAGATCCAGCTACCCAGTCGACGTCCAACCTTCACACCACGCCTCCGTCCCGCTGCTCTTTCCTCGGCGCCGGAGTGTATCTCGGATCTCCGAAAAACCACGTATGCGTGACGACTTTCTCAGCTAGTCGATGTGCAGACTGGGAGCAGCCGTCATCACGCCGACACTCGAACGAGCAGCCCCCGCCCCAGATCGTCTCCGCAAGCGGTGAGGATTCCAATCCCCCGATGCCCATGCGCCGCCACGAGGCTGGCGGGTCCGGCACCCCGGTTCGACTCGTGGTGCTGCCATACAAACAACGGCCTACTGGAACCACCCCTCTAGATCGATGATCGCGTTGACACTGCCGACGCTGTTGTACAGGTACACGTCGCCACTCTGCGCGTCGATTGTGTCGAGTTGGACCACCGCCAGGTTGGGGAGGACCTCCCCAGCGTTGACGTTGAGATCCGAGATGGTCGGCTTGCTGGTCAGGTTCGCCGGGAAGACGGCGAGGAACGTTCCCGAGGTCGGGTTCACGGCTGTCAAGTTGGCGATGATCGCGACCACGCTCGTGGCACTGCCGAACACCGGCACACCGGCATGCCCGGTAACGGTGATCAGGCGTTTGAGTGAGGTGCCAGCTCCGATCGCTCCCGCAGTGCACGAGGCGGAGACGTATCGGGTGTCGCAGAGCCGGGTGGGGCCAAGTGCCTGGTACTGATACCCGACGGGGGTCGGCGGCGCGTTCGCGGTCCCATACCACCCGTTCGCGTCGATGAGCACGTTGATGCTCCCGGCCGAGTTGAAGATGCAGAGCGAATTCTTCAGCCCGCCGGGGCTCGAGGGCCCAAGTTGGACCATCACCCGGTTTGCCTGCACTGCACCGGCCGGGAGGTTAATGGTCGAGGTCCCTGTGAACACGCAGTTCCCGTTCGCGTCAGTTGGGAAGAGGCTCAGAAAGGTCGAAGCTGTCCCGACGACACCGGTGAGGTTCACTACCGCAGCGTCGACCGAGCCGTCACCTGGGATGCCTCCGACAGTCGCGAAGTTGATCACCATCGAGGCGGCGGGCCCCAAGGAGCCTTTGGCGCTGCAGTACGGAGTTGGTGATCCGTGTCTCGTATCGCACACCCGGACGGGCGCGATCGGGTGGAACAGACCGTAGAGGTCACTGGCCACGTCAGGCGTGAAGTACCCCTCAACATCGACGGCGACGTTGACAGTCCCAACCGCGTTGTAGATGTTGACCCAGCCCTGGCCGTTGTGCGGACCTAGTGTGACGGTGACTAGGTTGGCGATCACGGTGTTGGCTGCGAAATTGAGATTCGAGGCAGTCGGTCTCGGATTCCCGTAGGGGTAGATCGTGAGCAGGCTCGAAGCGCTACCGAGCACCTCAGTCACGTTAAAGACCACGGCAGTGGCGCCAGGTGGAACGGGTGCGGTGCCGACTCCGGTGACCTGCAGCGGACGTATGGCGCCCTGACCGAGCGCTCCACCCTGACCCGGATTGCGTGTGTCGAGGATTCGGAAGGGCGTGACCGCCCTGTAGTTGGCGAGGCCGACATAGGTGTAAGCGGACGCGGTGGTCTCAGCGGTTGTCCCGAGCGAGTCGGTCGCTTGTGTCTGTACGGTCCCTCCTGCGAGTGTGGCGCTCGCGGGCGTGAGTATCGCGAACGAGTCCGGCGTCAGGCTATTCAGCGTGGGAGTGATCGTCGAGCCGGCAAACGTTACGGTCGTCCCGCCGACGACGAAGTCGGTTCCGTAGACAGTTACGGCCTGGCCTCCGGCGACAGGGCCCGAGCTTGGAACGATGCTGGTGATCGACGGCGCTGCGAACGTGTATCGACCGATGTACGTGTTCCAGCATAGCTGAGCGTTGCCATAGCAACTCGAAGACATGCTGCCCTCGTTGTCTTCGGAGACGACCCAAACATCCGCGGGATTATTTGGGTCGACGGCGGCGCCGGAATAGTCACCCCAGCGACACAGCAACCCCGTGCAACCGTTGGCGTATTCAAATGAGCTTTGGCGCAGGGTCGCGAAGTTCGTCAGAATCGTCGCGCCGCTGTCGATTGCGGCCACCATGACGGATTCATCGAACATATTCGATGACTGATCGAAGACGGTGATGGCGTTGCCGGTATTGTCGATCGAGACTGCCGGATAAAACAGGTCGGCGCCGACGACCCCTATGTTATTGATCTGGGTCCCGGCGGTGACGTGGCCAGAGGTGTCCGCTCCGACGCTCATGTAGTCGAGACACGAACGTGCCGCGGTGTCTCCGCCTGGGGTGCAAGTTGTGTTTCCGGCAGTCCAGATCGTGTTGTTGGACCAGACCGCATTGAGAAAGCGGTCGTCATCTGTCTGCAGCTGATACGACGTGCTGGGCTGATCGGCCGGTGGCGTTGAGCACGGAGGGCACGGCCCCACCGAGGTGGGCGTCATGGGCTCGTAGGTTCGCGTCATTGCGACGTTCCCCGTCCGCGGCGTGCCAGTCACCGCAAGGACTCCGATCGAGCAACTGGGGCTGCATCCCCCCTCCTGGGAGTCGGAGTTGTTGAAGACCACGTATTGATATGGATTTGATCCAATCTCTTGAACCGGCTGGAGTGCGAACGGCAGGCCTGGATAGTTCACGGCGCTACTGGCACCGACGAACGTACGGTTCAGCAAATCGGACTTCTGCACCACCAGCAGTTCAGACTCAACGAACGTGTTCGTGCAGTTATCGTACGCAGTCTGGGTTGCAGCCACCAGGTTGCTCGAGATACCCAGGCCAGGCTGGTCCGCGAACAGTCCGTCAGCGTTGTTTGCAAAGGGAGACCAGTAGAAGCCGTACCACTTGTCGGTCGAAGCCAGCGTCGAGGACGGAGAGACCAGGACGACGTCGAAGTCGGGATAACCGCCGCACACATTCGCTGGCGTGTAGATGTCAAGCTCGCTGATGAAGAATCGTCCGGACCCCTTGTCGTAGACGACTCGCGGGTCGGTGACCTGATAGAACGCGGACGTCCCGTTGAGCATCGTGTTGAAATCGAACGAGAACTCATAACCGCCAGTTCGTGAGAAGACGTAGATCGTGCTGTTTGTCGTCTCCACAACCTGCGTCGGCCCTGCGGCGATGCCGGGATCCGCCGGCGCCACGCGTTGATTGCCTCCATAACGTGTGATTGCTGACGACTGATCAGTTCCCTGGAAACCGATCAATTGTGTCGGTGGGGTTGTCGAGGCGAGTAAGCGTGCCGGTCGCGGCCCATGCCCGAGTGGTTGGGGAGGCTGGGCCGGCCTCGCGCTTGACGGCGCGCGCGGCGGCGGCCTATGGTCAAGCGCTGGGGCGACCGCCACGGACAAGGCATGAATACGCTGGGTCACGCCCGACAGAGGAGCGAGGGGACCTTGCGCCCCTCGAAACCGGGGCGCCGCGCCGTGGAACGGCAATGACGACGACGCTTGATGGGTAGACGCCGCAGACCGTGTGGCAGGCGCGGCGGTACTTGCGGCTGCAACATTCGTCGAGCCGAATGCAGGGAGCACTGCAACAATGGCGGTGCCACAGATCCAGCTACCCAGTCGACGCCCAACCTTCACACCACGCCTCCGTCCCGATTGTTGTCCCCTTCGGGCGAGAGTGTACAGTGGATCCGCGGAAGTGACGGAGGAGTGACGAGTTTCTCAGTTAGTCGATGCGGAGGCTCAGCGGTTCAGGCCAGAGCACGTTGACGTTAAGGTAAGGATCATCGAGCTCATCGACGTCGCCCCATCGCCGCGCGAAGGTCCGTGCGTCAGCGGTGCCCGCCCCGGCACTCGAACGAGCCGCGTCTCCCCAGGTCATCTCCGCGAGTGGGGTGCAGACAACCCGGTGGCCGAGTGCGCGAATCCGCATGCAGTAGTCGACGTCCCAGAGAGACCGAGAAAACCCCTCGTCGAACCCAGCTGCAGCTTCGAACACGTCGCGCCGGGTCATCAGGCACGCTCCGGAGACGGCACTCACCTCCTTGATCACGCGCAGGTGCTGATCGACATTGCTCGCGAGGTCGAGGCGTCCACACACAACGCCCTCGTGCGCGACTGTGCCATCGGGGTATCGCAGCCGGATTCCCACCGCACCGATGCTGGTGCGCTGGCTCAATTCGAGCATGGTCTCGAGCCATTCGGCCGTGATCACGCGAGTCGACGCGTCGACCACCACGATGTGATCGCCCTTCAGCGCCCGAACCGCTGTGTTGATCGCCGCCGGCGTGTTCTGACCCGCAACAACCGTTGCGACGCGACGGTGCTTGTAGCCGGAGACTCGCTCGATTGTCGCAGCGCAGTCGCTCAGGTCGGTGCCGTCGGCCCTCGTAACGACAATCACGTCGACTGACGGCGTCCCGACGAGACGGTAGCGCGGCAGGTACAGCCCCGGGCTTGGACCGAGGTCGACACGTGCCTCGACTCCCCGCCGCTGCAGCGCGTCGGCCACCGCCCTGCGTCCGGCGTCCCGCGCGAGCGGCTTGAATCCGGCGGAGATCGCCGTGGAACCCGGGACCATCCGCCACGCATAGAGCACGTCCGGCACGTGTCCGACGTGTGTCGCCGCCTCGGTGACACGCAGCATCAGATCGTGGTCCTGGCTGCCGTCGAATCCTTCGCGGAATCCTCCCACCGACAGCGCGAGCGTTCGACGTACCACCGTGAAGTGGTTGATGTAGTTCTCGGCGAGCAGGCGATCCTGCGAGAAGTCAGGCTTGAACGTCGGAATGCCAACGCTACCGTCCGGAAGCAACTTGTCCTCGTCCGAGTACACGACGTCCGCGTCGGGATGTTCGCGCAGGTACGCCGCCATTGCGTACAGCGCATGCGGTCGCAGCACGTCATCGTTGTCGATGAACCCGACGAAGTCGCCGGTCGCGAGACTCAGCGCGGAATTCGAGGCGGCGGCGATGCCACCCTGCTGTTCCCGGTATGCCACCCGCACACGAGGATCGGCAAGCGCGGCGTCAAGAACCTCATGCACATGGGAGTGCGTCGATGCGTCATCAGCGATGCAGAGTTCGAG
>JBIOIZ010000056.1:0-19623 GCA_044450385.1 Candidatus Dormibacteria bacterium
GCGATCATGCGACGCCGGACGATTCGATTGACGTCCACTATATCAGTCATCTAGAGTACTAGATATATGATTGACTTTCGGATCGACAGCGCTTCCGGCCTGACCACCTACGGGCAGATCGTTCAGCAGGTCCGGCAGGCGGTGCGTTTGGGGCGCCTCAGGCCGGGTGATCAACTCCCGACGATCAAGGACGTGGTCGCCAGGCTGGCGATCAACCCGAACACCGTCCTCAAGGCATATCGAGAGCTCGAGGTACTCGGGCTCGTTGACAGCCGGCAAGGCCAAGGCACGTTCATCGGCTCCGTGGCCGCGGCGATTCCCACAGCCACGCAGACCAATCTCGAACGAAGCTTCAGACGCTGGCTTCGCTCGGCACAGGCGGCGGGGCTCGATCTCGAGAGCATCAGAGCGATCGTCGAGGTGAGCCTCCAGGAGGACGAGCGCAACTTCGGGGCGGCATGAGCGTCGCCATTGAAGCAACGCGTGTGACCAAGCGATACCGGTCGGCTTGCGTGACTGCTCGCTGAGCCTTCCCGCCGGACGCGTGGTCGCGCTTGTCGGTCCGAACGGCGCAGGAAAAACCACCCCTCTCTCGGCATCGACCCGAACAAGCGGATCGGCAACCTATCGGGGGGCCAACAGGCCCAGGTGGCACTGGCCTTGACGCTGGCCAAGAGGCCCGACTTGCTGTTGCTGGATGAGCACTTTGGTTGGTGCGGCGGAGCGCGGTCTAGTTTCGCGTAAGCATCGTCACCCAGTGGGCGCGGGCAGCGATCAGCCCGATGGAACCGCCGCACCGCACCCCGCGTTCTACTGCCATGACGCGGCGGATGGCCGTAGGAGGCCTGCTCCTTTCGATGTTTGTGGTGGCGTGCGCGCCGGCCGTCCTTGATGCCCACGCAATCGACCAGAGTATTCGGATCACCCGGAACCCGGGATTATTCATCCTGCCCGCACTCGATCGGACGATCACCGACACCGGGACCGTCGCTCGGCTTCGTGCGGACATCGACCGCTTACCCCCACTCCCGGCGGGGGTGATGTCATGTCCTGTCGATTTCGGCACCACGTACACCTTGATGTTCAAGGACTCAGGCCAGCCAGTCCTGACAGCGGTGCTCGCAGCGCAGGGTTGCCGGGTGGTGAGGCTCAGCGATGGGCGCGTGCTCTGGGGGGTGAATGCAACGTCGCTGTACACCGATCTCGGAACCGCTCTTGGGTTGACACAGGACGAACTGATCCCGTTCCCGTGCCCTGCGCTGGGGCGATCGGTGTGCTATCCGCAGCCGACGCCGAGGTCTTAACCCCAGTCCTCTGACCCACTTCTGATCATGAATTGATACGAGCGCTGTGCAGTCTCTCGATCGGTGGTCTAAGCCACAGGGGCCTGCAACGAAGCCGTCGAGGCGCTTGGCCAGGATGTTCGAGGCGATGCCGAGATCGCGCTGGAAGTCGCCGAACCGCGTCGTGCCGCGATATCAACGACAGTTTGCGCAGCTTGATGACGACCGGTGCGGGGCTGCCCAACGAGACATAAGTGAGAATTGCTGCGTGCTGCAACCCACATATCCGATCCGCACCGAACGGCTCATCCTGCGTCCCTTCACGTCTGCCGATGCCGACGACCTGTTCGCCATCTACAGCCGGCCGGACGTCGTCCGGTACTTGTACTGGGAGCCCCGTACCCGAGCGCAGGTGGCGGAGGATCTCGAGCGCAAGCTTGACCAGTCCGTACTCATGGATGAAGGACAACGGCTCACGCTTGCCGTCGTGTTGGCGGGGCAACGTCAGGTCATCGGGGACGTGACCCTGAAGTGGTTGAGCCGCGATCATCGTCAGGGCGAGGTCGGATTCAGTTTTCATCCCCACCAGCATGGCCACGGTTTTGCGACGGAGGCTGCTGCGGCCATGCTCGACCTCGGCTTTCGCGGTCTGGGGTTACACCGGATCATCGGGCGCTGCGACGCTCGCAACACCCCATCGTTGCGGGTGCTCGAGCGCCTTGGGATGCATCGGGAGGCGCACTTTGTTCACAACGAGGTGTTCAAGGGCGAATGGGGAGATGAGCTCTATTACGCTGTTCGCGAAGACGAGTGGCGTAGGCCTTAACGCGTGTGTTTCGCCTGGTCGGGGACGTATTGATCAGCCCGGGTCGGAAGAATCGCTCGCAGCCGATCGGGACGCCTTGTCGTGCTCATGCCAGCCGAGGCCGGCCCCGGCCAGTGCAATCCCAAAATTGGTAGTCGCTATGGCTACACTCTTTCCATGAACGAGACTGCGATCATCCAGCTGATCACGGTCGCCGTTGTCGGGCTCGCGGTCATCGCGACGGCCGCAGTGGTGGCCCGCCTGGGACACCACACTCGGATCCTGGGTGCCGAAATGCGGCGCCTCGTCGATCAGAACTCCACCCTGCTTGAGACGGCCCATCAGCAGGCGGAAGGCGCACGCGACCTCGCCGGCGAGATGCGCCGGGAGGGCGCCATCGCCGCGAGGCCGCTCCTCGTCCTGCTCGACGAGCCGCCGCTCGGCATTCGCGAGCAGCCGTGGGCGGCTGTCCGAGTGCGCAATGTCGGGAATGGTTCTGCGCTCAACTTCATTGTCTGGATGCTTGCCGGCGGCCATCTCTACCGCTCCGCCGGAGCGGAGGCCAAGGGCTTCTCAGGACCGATCCATCTGGCACCGGGTGACACCTTTGAGCCGAGTCCTTCGAACAACATGCTGCCTGTGGGCAAAGCACACGGGTACCTGGATCCCGGCCGCGCCGTCGTTGCTGACGATCCTGGCGCCAACCTCATCGCCTACTGCGGCGACCTGTCGGGGAATCGGTACCGTTTCAACCTGCGTACTGCCGACCCGCCCGACGTCTGGGAGCGAGGCGACGACGCACCATCGTGGGCTGGAACGTGGGACCCGCGGCTCTCGTCGGGGGAGTGGCCACCAGGTGAGCAGCAGTCTCCGTTGCAATCTCATCCCGAGCGAGATCTCGGGCAACTTGTGGAGGGGCTCCACGATCTGGTCGATGCTTTGCAGGATGCACTCGCCTCGGACACCCATCTGCGGGTGACGGGGCGAGCCAGCCAGCGCCCTCATGTCGCAGAGCCCCGGCGCGACTCCGAACCGCGCTGACAGTCGCGGAAGTCAGCGGCCTCTGTCTGAGACGAGGCGGCGGATCCGCTGAGGGGCTTCAGACTTTGCGGAAACGTGCCTCGACGAACGAGTACAGCCCATAGGCGGCCAATCCCGCCGTGACGATCAGGAGCAGCACAGGGCCAAAGGGTGCGTGCGCGAGAGTGCGCAGTGTCTGGTCAAGACCTTTCGAATCGTGCGGGTTGTCGGCGGCGGCAGCCTGGAAAAGGAAGATCCCAACCATCGCGAGCACGACACCCCCGGCGCCATTGCCGGCGATACCCAAGCCCACGGCCCAGCTTCGTGCCCACTGCCCCACCTTCTCGAGGGCGAGATTCGTCTCAAACTTTCGCGCAAAAGCCCGCCAGATCACGATGCATCCGCCGATGACGACGCCGATACCGATGGCAATCACGAGCACGCGTCCGAATGGCATCGCAAGCAGCCGGGCCGTGGTGCTCTGCTGCTGTTGCGTGCTGGACGAGGTCGATCGACCGGTCACGATGAGCACGGTACTGAGGCACAGACCCGCATAGACGATACCGATTGCGAGCGCGCCGAGCCGCCGCGCCAGCTCCTTGGCTGCGGACTCCGCACCGCCGCCGTGACCTCCGACGAGTGCGACGGACCAGCGCCAGCATGCGTAGGCGGCGAACCCGACGGCCAATGCGATCAGCAGGAGACGACCAAAGGGCTTGGATGCAACCTCCTCGAGGGCACCGTGCTGATCGGCGCTCTGAGTCGTCCCACCAACTGCAATCTGCGCAGCGATCAGCGCGATGATCAGGTATGTGATGCCACGCGCAGCGAGGCCTGCTCGTGCCATGACCTCCACTGCGCGGCTGGTGCGCGCGGCGTGCGCCAAGGTCGATCCGTCGCTGGCGATCGATGCTACAGCGCGTCGAGCCTCAGACACCGACGGATTGCGCCCCATGCTGACGTTGTGCGGTGGCTGCGCCGTCCGTCTCGGTTGGCCAAACCCTGCGCACATGCAGCGCGTCTCGGTGCATGAGAGACAGCCTAGGGGCTGGTACCGGTCGCGGCAACCGTTCGAGCTATCCGGTCGCCAGAGACGTGAGTCCGTAGTACTGGGCCTCATCCCGATTGATCCAGAAGTTCGGATCCTGCGTGAGGTCCTCATCCGCGGGGTGGCTGAAGATGCCAATGTTGTCAACCATGCACAGCACCCACGGTGAGGAGAGATGTCGCCATCATTCGGCGACGTCGTGGGGGATTCGCCGCGCTCCCGACGTCCGCTCAGCCATGAGGCCGATCCCCTGACCTCCGACCCAGCCGAGCGCTGCTGAGGCGCACACACAGACGTGGACAAGGACGATCTGTGCGTAGTCGACGGTCAACGCCAACGAGTCCCGCGAGGACTGCGACAGCCAGGAGGTTCAACCAGTGGTCGACGAACACGGTCTGGAAGAAGTCGCGCGTGAAGGTGAACGTCAAGCCCGGCAATTCGGACATGGATGGACGATGCGCAACAACCAGCGAGATGGCAGCGCTGCGTATCGCGTTGAACTGCTGACCCCAAAAACCGCGGACTCGAAGAGCCACGACCTGCGCGTAGTCATCAGCAGCGTAACGGTGAAGATCCCCAGCGCGCCGTAGGCCGCGAGGGTGGCCACGAGCACCACGGCGATCGCCGCTTCGACAACCAACCGGAAACGGGCCTGCGACCGCCGGACCATCCCCTTCCGTTCCAGGTGTGCGGAGCTCACAGCCGTTGCCACCTGCCACAGCTTAACCGCGGCGTCCGATACTGTCCGCACATGCGGTTGCGCCTCTGCGGCACGCGAGGGTCGACTCCAGCGCCCGGGGTGGAATACGCCCGCTATGGGGGGCAAACATCGTGTGTGGCGGTGATGTCGGATGTCGGCGGATACCGGCTCATCCTGGATGCGGGCACGGGTTTGCGCCGCCTGCCCGCAGTGCTCGAGGAGCAGCCGTTCGCCGGCACCATCCTGCTGACCCATCTCCACTGGGATCACACCCATGGCCTCCCATTCTGTCGTTCCGTGGACAACCCAGACGCACGCACCACCCTCTATATCCCGGAGCAACCCGGTGGGGACGCCGAGGAGATCCTCGCGCGTGCGATGTCACCGCCACATTTCCCGATCCGGCCCCGCGAGATGCGAGGAGCCTGGGATTTCCGGCATCTCGCGCCGGGACGTCATCGCATCGAGGGCTTCGAGGTCCAGGCGTTGGAGATTCCCCACAAGGGCGGACGTACCTTCGGATACCGGATCTCGGATGGACGGTCGTCAATCGCCTACATGCCGGATCACGCTCCGAACGTGCTCGGTCCTGGCCCGGCGCAGTTCGGCCCATATCATGAGGCGGCCGTGGAGCTGACTCACGGAGTGGACATCCTCCTGCACGATTCGCAATACACGAGCGAGGAATTCCCAGCACGGGCGCACTTCGGCCACTCCAGCATCGATTACGCGGTGGGCCTGGCCGAGCATGCCGGCGTCAGCCGGCTCGTCCTGTTCCACCACGACCCATGGCGATCGGACGATCAGCTCGACAAGATCGTCGAGCGGTGGTCGGGCGCCCCTGTCCCGGTGACCGCGGCGATTGAATGGGATCTCCTTGAGGTCGGCGCGCCCTGACGCGTGGTCGCGCTCTTCGAGCGACCACTCGTAGGGTCCGGCGGGTGGACCCGTAGGGTTTTCCCGGTTTCAGCCTGATCCGCGGACGCCTAAGTTGGCGGTGTGCACGAGTCTGCCGTGATCTCGCCCGACCTTAAGTTGGCTTTAAGGCAACCCGAAGGGCCGTGGCTAGCCTCCCGGCTATGGAAACAGGCCCGGCTCGCCCTCGGGCTGCAACGTTTGTCGCCAATCGCAACTGAAACAGGAGGGAGAACTACTCCATGAAGCGAACGATTGTGTTGCTCACCGCAATCCCGGTGGTATCGCTGCTGGCCGGTTGCAGCGCATCGACCACGACGGGTACGCCGACGCCGACGGTAGCGCCGGCAACCAGCACGCCGACGGCAACGGCGACGCCGACAGCGGCGCCCACTCCGACCCCGACGGCGAGCGTGGCGACAGTCGTCCCGCTTGGTGGGACGTGGAACGGGCAGTACAGCGGTAAGTACAACGGCACGTTCGTCCTCATATGGCAGCAGTCAGGGACCGGCCTGGTTGGCACGATCGCACTGTCTTCTCCTGCGGGGACGCTGCACATAACAGGGAACGCGTCAGGCAGCTCCATCAACTTCGGGGCTGTCGGTTCGGTGGCCTATACGGGAACGATCTCCGGCAACACCATGTCAGGTACTTACGTGGAGGCCGGCGGCGCCGGCAGCGGTAGCTGGAGCGCTACCAAGGCCGGGTGAAACGCTCCGGTTGACCTGAACCCCGCGCCGACGATAGAGACATGAGCGTCCACAACTGACAAGAGGTCGGAGTGGCGCATGGCGGCGGCGTCATGTCGCGAAACCGCGCATGACGCTGTCGACGACGCGCTCCGCGAACGCGAGGTCGAGGATGCCCCCGAACATCAGTCGAAAGTACACGGGTCCGACCAGCACCTCGGTGGCGACCTCGATATCCGCATCCGCACGCAAGTCGCCGCGCGCGATCCCGCGCTTGATCACCCGGGCGATCTCGGCGCGACGAGCTCCCACGACCGTGGCCCGAAACGGGTCGCCGATCGTCGGGTTGCTGGCGATCTCCGACAGCAGGGACCGGATGACAGGCCCGAAGTCGGTCTCGGTAACCGCGCGCAGCGGGTTCGTCACCGCGGCGAGCAACTCGTCGCGTGTGTTGCCCATGTCGGCGATGCCGATGTGCGGCTCGGCAAGCTGAGCGAGCAAGTCCTGAGCAAGCGCTTCCTTCGATGGCCACCGGCGGTAGATCGTCGCCTTGCCCACGCCGGCACGGGCGGCGACATGCTCGAGCCGCAGCGCTGCGAAGCCCTCCGCGATCAGCAGCTCGCGTGCCGCGGTGAGGATGGCCTGATGCGCTCGCTCACTTCTGGGCCGGCCGCCGCGTGCTGGGGGAGAGGGTCCCAACCGCGCAGGGGCAGGACGCTGTTCTTCCATGGGGTGCTATGATACGGAACGCATCGTATCGATGTTCCGGGAGACCAAGAATGACCACGACCGACAACACGCGCATTGTGGCGCTCATCGAGCGCGCCGAGCGCGAAACACCGTTCTGCGACTGCGGCGAACCCACCGCGGCGGCAGTGGAGGATCGCCAGATCTGGCTCAACTGCACGGCACGCCCGCATCGTCGCGGTGGCGCGGTGCGCCACTTGATCGGTGCCCTGGCATCCGCCGGACACACGCGCAAACTCCTCGTCGACCCGATCTGAACCGCTGAGGCGGTCTGACACGTCGCCGGCGACAGTTCGAATTTCGGAGCGCTGACGAGCAGGCCGGTCCGATGGTGAATCGGGTCGCCGCACTGATGGCGTTGACAGGCCTGTAGGCGAGTCACAATGGTCGCTGGAAGGGACACGATTCTCTCGCGGTCGGAGACCATGAGGCATGCCGGTGAACACGCTGCTGCCAAACCGACAGGTCGCGACAAGAGCTGGCCAGGTCAGTCTGCTCGCTGCTGCCATGATGACTGCCGCTCTGCTCCCGACCTTCGTGAGTCAGGGGTGTTCCGGCTGCACGGCATTCGACGCCGCCGGCCTTCCTGCGAGCGCGCTGAGGAGCAGCTCTGACGCGTGGGCGGTGGTATGGATCGTGACCACCCTCATCGCGACAGCCGCCCTGTTCCTGGCCGGCGTCACGAGGCGCTTCACGGCCACGTTGAACGCCTTGGCCTCAGTGGCTGCGCTCTCACTGGCCATATTCGAGGGTGTTGCGGCTTTCCCTCGCGTTCTCGGCGCAGCGGAACTCGTCCCCGGTGTGCCTGTCACGTACATCCTCGGCCCGGGGTTCTACCTGTTGCTCATCGGAAGCATTCTCGCCGTGGGTGCCGCACTGGCCATGCTCGTGGAAGGCGGCAATGACGATGAGCCCAATGCATCGACAGTGGTGTCCCGCCCGTGGGTGCCAGCATTTGCGGGCTGGGCATGTCTGGCAGCACTCACATTCGCCGTGTCCGGGGCGTTTCTCCCATACGCCGCCCTCAACTGTGGCTTCGGATGCCCGCCTTTCGCCGCGCCGCTCACGGGCTCATTCGCGGGCACGATGGTGGCGGGCGCCGACGGACGGATCGTCGTCGCTCTGCTCGTCGCCGCGGCAATCGCGATCGCCGCGCGTCTCGCCGATCGCCGCAAGCCACTGGCATCGGCCATCGCGCTGCTGCTCTCGCTCGCTGCGACTGCACTCGTGAGTTTCGACAGTCTCAACGCGGCGACCCGGGTGCTGGGGTGGCCATACGCGATCCCCACCAGCCCGGAGCTGGGCTATTACCTCCTGCAGGCGGGGTCGGCTCTGGCTGTCCTCGTGTCGGTTGTGCTGGTGTCGGCGGAGCGTCCGACCTGGTGGCGCCATCGCTGGGTCGGACCGAGAGGTCGAGGGGCAACCCAAGCACCATGAACTTCGCCAAGGCGCGTCCTCGCGACGTTCCGATCCGCGCGGCACATCGCCATGCGCGTGGGACTACGTGTGAGCCAATATGCGCGAGGATCCGAACGGCGTCTCGGCGGGGACTTCGTCGAGCACGGTCACCACCTCGGATAGCGAGCCTATAAGATAATATGACAGATATGGTTCCGTCGTCGGGGGCTGGGGACTGGCACTCGACGACTGGCAGCACGTTACCGGGTGGTCCTCTACGAGTCGCCTGGTTTGGCCACGGCGGAGGTCGACGAGCCGACGGATTGAGCTCGTACAGCGCGACCACGGTCCGGGCTCTGCGGCGACACGGCATCGAGGTCGCTTTCTTCTTCCATCGTCACGATGGTGAAGCCGTGCCCGGCGCGCAGTCCGTGTCCCTGTCAGCGGCCCGCTTCAAGACCGTGATCATGCCCTCGCCGGGAACGGCCGCACGCATCGCTCGCGAGCTCATTGCCTTCCGTCCTGACGTCGTGCACGTGTCACTGAGCTTCTCGCTGCTCGACACCTGGCTGCTGGCTCACTGCCGCCGGAGGGGCATCCCGACTGTTGCAACCGTGCACCTTCCGTACGCGCGGCTTCACGATGGCCACGGACGCATCTTCCATGCCCTGTACCGATTTCATGCACACACCCTGTCGCTGGCCGACCGATGCATCGCGTTGAGCCACGACCAGCGGGAACTGCTGGTTTCGGTGGGCTGCGAACGCGATCGTATCGATGTCCTGCCCAATGGTGTCGATACCACGGAAATCACTCCGGGACCGTCGCAGATCCGCGCCGGGCTGGGCGGAGATTTTGTGGTGGGCTATCTCGGCCGCCTCGATCCAGAGAAGCGAATCCTCGACCTTGTACGTGCATTCCAGCGACGACAGTGGTCGAGCGAGAGCCGCCTGGTGATCGCGGGAAGTGGCGCGCAACAGCTACGGATCAGCCGTCTCGCGTACCACGATCCCCGCATTGTCATGCTCGGTGCTATTCACGACCGCCGACAATGCATTGACCTCTTGCGAGGCATCGACGTGTTTGTCCTGCCTTCCACTGCGGAAGGTTTGTCGCTGTCTCTGCTCGAGGCCATGGCAGCCGGTTGCGCAGTGGTGGCCACGGATGTCGGCGACGATGGCCGGCTCGTGTCGGGAGCTGGAATCGTCCTTCCCGCTCATCCTCTGGAGCCATCGCTCGGAAGCGCGCTCGACACGCTGCGAGACGACGTGGGATTGCGACGTCAGCTGGCGGCGTCGGCCCGGCAGCGTGTGAGCGACTCGTACTCGATCGGCACCGCGGTCGACGGCCTCATGAGCACGTACGAGAGCATTGTGGTGCGTAAGCAGGCGGTCGCCTGAGACGGCTCCCCGCTGACATCACGGGTCTCTCGGGGGATTGGCCTCGGCCGACGCGGTGAGAATCAGCCGGACGGGCCGATCCCAGAAGAAGTAGTTCCACGCCCACGACCAGAGCGCCAGCGCCCGGCTCCGGAACCCGACCAGGTAGAGGAGGTGGACGAAGATCCATATGAACCACCCCACCAACCCGTTGATGCGCACTGGTCCTAACTGTGCAACAGCGGCGCCACGACCGACTGTCGCCATGGTGCCCTTGTCGCGGTAATGGAAGGCAGCGACCTCTGTGTGCTTGACGCGTGCGGCAATCGATCGTGCGACGTATTTCCCTCCCTGGATCGCCACCGGCGCAAGCATGGGCAGCACCGCGCCGTCCTGCTCGACGGCAGCCGCATCGCCGATCACGAACACCTCCGGGTGGCCGGCGAGATGGAGCTGCGATGTGACCTTGACCCGGCCGCCTCGAGCGATGGCATCACCGCCGAGGTCGAGTGGAGTGGCGGCACGCACGCCCGCGGTCCACACCACCGTGTTCGTGTCGACGCGTTCCCCGTTCTGGAGCACCAATCCGTGGTCGCCGACGCCGCGCACCGACTCGCCGAGGATGATGCGCACGCCCTTACGCTCCAACGAACGCGCTGCAAGGCGGCTGAGCCGCGGGGCGAAGCTCGCCAGGATACGGTCCCCAGCCTCGACGAGCACCACGGACACCTCGGTGAAGTCGATGCGACGGTATTCCTTGGGCAGGACGTGCTTGATCAACTCAGCAACGGCACCCGAATATTCGACGCCCGTCGGTCCAGCACCGACCACGGCGAAGGTGAGCAGCCGCCGGCGGGTGTCAGCATCGACGGTCAGGCTTGCATCTTCGAAGCATCCGAGGAGTCGCGAGCGGAGCGTCAGTGCCTCGCCCAGGTGCTTCAAGCCGGCGGTCCATTGGCGCGCGTTCTCATTCCCGAAGTAGTCGGTGACGCTGCCTGATGCGACGACCAGATAGTCGTAGTCAAGCCCCGCCGCCGACGTCTCCACGTGGCGATGTTCCAGGTCGACGCCGATCACCTCGGCGCGCATCACGTCAACATTGTGTGCGCCGCGCATGATCGTGCGGACTGGACGTGCGATTGCGGATGGATCGAGCAGCCCGGACGCCACCTGGTACAGCAGCGGTTGAAAAAGGTGATAGTTGTTGCGGTCGACGAGCGTCACGTCCACGTCGACATGACGCAGGGCGCGAGCGGCGGCGAGACCGCCGAATCCGGCGCCGACGATCACAACATGCGAATGTTTGGCCATCGGCGACCTCCACGCCAGCTCGGCCTCGACCAACCGCGATTATCGCGTCCGGCCCCCGTATATACCGGGGTGCCTTTGTCAGGCGCCCCAGTCACATGATCGGCATCAGCGTGCAGCCCGAGCGGCACGCCGCTCGCGTCGAGGCACGTTCGACCAGGCCGCGTCGACAGACTTGATCTCGCCACTGAGCGATGGCGCGGTGGCGACGTGGCCGGAGCGGACGTAACGCTCGTGGTTCACCTCCAACCGCTGTGGCTCGTACACGTAATTGACCATCACCGCATGCGACTGCCGCCCCCGGTATGAGAGGTCGGCGTCGGGGTCGATGCGTTCGAGGCGTGCGCCGTTGGAGAGGTGGAAATGGCCCACGCTGTCGGCGATGCGATCCCCGACCTTGACGTGCAGGAGATATGCAAGTGCAAGGCGCCCGGCGAGCCTGGCAACCACCGGCTGATGTGGGGCGGGAGCCTGGAGCAGATGCGACAACGCCTCGAGCTCGTCTCCCGTCGATGCGAGCCGGCGCAATTCGTCGTGGTGCCCTGCGGTGAGCGCGAGCAACCGTTCGTCGGTGAATCCCTCGCCATCCTTGCGATCGGTCACCGCCCGGGCGAGGCCGGGGACGGGCGACAGAGTCGCAAAGGTTCGCAGTCCCGGTAACTCGATGGAGAGCTCTCGGACCACCTGCTTGATGAGGAAGTTGCCGAACGAGATCCCACGCAATCCGGGCTGACAGTCGCTGATCGAGTAGAAGACGGCGGTATGAGCCGAACGCGCTTCGGCGATGGGTCGCTCCACAGCGAGCAGCGGAGCAATCGCCGTGGGGAGATCGCGGGTGAGCGCTATCTCCACGAAGATCAACGGCTCGCCGGGCAGCAACGGGTGGAAGAACGCGAAACACCGCCGGTCAGCGGCGAGGCGCAGACGCAGGTCATCCCACCCATGGATCTCGTGCACCGCCTCGTACGCGATCAGCCGTTCCAGCGTTGCTGCGGGGGTTCCCCAGCTGATCTGTTCGAGACGCAGGAATCCCCCGTTGAACCACGACGACAGGAGGTGGCGGAGGTCGGCGTCGACACCACGCAGGTGCGGACGCGTCGGGAGCAGCGCAAGCAGTTGCCCACGTAATTTCACCAGCGCAGCGGCGCCTCCGCCGACCATGTTGAGCCGCCGGAACAGCTCCTGGCGGGGTGCCTCGGTCGCTGTCGCGAGCGCCATCACCGCGTCGTCGCTCGGATCCGATCGCCATCGGGCCACTGCCGCTGCGACCGCTTCAGGAGGGGGAGAGAACTCGCCGGCGAGCACCTCGAGGAATTCAGCGGTCTCGGAGCCGCTCATGCGCTCGAGCGCGCGCACGAGCTCGGTCGCAAGTGCCAGACCGGATGCCTCGCCCCGCCGCGCGATCAGGCGATCGCAGAGCACCGCCAGGCTCGCCGTGCTGTTAGTCGCGCCGGCGCCACGCCCGAGCATGGCGCGGCCACGCTCCGCAACCGCGGTCACGTGCTCCAGCCACGACGGCGGCGTCATGGTGGGGGAGGGTCTTCAACTGGCGGCTCCCATCGAAGGAGCGCAACGTCCGCAACCTGGCGCAGATGCGCGCGCATTGCGTCGGCTGCGCGCGCCACGTCCTGGGCCTCGATCGCTTCCAGGATTCGCCGATGGGCCTGCAGCGAATTCCTCGGTCGGTCCGGCTCGGCGAGCGACTCCACGCGAGTTTCGTGAATGGCGAGCGCGAGCCCGTCGATGACATGCTCCAGCACCTTGTTGTTCCCAGCGCGGTGGATGGCATGGTGGAACGCCGCATCACCATCGATGCCGAGGCCCGCTGACGCGATCTCTGCTTCCATCGCAATCAGCGCTGATCGCATCGCGACGAGGTCCACCTCCTCACGTCTGGTCGCCGCCAGTTCCGCGAGCCGCACCTCGAGGAGTTCGCGTGCCTCCAACACCTCCGGCAACCGGCTTCGTCGCTCCACGAGCTTGTGGAGCACGCCGCCGAAGCCACGGCTGCGCCGGAGAAAGACGCCCCCGCCGTGACGGACTTCGATGAATCCCTGCGCTTCGAGCACTGCCAGGGCCTGGCGCAATGACGCTCGGCTGACCTCGAGCCGGGATGCCAGTTCGCGCTCCGGTGGGAAACGTTCACCAATCCGCAGGTTCGTTCGGACGACGAATTCCCCGAGTCGCTCGACGAGATCCTCGTACAGTCGCGTGCGACCCAGCGGACGGAGCGGCGACGTATCGAGGGTCACGGCGCGGATTATCGCGCAAAAATTGGACTATCCACCGACCCATTGACATAGTTATCCAACGCGGAGCAGACTGCGCCCCAGTATCGGGGACGGCCCTTCCCTGGGCCGCTGATCGGAGGTTGGACAGTGTCGCCGACAGCCATGGCCCGGGTCACGCAGACACGTGCACCCAAACGCCTGCTCACCGGTATCGCGGTGGTAATCGTCGTCGCTGCCTGCGGCAGCAGCACCAGCCCGTCTGGTAGCTCCAGCGGCACCATCAAGACCGACAGCGCAGGTCATGTTTCCTTTGGCGTGCTCTCATGCTTCACCGGTCCGCTTTCGGTCCTCGGACAGGCGATGCTGCAGGGATCACAGGTGGCACAGAAGGTCATCAACGACAACGGTGGCGTGCTCGGGAAGCAGCTTGACCTCAGTCATGCCGATACCCAGTGCGATGAAGCCGATGCGGTCCCGGCGGTGCGACAGCTTCTCTCAGCAGACAGCGTGAGCGGCATCATCGGGCCGGAGACGCAGGAGATCGCCGCGGTGGCGCCGATCGTGAGCGCAGCCAAAATTCCGACAGAGTTCCAGGGCGGGAGCACGGCCTTCGACAAGAACACCAACCAGTACCTCTGGCGGGATAGCCCATCCGACTCGCAGCTCGGTGTCGCAATGGCGCTGTACGCCCAGCAGAAGGGCTACAAGACCGCGGCGTTGCTCTTCTCGTCGGACATCGCGCAGCAAACCATCCCCAAGCCGATCACGGCGACCTGGCAGAAGTTTGGCAATACCATCGTGTCCAACATCACGGTCGCGCCCGGGCAGACCTCGTATCTCACGCAGGTGCAGCAGATCATCGCTGCGCATCCCGACGTGATCTTCACCCAACTCGATCCGCAGACCGCAGCCGTCATGTTCCAGAACTTCAAGGAGCTTGACAACCTCGCGATTCCGATTGTTGGGACCGACGTGACGAGCGGCAACGACTACCTCAAGGCGATCACGTACTCCGTCGCACATTCCCACCTCGTGTCGATCTACGGCACCAACGCAACCGGCGCCGCGGCAGACAATTTCGCCGCAGCGTTCGCCGCTCAGAACGGCGCCAATGCACAGCCGATCGCCGGCGCCAACTACGCATACGATGCGGTCCTGAGCCTCGCGCTGGCCATGGACAAGGCGGGTACCACCGACGGCCCCGCGGTCATCGCCGACATGAAGGCGGTCACCAACCCGCCCGGCACGCCGTGCGACACCTACCAGGCGTGCCTGGCAGGGATCAAGGCGGGAACCAAGATCAAGATGGACGGGTCCAGCGGTGACCTCATCTACAACGCCTTCAACAACGTCTTCGGTCCGTACGGGGCATTCCAGGCCGATGCCAGCACCGGGGCTGAGGTGCAGGTCGCTCTTCTGTCCGCGACGGCCCTTGCCGCGGCGACTCCCTGACGCTTCGGGGGCAGCGCGCGCGCCGGCGATGCGCTGCCCCCGTCCCGTCCCCGACCGTCTCGCGCCGGCCAGCCAAATCGTTGGAGAATCGCTCTAGTGCACGAGGCTCTGCTCACACTCGGCTTTGGGCTGGTCGCCGCAGCGATTCTCTCGCTGTCGGCACTGGCCTTCACGCTCGAGTACTCCGTGACCAACGTCGCCAACCTCTCGCACGGTGAGATCCTCACCGTCGGGGCCTACTGCGCGTACCTCGTCCAGCAGCACGGTGGCGGCGTGATCCTTTCGGGATTGGCCGCGGCCGCAGGTGGTGGCGCACTGGCGCTTGCGGTCCACAACGGCGTCGTCGACAGGTTCGTGCGCAGGGGCATCGGCGGGCTGCCGACATTCATCGCCACGCTCGGGGTCTCACTGGTGATTCAGAACGTGCTGGTCATCATCTTCGGCGCGTCCAACCTCGGCTATTCGGTGCCGCAGGGAGCGCCCCGTACCATCGGGCCCTTCCTGTGGACCGACACTGAGATCCAGATCATGGTCTCCACAGTCGTGATCACTGCGCTCCTCTATGTGATCATCCAACACACGCGATTCGGCAAATCGTTGCGCGCCGTGTCGCAGAACCGTTCACTGGCCAGGGTTTCCGGGATCAACGCGAACCGGGTCGCGGCACTCACGTGGCTGCTCGCCGGGCTCATCGGCGGTTATGCCGGCTTCATCCTCGCGGAGAGCGTGGGCACCTTCAGCCCATATTCCGGCTTCAGCTTCTTCCTGATCACGCTGACGGCAGCGGTCGCAGGCGGCCTCGGCAAGGCGGTGGGCACACTGGTCGGCGGGATCATCGTCGGCATCGCGCTCGAGTTCTTCGGCGGCTACGTGAGCGCCAGCTACAACCTGGCATTCGCATTCGCAATTCTGTCGCTGGTGATCCTCGTGCGTCCCCGGGGCCTCTTCGTCGGCGGGAGGCGGAGCGTCTTCGAATGATCGACTACCTGGTCTCAGTCCTCACCGAGGGCACGATCTTCGCGATCATGGCGCTGGGGCTCAACATCATCTGGGGGTGGTCGGGCGACTTCGACCTGGCGTTCTACGGCTATGTCGCGCTCGGCGCGTACATGACGCTGGTGCTGACGATCGGACCCGCGACCTCTCCGACGCAGTACATCCTCGGTCTGACACTGCCGTTTCCGATTGCCGTTGCGATCGCTGTCATCAGCGCAATGCTGCTCGCCCTTGTCGTCGGCGCAATCGCGCTGCGCCATCTGCGCGGCATCTACTTCTCGATCGTCACGCTCGGCGCCGTGTACGTGCTGTACGTCTTTGCAGGGCAGTTCGTGCCCCTGTTCAATGGCTACAACGGGCTCTCCGGTCTGTTCGACCCCATGGGTGATGTCCTCGGCCTCGACTTCACGGCGTATCCGTTTTTCTATCTCGGCCTGTGTGTCGTTGTGCTCCTGGTGGTGCTCGTCATGGTCACACGGCTCAGCAGCAGCCGGTTCGGCCTTGCGCTCCGCAGCCTGCGTGAGGATGAGCGGGCAGCAGCTGCGTTCGGACGCAACATCTACGCGATGAAGCTCAAGGCGTATGTCATCGGTGCCGGTATCGGCGGGTTGGGCGGAGGCCTCTTCGCGGGGTACCTCAGTGCATTCAATCCGTCCGCGTGGTCGCCGGTGGAGACGATCGTGCTGTACGCTGCAATCCTCGTCGGCGGTCGTGGCAGCAACCGCGGCGTCATCCTCGGCGTGGCCGTCATGGTCATGGGTCTGCAAGAGGCAACGCGATACCTGCCGGAGATCTCGAGCCAACCGAGCTACGCTCCGGCATTCCGGTTGATCCTCACCGGCATCGTCCTGGTGCTGTTCATCAGGTTCCGGCCCCAGGGCCTGCTTCCCGAACGGCGCATGCGGGACAAGGATCCCGCCGGGAAAGGGGGTGCAGCGGTCGCCGTTGAGAGCGCCATCGCCGGACCCACGCTCGACACCGGCGCGGCATGACAGCACTTCTCGAGGTACAGGCTCTGAACAAGCACTTCGGCGGTGTGCAGGCGGTCAACGCCTGCTCGTTCACTGCGGAAGAAGGACAGATCACCGGGCTGATCGGCCCCAACGGCGCCGGCAAGAGCACGGCCATCGACCTCATCTCGGGCTTCAAAGTGCCCGACACCGGCCGCGTCCGGTTTGAAGGCAAGGAGGTCCAGGGCAAGGCGCCCCACGTCATCTCGCGGATGGGCTTGATCAGGACCTTCCAGAGTCCACGAGAGTGGCCGGGGCTGACCGTCCTGGAAAACCTGATCCTCGCCTGTTTCGAGCCGCGGCGCGAGCGCTTCTGGCGGTCACTTCGCGGTCCGTCGCGAGCAGAGAAGGAGCGCGCCAACGACCAGTTGCTCCGGGCTCGCGCCATCCTTGATGAGTTCGGACTGCTGCATCTCCGCAACGAGCGCGCCGGCAACCTCAGCGGCGGTCAGAAACGGCTCCTCGAGTTCGGGAGAATCCGCATGGCATCGCCACGCCTGGTGATCCTCGACGAGCCGATGGGCGGCGTGAACCCGGTCCTCGGCGAGCGCATGGCGACGGCTGTGCTCGCCTTTGTCACGGCGGGTACCTCGGTGGTCATCGTCGAGCACAACCTCCCCTTCATCGAGCGAGTCACGGATCAGGTCGTCGTGATGGCCGAGGGTCAGGTGATCGCCGAAGGACCGTTCGATCAATTGCGCGGTAACCCCGCGGTCGTCGACGCCTATCTCGGAGAGATGCCAACCTATGACGACGCTGACGCCTGATCCCGCCCCGACCGAGACGGCGACCGTCGCGGCCCTGGACGTGGAGGGCCTCACGGCGGGGTACGGGGGACCCCCGATTGTCGAGAGCGTCAGCATCCGCGCGCATCGTGGTGCCATTACCGCCATCGTCGGCCCCAACGGAGCCGGCAAGTCGACGCTGCTCAAAGCCATCGCCGGCGTGATCACCGCGAAGGCGGGCACCGTCGCCGTCGAGGGCCGTGACGCCACCGGACTGCCTTCGGAAAAGCTCGTGCGCCGAGGCATTGCCTATGTACCGCAGGTGGCCAACGTCTTTCCGCAACTCAGCGTCCAGGAGAATCTGGAGATGGGCGGGTACAGCCGCAGTCACGGGTTACGCGAGCGTGCTGAGGAGCTCTACCAACTCTTCCCGGATCTGAAGATCGCGCATCGCCGCCATGCTGAGACCTTGAGCGGCGGCCAGCGCACCATGCTCGCCATGGCCCGCGGGCTCATGGTGGATCCCGCCGTGCTGCTTCTCGACGAGCCCTCCGCCGGCCTGTCCCCGAAGTTCCAGAGTGCAGTGTGGGAGCGCATCGAACAGGTGCGTGCCACCAACGTCGCCGTCGTCGTGGTGGAGCAGAACACGCGCGAGACGCTGCGCCACGCGCAGTGGGCATACGTGCTCGTGCTCGGCAGGAACCGCCTCGAGGGCAGAGGACAGGACCTGCTCCACAATGACGAGGTCGTCAAGCTCTACGTCGGCGTGCTGTCCTAGGGGCGTTGCTCGATGGACTCGCGCATCCCGCAGCCGTCGCCTTCATCGGGTCCGCTCGCAGGCGTGCGGATTCTCGACCTGTCGCGGATTCTCTCCGGGCCATTTGCAACAATGGTGTTTGCCGACCTGGGTGCCGATGTCATCAAGCTGGAAAATCCTCGCACGGGTGACGACACGCGAGAGTGGGCGCCGCCATTCCAGGGCGATCAGTCCGCGTATTTCCTATCCGTGAATCGCAACAAGCGCGGCATCGCCGTCGACCTCAAGAGCGCGCAGGGCCGCGACATCGCGCTGCGCATCGCCGACCGGGCCGACGTCGTTGTCGAGAACTTCCGCCCCGGAACCGCCGGCAGGCTGGGGCTCGGATACGACGACCTGAGCGCACGCAACCCTGGATTGATCTACGCGTCCATCTCAGGATTTGGTCAGACCGGTCCTTATTCTTCGGAGCCGGGCTACGACGCCATTGCGCAGGCGCTGGGCGGCCTGATGAGTGTCACCGGCGAAGCCGACGGCGAACCGGTGCGTGTCGGCAACTCCGCGGCCGACCTGGGTGCATCGATGTGGGCTGCGATCGGCGTCCTTGCGGCCTTGCATGCGCGCCACACCACCGGGCGCGGCGAATGGATCGACATCTCGCTCCTCGATGGACAGATCGCATCGCTGACCTACCTCGCCGGTGGCTACTTCGCATCCGGTGAAGTGCCACGGCGCTACGGGTCGGCGCATCCGAGCATCGTCCCGTACCAGGCGCTGCGCACTGCCGACGGTCACCTGATGGTCGCGGTGGGCAATGACACGCTCTGGCAGCGCTTCGCACCGCTCGTCGGCCTGCCTGAACTGGTTGACGACCCTCGCTTCGTCAGCAATCCGCAGCGGGTTGCCAATCGCGCCGCGCTGATCCCGCTCATCGAGGACGCGCTCGCCGCCAGAGGGTCGGCCGCATGGGCCAAGGAACTTGCCGGCGTCGGCATTCCCGCAGGCGCCATCAACGCTGTCGATGCCGCGCTCGCACATCCCCAGGTGCAGGCGCGTGACATGGTGCTGACCGCCGAGCACCCCACTGCCGGGACTCTGCGGATGACCGGTTCTCCGATCAAGCTCTCTCAGTACACCGCAACCGTGCGCCGTCCACCGCC
>JBIOIZ010000057.1:0-19297 GCA_044450385.1 Candidatus Dormibacteria bacterium
CATCACCATGGCCGCTGCCGACGCGCTCTGGGGCGTGACCATCGACGCCGACGGCACCAGCTCGGTGTTGGGAGTGCGCTTCGACGAGGCGTCGAACGTGGCCGCCCCGACCGCCGCGCTTCATCGGGTCGCCGGGTGACCGCCGCGATGGCCGATGCCTGACGATGTCGTCGCCCCGGTCAGGCGCAGTGCCTGGTGGCGACGCGTGTCCGGCCGGATGGACAAGGCGTCGAACGCCTTCAGCGCGGAGATGCACGGGCTCGCCGCCCCGGGACGGAAGCTCGATGACGTCTTCTACGAGGAGCTCACCGAGGTGCTCATCGCCGCCGACTGTGGCGTCGAGCTTGCTGAGCGTCTGGCGGCCGCGCTGCGCCAGCGAGTGCGCAGCGAGAAGCTCGCCGACGGCGCCGCTGCGATCGCCGCGCTCAAGGCGGAGATTCTCGTGGTGATGAACGCCTACGACCGCTCGCTGAACCTCAGCAATGTGCCGAGCGTGGTGCTCGTGGTCGGTGTCAACGGAAGCGGCAAGACGACCACGATCGGCAAGCTCGCCTACCGGCTGCGGGAGGAGGGCCGCACCTCGCTCATCGCCGCGGCCGATACGTATCGGGCTGCGGCGATCGACCAGATGCGTGTATGGGCGGATCGTGCCGGAACGGACGTGGTCGCCCACCAGCCCGGCGCTGACCCGGGCGCGGTGGTCTTTGACGCCATCCAGGCGGCGGAGGCTCGCCGAGTCGACGTGATACTGGTTGATACTGCGGGGCGCCTCCACACCAAGGTGAACCTCATGGCCGAGCTCGGTAAGATCCGCCGGGTCGTGGAGCGGCTGATCCCCGAGGCTCCACACGAGGTGCTCCTCGTCGTGGACGCGACCACCGGGATGAATGCGATGCGCCAGGCGCTCGCGTTCCACGAGACAACCACGCTGACCGGCCTTGTGATCACCAAGCTCGACGGGAGCGCGCGGGGCGGGACGCTCCTTGCCGTTGAGGAGCAGTTGAAGGTCCCGGTCAAGCTCGTGGGGATGGGCGAGGACCTGGACGATCTCAACGTCTTCGATCCATCGGCCTACCTGGACACGATCTTCGGCGCGACCTCTTGACATGGTGGTGAGTACTCACTACCATACCGAATCGTGCCCCCGACCACCGCCGTCGAACGCCTGACCGCCCCGGAGCGCCGCGAGCAGATTCTCGAAGCCGCGGTGATCGTCTTCGCTGAACGCGGCTACGCGGGCGCTTCCACCGACGTGATCGCGCGCATGGCCGGCATCTCCCAGCCGTACCTGTTCCGGTTGTTCGGCACCAAGCGCGAGCTCATCATCGCCACGGTCAAGCGTTGCTTCGAGGACACTGAAGCCCTGTTCCAGCGAGCGGCGAAAGGGCGCAAGGGCGAGGAGGCTCTGGCCTCGATGGGGGAGGCGTACGTCGACGAGATTCGCCGGAGCCCACTCAGGTTGCGCGCGCAGCTGCAGTCGTACGCGGCGTGCGACGACCCCGCGATTCGCGCCGTCGTCGCCGAGGGATTCGGCGAGCTGGTGCGCCTCGCAGAACGGCTCACCGGAGTCGATTCCTCGCGTCTGAGCACGTTCTTCGCGCAGGGGATGCTGCTCAACGTCCTGGCGATGATGGGCCAGGTCGACGAACCCCAGGCATGGGCGGTGCGCCTCATGGAGGGCTGCGGGATGAACGCCAAGTTGGGCGGCTAACGCCCTTTTTTTTGTCAATCAACGTAAGTGAGTAATCACTAGAACCAGCAGGGACAGGCACCCATCAAGGAGGAACGGCATCATGGCTCGACGGTTCCCGGTCATCTGGACATTCGCGATCACCTCGATCGCCCTGTTCATGGTCACCCTCGACAACCTGGTCGTGACCACGGCGCTGCCGGTGATCCGTCACGACCTCAATGCGAACCTGCAGCAGCTGGAGTGGACGATCAACGCGTACACACTGACGTTTGCAGTGCTGTTGCTCACCGGTGCCGCGCTCGGTGATCGGTTCGGCAGGCGGCGCATCTTCTCCATCGGCCTTGCGGTGTTCACGCTCGGTTCCGCGGCGTCCGCGCTCGCGTCGAGCCCGACCATGCTGATCGTCGCGCGTGCCGTGCAGGGGGCCGGCGCAGCGATGGTGACACCATTGACGCTAACTATCCTGAGTGCCGCGGTACCCGCGAATCGCCGCGGAGTCGCGCTCGGCGCGTGGGGAGGCATCGGTGGACTCGCCGTCGCGGTTGGGCCGATCGTCGGGGGCGCGATTGTTCAGGGCATCTCGTGGCACTGGATCTTCTGGGTCAACGTGCCGATCGGCCTGTTGCTCGCCCCGCTCGCGCGGGTTCGATTGAACGAGACACATGGCGCCGACAACCGTCTCGACCTCGGCGGCCTGGTGATCGCCAGCGGCGGTCTCTTCGCGATCGTCTGGGGACTGGTTCGCGCCAACCAGCAGGGTTGGACGAGCCCCGAGATCCTCGGGACACTCGTCGCCGGCATCGCGCTCATGGTGGGGTTCGTCATCTACGAGCTCCGTTCGAGTGCGCCGATGCTGCCCATCCGCTACTTCAACAACCGGACGTTCAGCGGAGCCAATGCCGCGTCGCTGTTCATGTTCTTCGGTATGTTCGGCAGCGTCTTCCTGCTCGCGCAGTTCTTCCAGACCGTCCAGGGCCTGTCGCCACTGGACGCGGGATTGCGCATCCTTCCATGGACGGCGATGCCGATCATCGTCGCGCCGACCGCGGGTGCGCTCTCCGACCGCATCAACGGCCGCACGCTGATGGCGATCGGGCTGGCGCTCCAGGCAACCGGGCTGATCTGGATCGGCCATGTGGTCACCCCAACCGCTCCGTACTCGGCATTCATCGTGCCGTTCATCCTCAGCGGCATCGGCATGGGCATGTTCTTCGCACCGGTGGCGAATGTCGTGCTGAGCTCGGTGAGCGCTCGTGAGGAGGGCAAGGCATCCGGGGCGAACAACGCCATCCGCGAGCTTGGCGGCGTCCTCGGTGTGACCGTGCTCGCCTCGATCTTCGCCCACTGGGGTGGGTACAGCTCGGGCGCGACGTTCGTCGCGGGGCTGACGCCCGCCGTCACCGCCGGCGGGGCGGTCGTTGCCGTCGGAGCGCTCGCGGCAGCGTTCATTCCAGCCCGCAAGCGGATGCCCTCAGCGCAAACCGCGACCCGTGCGGAGGAGCCTGCGGCTGCGTAGCAGCATCCAGCCTGGGAGGCCGGCGTCGGGACGATTCTGTGGCGAAGCGTCACGGGTTCCGGCGCCGGCTCCGGTGTGTCCGGAGGTCGATTCGCCCGCATCGTGTAGCATGTCAAGGTCTTGCCCTTGACACATCGAACCACCTCGCAAACGCTCACGTCACGCGTGTGGCAGGAGCGACTGCTCGAGGTATATGGCGCCGTGCTCACCGACCATCAGCGTGAGGCCTGCCGGCTGCACCTTCACGAGGATTGGTCGTTCACCGAGCTCGCCGAGCATTTCAGCTGCACGCGCAGCGGCGCCCACGACCTCGTCCGTCGCGCCCTGGCGCAGCTCGAACACTTCGAGAATCGGCTCGGACACGCGGCCGAGCTCGACCGGCGTGATCGCATCGAGACCGACCTGCGGGCACGCCTGGCGACGTCACCGGTGACCGCCTGATCATGTTCGAAGCACTCAGTGATCGACTCGCCACGGCGCTTCGCCGGTTCTCCGGCCGCGGCCGTCTGACCAAAGAGGATGTCGAGGTCGGGTTGCGCGAGGTTCGCGTGGCCCTGCTCGAAGCGGACGTCAACTTCCGCGTTGCTCGCGCATTCGTCGACCGGATTCGCGAGCGCGCCATCGGCAGCGACGTGCTCGAGTCGCTGACTCCCGGACAGCAGATCGTCAAGATCGTCAACGACGAGCTCGTCGCCCTGCTCGGCGGGGACCAGCGCAAGATTCAATACCAGCCGCACCCCCCGACGGTGATCATGCTCGTCGGCCTGCAGGGCTCGGGCAAAACCACCACCGCAGCCAAGCTCGGCGTTGCCATCCGGCGCGATGGGCACCGCCCAATGCTGGTCGCAGCCGACATCACTCGCCCGGCGGCTGTGCAACAGCTCCAGAAGTTGGGACTGGACAACCAGATCCCGGTCACCGTCCCAGACGGGAAGGCCAGGGTTGCGCAGCTCGCCGCGCGCGGCGTTGCGGAAGCGACAAGGCTCAACTGCGACGTGGTCATCATCGACACGGCAGGCCGTCTGCAGATCGACGAACCGCTGCTCGATGAGCTGCGTGACATCCGCAAGGCCACGACTGTTCACGAGGTGATCCTCGCCGTCGATGCGATGACCGGCCAGGAGGCGGTGAACGTCGCCAAAGGATTCGATGATGCCGTCCACGTCGACGGCGTCATCCTCACCAAGCTCGACGGCGATGCCCGCGGCGGAGCCGCGTTGTCGATGCGCGAAACCATCGGCAAGCCGATCATGTACGTCGGCACGGGAGAGAAGGTATCGGACCTCGAGGCGTTCGCACCCGACCGGATGGCGTCGCGCATTCTCGGCATGGGCGATGTTCTGACCCTCGTGGAACGCGCCCAGGAGCAGTTCGATCAGAAGAACGCGGAGGAGATGGTCGAGCGTTCCTTCGCAGGGCGTCTGACCATGGATGACTGGCTTGCGCAACTGCGTCAGCTGCGTGGCATGGGTTCGCTGGAAGGCGTGCTCGGCATGCTGCCCGGTGGTCGCAAGCTCGTGCAGCAGGCGGGAGCCGCCATGCCCTCCGAACAGGACCTCGGCCGCATGGAGGCGATTGTTCTCTCGATGACCGCCCAGGAGCGCCGTCACCCCGAGATCATCAAAGGCGCGCGTCGCAAGCGCATCGCGTCAGGCAGCGGAACGACGATCGCCGACGTCAATCGTTTGCTCAAGGGGTTTGAACAGATGCAAAGCATGTTCAAGAGCCTCGGCGGCAAGGGCACCAAGGGAGTGCGGGGCAAGGCTCGCATGCTCAGGCAGCTCAAGAACATCGATCCAACCCAACTCGGACAAGCAGGTTTCTGAAAGGAGCACGACATTGGTCAAGATCAGGTTGAAGCGGATGGGCACCACCAAGCGCCCGGTGTACCGGCTGGTGGTGGCGGATTCGCGCAGCCCACGCGATGGCAGATTCATCGAGTCGATCGGCTTCTATGATCCGCTGCCCAATCCGGCTGTGGTGAGCATCGATGCTGACCGCGTGCAGCTCTGGCTGCGCCGCGGCGCACGTCCGAGCGACAGCGCCCGCCAGCTGCTTGTCAAGGAAGGCATCCTCGCCGCGCGCCCCTTCAAGATCGTCCCCCGACCCGAACCCGCTGAGCACGAAGCTCCTGCAAAAGCCGCCGCAAACACCGCCGTTGCTGCGGTGCCAACTCCAGAAGCAGCAAAGGAAACAACAGCCACCGAAGCCGCAAGTGAGCGCGCCGCTGCTGACGAGCCCGTCGCCGCAGAGCCAGCGGTAGATGAGCCCGTCGTGGACGAGTCTGCCCCCACTGAGCCGGCGAATGCTGAGGAATCCGCGGAGCCGTTCGCTTCGGCAGCAGACGAGACGGGTGGCGTCGCGGGGGGAAGCCCGGAGGCGCCAGAAGCGCGGCCGGGAGGGGTCCCCGCGGCGACAGGACCCGCCGCCGCGGACGCAGCAGAATGACCGACTACGCCGACCTCACACGATTCATCGCCGAGCGAATCGTCTCGAATCGCTCGGCCGTCACCGTGGACTCGCGTCCACGTGGCCGGAGCACCATCGTCACCCTGCACGTCGCTGAAGAGGACATGGGCAAGCTCATCGGCAAGACGGGACGGAACATCGAAGCGGTTCGTGCCGTGGTCCGCGCCGCGGGTCTGCGTCATCACCAGCGCGTGCAGGTGGAGTTGAAAGACATACGGTGAGCGGAGGCGGCCCACTCGCACCAGCCAGGCTGCGCGCTGCGCAGGTACTTCGCGCGCACGGCGTCCGCGGCGAAGTGCGGGCTGAGCCCATCGGCGGCGATCCAAGCCGTTTCACGCCTGGGACGAAGCTCGAAACCGAGGACGGTTCCAGATCGTTCACGGTGCGCACGGCTCGGCCCGGTTCCGGAAACGCGGTGCTCCTCAGCTTCGAGGAAATCACGTCCGCGTCCGACGCCGCGCTGCTCCGCGGCCTGTACCTGTGCGTCGACGTCGACGCCGCGCGTCCGCTCTCGGACGGCGAATGGTTCGTGTGGCAACTCATCGGCCTGCGCGTGCGCGACACCACCGGGGCCGATGTCGGCATCGTCGATGATGTCGAGGCGGGCGTCGGCAATGACGTGCTGGTCATCCGCGACGACAGCGCCGTGCACCGCCTGCCCATGGCGCGGGATTACGTGATGGCGATCGATGTCGACGCAGGCACGATCACGGTTGCGCCGTGGATCGAGGAGACGGTGTGATCCGCTTCCACGTGCTCTCGATCTTCCCCGAGGTATTCCCAGGTCCGCTCGGTGTCGGTGTGGTCGGCCGTGCGCTCGCTGCCGGCGATGTGGAGTTGGCCGTGCACGACCTCCGCACGCACACTGAAGGTCGGCATCGCCAGGTCGACGACATCCCGTTCGGCGGAGGGGCGGGCATGGTGTTCAAGCCGGAACCGGTGATACGCGCCGTGCGCGCGGTGCGCGAAACCGAGCCCGGGATCCGGTGCATCCTGCTCTCGCCGCAGGGACGTCAATTCGATCAGAGCGTCGCTCGCGAGCTTGCAGGTGAGCGCTCGATACTCCTTGTCTGCGGCCGCTATCAGGGAGTCGACCAGCGTGCTCGCGACGAGATCGGCGAGGAGCTGTCGGTCGGCGATTACGTGCTGAGCGGCGGTGAAGTCGCGGCGATGGCGGTCATCGAAGCCACCGCTCGGCTGGTGCCCGGGGTGGTCGGTTCGCCGGAATCGCTTGGCGATGAGACCTTTTCGGAAGGTGCCGGGGGCGGCTTCGAGGCACCGCTGTATACACGCCCCGCCGACTTCGAGGGACGCTCTGTCCCAGCGGTGCTCCGCGAGGGCAATCACGCCGCGATCGCGGCGTGGCGTCGTGATGAAAGCACAAGACGGACCGGGCTGCGTCGCCCCGATCTGCTACGGTCTGCCTCAAGGCCCGGAGGAACAACGTGAATGTCATCGATCTGCTCAAACGCGAGCAGGAAAAACAGCAAGTCCCCATCCTGTGTTCAGGCGATACGGTGCGTGTGCACGTCAAGGTCGTGGAAGGGACCCGCGAGCGTATCCAGGTTTTTGAGGGCGTCGTGATCGCGCTCAAGGGCAAGGTCGGGCTCGCCACCAGCTTCACCGTACGCCGCATCGCCCACGGAGTCGGCGTCGAGCGGACATTCCTTGTCCACGCTCCTCGAATCGACAAGATCGAAGTGTTGCGCCACGGCCAGGTGCGCAGGGCAAAGCTGTTCTACCTGCGCGAAAAGGTCGGCCGCCATGCCCGCATTCGCGAGCGGCGTCAGCCGATTGGCGGCTCCGAGATGACCCTGCTTCGCTCCGAGCCGGAGGCAGTGACCGGGGCCGACGTCGAACCGGACGAGGTGGACGAGACGACCCAGGACCTGGCGGCCGGCGACACCGGGATCACCGAGGTGACAGACCAGGCCGACGAAGCCGAGGTTGCCGCCGCAGCCTCCGAGAGCGACGGCGGAGCGTAGCCGGGGGTCGAGAACCCCCGAGCAACTTCCTCCGGCCCGCCCCCTCAAGGACCGCGTGGGTCACGCGGGCGAGGTCGCCGCGCTGACGTACCTCAAGGAGCAGGGCTTCCGCATCCTCGCTCGCGACTGGCGCAGCCGCCTCGGTCAGATCGACATCGTCGCCGAGGACGGGGACACGCTCGTGCTCATCGAGGTCAAGGCGCGCCGCGGCGTCGGGTTCGGGACACCGGAGGAAGCGGTCGACGAGCGCAAGCAGCGAAAGCTGCGCATGCTTCTGGAGCTCTATCGCGCCCAGACGCACCGCCAGAAGCAGCCTTGCCGCATCGACGTCATCGGCCTGATGATGGACGGGGCGATGACGGTGACCAAGACCGAGCACATCAGAGACGCCGTCCAAGGCGATTGAACTATCACCGCAGGCGATCCGCTCAGCGGCCTCAAGACGCTGCTCGAGACCGGCCGTTCCCTCGACCCCGAGGGACACCGGTGAGCTGACGCCGTGAGGCCGTCCTGCGCCGCGCGGCGCGAGCTGCGCGGCGAGGAGCCACGCCGGTCAGACGCGCGAAGAGATCGCGAATTTCCTCCGGGCTGAGCTCGAGCGTCGCATCGCCGACATGGAGCTCGAACTCCTGCAGCCTTGGACCCAGTGATGCCCACGGCCGGGCGAAGGTCATCACCTTGTCGGTCATGGCGATCTCGGCAACCCGCTCGCGCAGGGGCTCGAGCTCAACCGCAAAACGCAGGTGCATCATCGGGCTCTGCACGGGAGAGGGCAGGACTTCAACGCCGGGAAGGTCGCGAACCGCCTCGGCGATTGCGAGAGAGTGGCGGTAGTACGCCGCCATGCGTGGGAGGCGCAGGCGCAGCGCTGCGAGCGCCGACGCCGCATAGGGCCACAGGCCGAAGGCGCGGCCGCCGTGACGGGTTCGCCAGACCGACAGTTCGTCGATCACGTCGGCCTCGCCCGCGACACAGCAACCGGCGATGCCACCGAGTCCTTTGTAGAAGGACACGTACACGGTGTCGAACAATCCCGCGATGTCCGCGATCGACTTGCGGTGCCTGGCCCTGTAATGCGGGCCGGCGTCCCAAAGCCGGGCTCCGTCCAGATGGACCGCGGCCCGCCGGTCACGTGCCCAGCCGACCTGCGCGACGAGCTCGCTCCAGGACGGCAGCGTGCCGCCGAGCGCTCGTTGCGGCAGCTCGAGCAGCAGGGCCGCGATCGGCTCGTGCACCTGAGCGAGGCTTGCGGCCGAGAGCGGCTCGTCGCGTGGTCCGACGGGAACCCCGAAGAGGCCGTGCAGGCGCTCGTAGCCGCGTTCCTCGTTCGTTTCCATGTGGCAGGTGGGATGAAACGCGATGCTCCGGCTCGATCGTCGATCCGCATGAACGCGGAGAGTCGCCTGCTGCGCCATCGTCCCCGTTGGGAAGAACAGTGCCGCCTGCTTGGCGAGCAGCAACGCGACCTCCTGCTCGAGCTCCATGACCGCCCCGCCGATGCCGTAGTAGTCGATCTTGGTGCCGGGCGGGATCGTGGCGAGCAGCTCATCGGCGGAACGGCGTCCATGGCCGAAGAGGAACCGCGTACACGACTCGGCAAGGGCCTCGAACTTCGGATCGCGTGAGAAGGCGGGCGGCGTCCTGGTGGTCGCGACGGGTTGCGCGCTGGTCTTCGGGCTTCGCATGCACCGGACGATACGAGAGGCGGCAGCGCTGAGTCTCTCAGTCCCGCCGAAGCCTCGAACGGCCGGATGGCGCCCCGGGCGCTCGCCTTGCTACACTGCGTTGTGTGATTGCGTTCGCTATCAGTTGCGCGACCCGCGGCCTTGCAGGCGTGCCGGTGACCGTCGAGGCCGATATCGCCAATGGACTCCCGGCGTTCACGATCGTCGGCCTCACCGACCGCGCCATCCAAGAGGCTCGCGAACGGGTCAAACCGGCGATCCGCAACGCCGGGTTCAAGTTTCCACAGCACCGGGTCACCGTCAATCTCGCTCCCGCCGAGCTGCCCAAGGAGGGGACTGGGTTCGACCTGGCGATCGCCATCGCCGTGCTTCGTGCCGAGGACTCATCGATACGGCTGGATGGTCTCGCCTTTCTCGGAGAGCTCGCTCTGGACGGTTCGGTGCGCCCGGTCACCGGGGTGCTCCCGATGGCACGATGTCTCGCCGCCGCGGGAACCAGGCGTCTCATCGTCCCGGTGGAGAACGCCCCCGAAGCAGCGCTCGCCGACGGCGTTGAGGTCCTCGGCGCCGCGTCGCTGCAGGCGTGCGTCGAGTATCTGCGTGGCGATGGCCCACTTGTCGCCGGCGTGCGCGATGCGTCGCCCCCGTTGCCGGCCCCTGAGCCGGATCTCGCTGCCGTCCGCGGTCAGGGCCACGCGAAACGAGCCCTCGAGATCGCCGCGGCGGGCGGCCACAACCTGCTGATGACCGGTCCGCCCGGGGCTGGTAAGACGATGCTCGCCCGGACCTTCCCGTCGCTGCTTCCCGACCTCACGCCGGATGCGGCCCTTGAGGTTGCGGCCATCTACTCGCTGCGGGGCAGCTTGCGCGAACGCCCGCCGACCACGCTGCGACCGCCCTTCCGGGCGCCGCATCACAGCATCTCACGCGCCGGCCTGGTCGGCGGTGGCACCGGCCTCGCCCAGCCCGGCGAGATCAGCCTCGCCAACCACGGAGTCCTGTTTCTCGACGAACTCTGTGAGTTCTCCAGGCAGCATCTCGAGGCACTCCGGCAGCCCCTGGAGGAGCACTCGGTCACCGTGGCGCGGGCTCGTGCCGCGGTCACGTATCCGGCCGACTTCATGCTCATCGGCGCTTCGAACCCGTGCCCGTGCGGCCATTTGGGCGACGCACAGGGGTGCACCTGCGAGCCTCGCCAGCTGACTGCCTACAACAACAAGATCAGCGGGCCGATCAAGGACCGCATCGATCTGGTCGTCTCGGTCCCGCGCCTGGAGTATCGCGACATCTTCGACGGCGCCGACGAAGAGCCATCCGCGGCAGTGCGCGGCCGCGTGGACGCCGCCCGCCATCGACGAGGCGAGGGCGGGCACGGCAATGCCGCGCTGAACGGGCGTGAGATCCTCGCCGCAGCGCGGGCCACGGCGCCGGCACGTCGGCTGCTGGCGCTGTCGGGCGAACGCCTCCACCTGAGCGCACGGGGGTTCTTTCGGGTCCTGCGCGTCGCACGAACCATCTCCGATCTTGCGGGTGAGGATCGGGTGGGCGAGGATGCGCTCGCGGAAGCTCTGCACTACCGCATCGAGATGGCGGGATGATCGAGCCGCGCTGGGTCGATCCCGACTCGCCGGAGTGGCCGGCGCGCCTCCGGCACCTCGGGTCGCCGCCACGTGGGCTCTGGGAGCTCGGCACGATTGGCCCGGCGATACCGTGCGTCGCGATCGTCGGTTCGCGCCGCGCGACCTTCGCCGGCGTCGAGATCGCGGCCTCGATCGCCCGAGAGCTTGGGTCGGCGGGCATCCAGGTGATCAGCGGCATGGCACTGGGCATCGACGCCGCAGCACACACGGGCGCGCTCGATGCCGGCGGATCGACCGTCGCGGTCCTCGGCTGTGGCGTCGATGTCTGCTATCCGCCACGGCATGCCGGGCTGCGCTCGCGGATCGTCGGGTCCGGGTGTCTGCTGAGCGAGGAGCCGGCCGGAACACCGCCCTTCAAATTCAACTTCCCCAAACGCAACCGCATCATCGCGGCCCTCGCCCACGCGGTCGTCGTGGTCGAGGCCACCGAACGCAGCGGCGCCCTGAGCACCGCCCGCTGGGCGGCAGACCTCGGCCGTGAGGTGCTTGCGGTCCCCGGATCGATCCGTTCGCGCCAGAGCAGCGGTACCAACCTGTTGATCCGCGACGGCGTCCGGCCGTTCCTCGGCATTGGCGATCTCCTTGAGGCCGTCCCCGAGCTGCGCTCGGCAGCGCCCAACTCCGCCCTCGACGCCCCCTCCGGGGTAGCCGGCGGCGGCCTCGAGCGTTTCAGCCCACCGCTGCGGGAGATACTGGCACGCATGGGAACGCAACCCGTTCACCCGGACCAGGTCGGGCTCGCACTCGGGCTCTCGCCGGCGCTCGTCGCGAGCCGGCTCGGTGCGCTGGAGCTTGCCGGAGCCGTAATGTCCCTGCCCGGAGGCCTCGTGGCCCGTACCGTATAACCGGCGCCAGAGCCCCCATAGGAAGTCCAGAAGTGTCACGTCTGATCATCGTCGAGTCGCCCAGCAAGGCGAGAACGCTCGCCCGTTTTCTCGGGTCCGAGTACATCGTGCTCGCCTCGATGGGGCACGTCCGAGATCTCCCCAAGTCGAAGATGGGTGTCGACGTCGATGACGGGTTCACACCCCAGTACGAGCTCATCAAAGGCAAGGAGAAGCAGATTCGCGATCTCCGTGCCGCGGTCAAGAAGGCGTCGTCGACGCTCCTCGCGGCGGACCCTGATCGTGAAGGGGAGGCCATCGCCTGGCATCTCGCCGAGGCGCTCGGGTTGAACGACCCCGACCGGATCGTCTTCCACGAGATCACCAAGCTGGCAGTCGATGCGGCACTTGCGCATCCGCGCAAGATCGACCGATCGCTTGTCGCCGCGCAGGAGGCGCGCAGAGTCATCGACCGCCTGGTTGGATACCGGCTCTCACCGCTGCTCTGGCGCAAGGTTCGCGCCGGTCTCTCGGCTGGACGGGTGCAGTCCGTTGCGGTTCGCCTCGTCGTCGACCGCGAAACCGAGATCGACGCCTTCGTTCCCGTCGAATCGTGGACGATCGATGCTCTTCTTGCTAAAGATGGCAACAACCCGTTCAGCGCGCGACTGGTCGGCCGGCGCGGGGACACCGAGGCGGCGGAGCGCGAGAAGCTGGAGCTCGGGACCGAGGCCGAGGCTGCCGAGGTCATCACCGCACTCGGGCTCGACGACAAGGGTGCCGTCACGGAGCGCACGCCGACCTTCGTGGTGCGTTCCGTCGAGGTCAAGGAGACGACACGCCGCCCATCGCCGCCACACACCACCAGTACGCTGCAACAGGACGCGAGTGCGCGGCTGCGGATGTCGCCCAAGCGGACGATGAGCATCGCCCAGGAGCTGTACGAAGGCGTCGAGCTCGGCAGTGCCGGGTCCACGGGCCTGATCACGTACATGCGCACCGACTCGATCCGCATCAGCGACGCAGCTCGTGATGACGCGGCACAGCACATCACGACGGCATTCGGCAAGGAATACGTCGGTACCGGAGCCGTTCGCCGGAAGGCGGCCGTGAACGTTCAGGACGCGCACGAGGCGATCCGGCCGACCGACGTGAACCGCACCCCTGATTCCGTCAGTGCAAGTCTTTCCCCGGGGCAGCTGAAAGTGTACGACCTCATCTGGCGACGCTTCGTTGCGAGTCAGATGAGCCCCGCCAGATACCTCAACACCACCGCGATGATCGACGCGGCGGACTACGTGTTCCGGGCATCCGGCTCACTGATCACCTTCGAAGGCTTCCAAAAAGTGTGGAAGCGCGACGAGGACAAGGACAAGGACATGACCCTCCCGGCGCTTGCCGAGCGTGAGGAGCTCAAGTGCCTGGAAATCGCTGCCGAGCAGCATTTCACCCAGCCGCCGCCCCGCTATACCGAGGCAACCCTGATCAAGGAGCTCGAGGAGCGCGGCATCGGTCGCCCGTCGACGTATGCCGCGACCATCGAGGTCATCCAGGAGCGCCAGTATGTGCGTCAGCTGGAGCGGCGCCTGCATCCGACCGAGCTCGGCAAGACTGTCGATGCGGTCCTGCGCCAGAACTTCCCCGACATCGTCGACGTCGCGTTCACCGCCGACCTGGAGAAGCGGCTCGACTCCGTGGAGGAAGGCACGCGCGCCTACGAGCCGACCGTCCGCGAATGGTACGAGCCCTTCGCTGAAACCCTCGAGCGCGCCGAGCGCTCGATGGAGCGCGTCCGCGTCCCGGCACGGGAAACAGGTGAGGAATGCCCGGAGTGCGAGATCGGGCGTCTCGTCGTCCGCGAGGGAAAGTTCGGCGAGTTCGTCGGATGTTCCCGGTTCCCGGACTGCAAGTACATCAAGGACCGCAAGACGAGTGAGGCCGTGGCGACCGGCGAGATGTGTCCGCGCTGCGGCAAGCCGCTGGTCACCCGCCAGGGCAGGCGCGGTCCGTTCGTCGGATGTTCGGGGTATCCCAGCTGCACCTACATCAAGGACGATCGAGCGGCCGCCAACGGCGAGGCTGACGGTGCGCAGACCGAGGAGCTCGGTGTGTGTCCCCAATGCGGCAAACCGCTCCGGCGGCGGAGCGGGAGGCGAGGGACGTTCGTCGGTTGCACCGGCTACCCCGATTGCAAGTACATACAGCCCGGTGCGCCCGGGACCCGTGTGGCGGGTCCTGCACCCGAGCCCACCGGAGAGGACTGTCCCGAATGCGGCAAGCCCCTGGTCACGCGCAAGGGTCGATACGGGCCGTTCGTGAGCTGCTCCGGGTATCCGGCCTGCAAGTACCGGCCGCCCAAGGCCGCCCCTGTATGACGGGCGCGCACGCGACGACCGTCGTGGCGGTGCAGCGCGGCGGAACGGTTGCAGTGGCCGGCGATGGCCAGGTGACCGTCGGGGACATCGTGATGAAAGCGCGTGCCTCGAAGGTGCGGCGTCTGTTCCACGGCCAGGTTGTCTGCGGATTCGCAGGGGCGGTTGCCGATGCGCTGACCCTGTTCGACAAGTTCGAGCAGCATCTCGACAAGCACCAGGGCAACCTGGTGCGGGCGGCAATCGGCCTCAGCAAGGAGTGGCGCACGGACAAGTACCTGCGCCGGCTCGAGGCGATGCTCATCGTGGCTGACGTCAATCGGATCCTGCTCCTGAGCGGCGACGGCGAGGTCATCGAACCCGACGACGGCGACGGTGTGGTCGCGATCGGCAGCGGTGGACCGTACGCTCACGCTGCCGCAGCCGCGCTGCTCGAAAGCACCGACCTCGGCGCCGAGGACATCGCGCGACGAGCCCTGCTGATTGCGGCTCGCCTCTGCATCTACACGAACGACAACATCACCGTCGAAACCCTTGCGCTCGCGACGCCCGCGCCGGCCGCGCCCGTCCCCGCGTGACCAGCGTCGCAGCCGTGGAGCAAGGCGCGGAGGAGGTCGACGAACGACCCCACGACCTGATCGAGGCGGTCGCGGGTGAGACGCTGCGTCCCGTCGAGGTGGTGCGCCGTCTCGACGAGTACATCATCGGGCAGCACGAGGCGAAGCGATCGGTCGCGGTCGCGCTGCGCAACCGGGTACGCCGCCGCATGCTCCCCGACGACATGCGCGACGAGGTCCTCCCCAAGAACATCCTGATGATCGGGCCGACCGGCGTTGGGAAGACAGAGATCGCGAGGCGGGTGGCCCGTCTGACCGAGTCGCCGTTCATCAAGGTGGAGGCGACCAAGTTCACCGAGGTTGGCTACGTCGGCCGTGACGTCGAGTCCATCCTTCGCGATCTCCTCGAGCAGACCATCACTGAGCTGCACGAGGACCGCGTCGCCGAGGTGGAGCCCCGGGCGCGAGCCCTCGCGGATGCGCGCCTGGTCGAGACACTGCACGAGGCAACAGAGCGCCAGCGTGGATCGCGATCCCCGGCGAGCGATGCAGCCAGTGAGCAGCAGGCGGCTGCTGAGACTCGCCGGGCTCGTGCCCGGCGCAGCCGGATCGCACGCCGTCTTGCGGCAGGAGCGCTGGAGGAAGCGACCCTCGAGATCGAGGTCGACGAGCCCTTTCAACCCGCCTTCGAGGGGTTCACCGGGACCGGGCTCGAGGAGGTGGGTGTGTCCCTGTCCGACTTCTTCTCGCAGCTTGCACCCCCACGGAAGCGCAAGAAGCTCATGACCGTCGCGGAGGCCCGCGACGTCCTCATCGACGAGGAGACCGACCGCCTCATCGACATGGACCGCGTCTACGACGACGCGATCCATGTGGTCGAGGATTCGGGCATCGTGTTCATCGACGAGGTCGACAAGATCTGCGGACCGGCATCCGACCGCGGACCAGACGTCAGCGGTGAGGGGGTCCAGCGTGACCTGCTCCCGATCCTCGAGGGATCGACCGTGCACACCAGATATGGCCCGGTCCGAACCGATCACGTCCTGTTCATCGCGGCGGGAGCCTTCACTGCGGCGCGGCCCAGTGATCTGATCCCCGAGTTCCAGGGGCGCTTTCCGATCCGCGTCGAGCTGAAACCGCTCAGCGAGGACGACCTCGTCCGCATCCTCACCGAGCCGGGCAATGCGCTGACGAGGCAGTACGCTGCGCTGCTCGGCACCGAGCGCGTCGCGCTGGACTTCACCCCCGACGGCATTCACGAGCTCGCGGCTCAGGCCCATCGCTTCAACGAGGAGGATGAGAACCTCGGAGCGCGCCGCCTGTTCACGATCATGGAGAAGGTCCTCGAGGACGTCTCATTCGGGGCCGAGGACCTGGCGGGGACAACAGTGGTCATCGACGCCGGCTACGTCTGCGAGCGCCTCGGCGACCTGGTCCGAAACCAGGACCTTCGCCGCTACGTGCTCTGACGCCGGGCCCCAGGTGTGGGGAGCCGGCGGGGCTGGTACACTCGGGTCATCTCACACGTCCGGTTTCACGCGGCCGGCGGGTGCCCGGTGCCCCCGGGTCGCCGCCGCGGTTCACCCCGGACGGAGGCACCACACCACACCAACAGGAGCGACCGCCCATGCCGGCAGTAACACTGCGCCAGCTGCTTGAGGCCGGAGTCCATTTCGGCCATCAGACCAGCCGCTGGAACCCCCGGATGCGCCCGTACATCTTCACGGCGCGAAACGGAATCCACATCATCGACCTCGAGCAAACCCAGAAGCAGCTCGATGCCGCCTGCGAATACCTGAGAGACATCGTCGGGAGCGGCCAGAAGGTCCTCTTCGTCGGTACAAAGAAGCAGGCTCAGGACGTCATCGAGGAGGTCTGCCGCACCACCGGCCAGGCTTACGTCACGCACCGCTGGATGGGCGGGATGCTCACCAACTTCCAGGTCATCCAACGCCGGCTGCGCCGCCTGGCCGAGCTTCGGGTCATGCAGCAGCGCGGTGACTTCGAGCGGATGAGCGGCAAGGAGGCCAATGACGCGAAGGACGACCTCGAGCGCCTCGAGAACAACTTCGCGGGAATGGCAGACATGAAGCGACTCCCTGGAGCGGTCTTCGTCATCGACTGCAAGAAGGAGCACATCGCGGTCACTGAGGCCAACAAGCTGAACATCCCGATCGTGGCCATCGTCGACACGAACTGCGACCCGGATCCCATCCAGGTGGTCATCCCCGGCAACGACGATGCCATGCGCAGCTGCCGGCTCATCGTGACGGAAGTGGGCAAGGCGATCGCCGAGGGGTTGCAGCAGTTCAGCGAGCGCGAGATGCAGGAACGGCAGGAAGCCGAGAAGCGCGATCGCGAAGCCGCAGCTGCTGCTGAGGCAGCCGCGATCGTCGCCGCCGAGCAGGCTGCAGCCGCCGCCGCGCATGCCGACGCCATCGCGGCGGAGCAGGCTGCAACGGCTGCGGCCGAGGATCCGGCGGTGACCGGCGCACCGGTTGCTGCAGCGGAGGCGACGAGCTGATGGCAGAGGTCACAGCAGCGATGGTCAAGGCCCTGCGCGAGCGTACCGGCGCGGGCATGATGGACTGCAAGCGAGCTCTGGTTGAGTGCGACGGCGACATGGACAGGGCCGAGGACTGGTTGCGCGCAAAGGGATTCTCCCGTGCGGCCGCGAAAGCAGGACGCAGCACCAACGAGGGCATCGTCGACGCGTACATTCACCATGCCGGGGGCATCGCCAAGCAGGGCGCGCTCATCGAGCTCGACTGCGAGTCGGATTTCGTCGCCAAGACGGACGACTTCAAGCACCTCGCGCACACCCTCGCGCTGCAGGTCGTCGGCATGGCGCCGCAGTACGTGCGGCGCGAGGACGTCCCTGCGGAGATCGTCGAACGCGAACGCGCCGTCTATCGCGAGCAGGTGCAGGGCAAGCCTGAGAACATCGTCGAGAAGATCCTCACCGGCAAGCTCGACTCCTTCTATGCGCAGATCTGCCTGCTCGAGCAGCCCTGGATCAAGGACGACAAGAAGAAGGTTGGCGACCTGGTGACCGAAGCAATCGCCAAGCTCGGCGAGAACATCACCGTTGCGAGATTCGCCCGCTTTGCCGTGGGCAGCGAGAGCATTGAGAGCGACGACGCCGCCGCGCCGCCGGCCGAGTGAGCCTCGGAGCCGGCAAGGTGGAACTCGCCGCGGTGGACGCACGTGCCGCCGACGGGCGCCGGCCGGTGTTTGCACGGGTCATCCTCAAGCTCGGCGGCGAGGCAATGCTCGGCACCGCCGGGTACGGCATCGACTACGGAGCCGCGCGCCACATCGCCGAGCAGTTGACCCACATCGTCGAACGTGGCGTGCAGGTCGCCATCGTTGTCGGCGGCGGCAACATCGTGCGCGGCACCGAGGCCGCCCAGCACGGCACCGATCGGGTGACCGCCGATTACATGGGGATGCTGGCGACGGTGATCAATGCTCTCGCGCTCCGCGACGCCATCGAGCACTTCGGCATCGACTGCCGGCTGCAGAGCGCGATCGCGATGTCACAGGTCGCGGAGCCGTTCATCCCGAGGCGCGCCATCCGGCACCTCGAGAAGGGACGCCTGGTCATCCTCGCGGCGGGCACCGGAAACCCGTTCTTCACGACCGACACGACCGCGGCGCTTCGCGCCGTCGAGATCGGCGCCGACGTCCTGCTCAAAGCCACCAAGGTCGACGGCATCTACAGCGCCGATCCGAACAAGGTCACCACAGCCACGCGGCTGCCGAAGCTGACGTACCTGGATGTCCTCAACCGCGGGCTCGCCATCATGGACAGCACCGCGGTGACGCTGTGCATGGACAACCGGATGCCGATCATCGTCTTCGACCTGTTCACGCAGGGCAACATCGAACGGGTGATCCTCGGCGAGCAGATCGGGACCCGAGTGGACGGGGAGGGCGACGCCGAGTGACCGACCGCGACAAGCAGGACGACCCGGAGCAACAGATCGCGGAGCGCCTCGCGGACGCGAACCTGCGCATGGAGAAGAGCGTCGACGCCCTGCATCGAGAGCTGATGACGGTGCGCACCGGTCGCGCGTCGCCGGCGTTGCTGGAGCGGCTTCACGTCGACTACTACGGATCACCCACGCCGCTCCAGACGATTGCGGGGATCAGCGTTCCCGAGGCCAGCATGCTGGTCATCCAACCCTATGACCGCAGCTCGCTGGGCGCGATCGAGAAGGCCATCCAGAAGAGCGACCTCGGGCTCAACCCGAGCAACGACGGCCAGGTGATTCGGGTCGCGATCCCCCAGCTGACCGAGGAACGACGCAAGGATCTCGTCAAGGTGATCCATCGCAAGGCAGAGGAGGCGCGCGTCGCTGTGCGCAACATCCGCCGGGACGAGGTGGACCATCTCCGCCGTGTCGAGAAGGACGGCCACATCAGCAAGGACGAGGTGGCTTCCAAACTCGTGGACGTACAGAAGATCACCGACCAGTTCATCGCCAGGATCGACGACGCCATCCAGCGCAAGGAGGCTGAGATCCTCGAGGTCTGACGGAGACCTGCGCCGA
>JBIOIZ010000058.1:0-18991 GCA_044450385.1 Candidatus Dormibacteria bacterium
CAAGTCCTGAGGTCGTGCAGTTGCAGTCGAAGGCGCAAGCACTGGAGCAGCAGATCATGGCGCTGCAGATGCAGGCCGCGCCGCTCGAGGCGCAGACCGTGCAGGCTGGGCAGCAGGCCGCCGCCGCGCAAACACAGCTGGGCACCGAGCAGGTGGAGCTGGCCGCTGCCAACTCGCAGCTCGCGAAAACAACCGGGCTCACGCAGGCGGCGCAGGCGACGCTGCAATCGGACCGCAGCCGCCTGGCCGCGCTGATCGTCGCGAGGTACATCATCACTACCAACGGCACTGCACTCACCACGCTGCTGCAGAGCAAGACACTCTTGGACGCACTCGACACGATGGTGAGTTACCAGCAGGTGACCGACAACGTGAACACCCTGGTGCTCGACGTACGTGCCACCGCGGACCAACTTACGGAACTGCAGTCGCAGCAGCAGCATAAGGAGCAGCAGATCGCCGCTCAGGCCGCCGCGGTGCAGACCCTGCAAGCGCAGGCGCTGCAGGATCAGGCTCGCTACCAGCGGCAGGCATCGCGGCTCACCGGCCGGGCAGCGACCCTGATGCACCAACTGGAGGACGTCCTCACGCAGCTCGCGACGGCCGAGGGGGTGCAGGCAGCGACATTGGGAGCGGCGGGAGGCGAAGCCGGCTCGATCGATGGAGCGCTGCCACCTTTCGCCTACGGCCCGCGCGTCGACGACTTCCCGTGGGGCCAGTGCACGTGGTATGTCGCATCGCTGCGCGACGTCACCTGGGGCGGTGACGCCTGGGAGTGGCTCATCGCGGCGGCGGCCCGGGGAAAGCAGGAGGGCATCATCCCGAGGGTGGGCGCGATCGTCGTCTTCGGCCCCGGCAACGGCTACAGCCCGCTCGGGCACGTCGCCTACGTGGAGTCGGTGGTGAACGCGACCAGCTTCATCGTCGACGAGGCCAACGTCGACGGCCTGGGGATCGTCGACCAGCGATTGATCTCATCGCTCACCGACGTCGAGGGCTTCATCTACTGACGTTCAGCGGCATTCGTCATGCCTCTGTCGCGGCACCGAGGTATTGGGCGGTGCCCGCTGCCTGCATGCTCCGGCCATGAGAGGCCATGCGGACCGAGGCACTCTCGCGACACTATTGGGGGGGCAATCGGAAGCGCAGCTCGACGGCCGATCCGGCTATCTCAGTCGCCATGGCCAGCGATTCTCATCAGCACAGCATTGCTGGTGGACATCATTGCCGTCGTTACCGGATACCTCCTCACGCGGACCATCATGATGCTCGAAACCGGGATCAGCCGGGGAAATCGGCCGCATTTTGCGGCCCATGTACAGGGCCGCGACGGGCCTCGGTGCTTATCGTCAGCTCGGACAGGCTGGGATGGTGACTGCACCGCTTACTGATTCTTCGTACGCGTTGAACCTGTAGCCATAGGTGCCTGCGGTCAGCGGACCGTATCGGCCTGCGCTCGCAGGGAGCGTGAAATGGTAGGTAGACGGTGCTGGGCCGGTGACTGTCAGCGTCGAGTAAGCGAGGTCTGACCATGCGATTGCGCCGCCGCTTGCTGTACCCGCGTGATCGCACGCGGTTACGCGCACATCAGGTGCGCACGCCGGAATTGTGAGGTTGCCTTGCGCGACCGTAACCGTCTCGTCGGGGCCGGTCAATTCCATCCAGCCCCAGGTGCCTTGCTGGAAAGCGTTGTTCGCATCCCCAATCCCCTCAACCCCTACCGACATCGTGTTCGACGTAACAGGGTTCATGTTGAGCCCAATTCCAAAGTAGTCTCCAACCGTCAGGTTGTGCCAGGTGGCGACGCCCAACATGCTCCCGGCTGGAAAGGGGTTAATAGTCCACATCACCGGTACGTTCGAGCACGTCACGGTAACGTACACGCCCGGCGTGGACGGTGTAGGCGTTGGAGTAGGTGCCACCGTAGGTGGCGCGGTCGGCGTGGCAGTCGTCGCCGCCGTCGCCGTAGCTGGCCGCGCAGTCAGCGGGACTGTTGACCCACAAGCTGCGAGGCTCAAGGCGGCGATCGCAGTACCAATGACGGTTGTGAGTTTCATGGCTGTAGTGACCCATTCAACGCGAACACGTCACCACGGTTACGTTCGTTGGCGTGCCGAATACGCGACGGCTCGAAAGGGCGGTCTGTTCTCGAGTCCTCCCTCCCCAGCCACCGTCATGTCTCAGGCTTGGATTCAGGGAGTGAGCGCAACACCGTGTGCGAGCAGCGAATGCGCTCCCGACGGGATCAGTTTGAGGCGTCGGACCCCAGATGACCGAGAGCCGCAGTCGCGATCTCGTGCTGCCACTCGACGACCTTGAGCACGATGCCGAAGTTACGATCAACCACCTTGTCGATCGCGGGAATCAGTGTCTCAGCATTGGGAAGCATGAAGACGCTGAGCGGAACCAGAACGGAGGTGATGCTCTTGACAACCTCGGTCGTCGCCAGCGCGATCTCTGTGGACCGCTCAAGGCCCTCCGCGATCGCGGCGGTGGTGGTACGGAAGTCGGCGTGTTGGGTCATGGTGTTTGTCCTCGTGGCTTGGATCCGATACGGGTCGAGTCGCCTCGACCCGTATCGAGGGTTTTACGCGGTTTGCTTCGCCGTCCGGGTCTTGGTCGGTGTTCCACCAGCGGCGTTGATGAGCCGAAGGGTCATATCGCGCTGGGTGTCGAGCACCTGGGCCGCGAAGTCGAACGACTTCTCCACCATCTCGGCGGGAGTCATCTGGCCACTCTCGAGAGTCGCCGGCATATCGCGAACCGCCTCGTAGAGCTTGGCCTGAACCTCGCCCACCTTCTGGATCGCGGTCAGGAACTGCTTCTGCAGATCGGTCACATAAGTCTGGTTGTCGGTCATAGCTGGTCTCCTTTGTAGCGAGGCTGTTGTCGAGTGCTTAGTATACCAAGCGGGCGCTGCCTATGTCAACCCTCCATCAGCTTGGCTCCCCAAGCGCTACGATTGGCTCATGCCCGAGCCCACGCCACCGTTCAAGTCAGTAGGAGACTTCATCCGCACCCAGCGCGAGCTGATGTCACTCTCGATGCGCCAGCTCGCGGGGCTGGCCAAGGTGTCGAATCCTTACCTCAGTCAGATCGAACGCGGCGTGTACACGCCGTCGGCGCAGGTGCTCAAGGGGATCGCGGACGCGCTTGACATGTCCGCCGAGACCCTGTACCGGGAGGCTGGCCTACTCGATGACTCGGTGGAACGCCCCGTCTTGACTGTCGAGGACGCCATCCGGGTGGACGGTCGGCTCACTCAGGAAGCCAAGCAGGCATTGATCCAGGTGTACCGAGGCTTGATCGCCACTCAGCAGCCGTCAGCGGATCGCCCGACGCCGTCACGCCCGGCGCGCAAGACGGCCACCAAAGCCGTGCCCTCCAAGGCGGCGACCGCCAGGGCGAAGCGGAAGTCCCGCTGAGGATCGTCGGTCAGGAACTCTTCGCTGCTGCGCCAGTTCGAGCACGCTGGGACCGGCGTGCCGAGGATCGAGCTTCGAAGAGTCGAGCCGTCTCGCCCTTGGCGTAGCTCCCGGGTGCCGGATCTCCGGGCGGAACTCGTGGCGCCGCAACGAGTTCCCCCGACCGCTCCGCAGCCCACGCAACCCAGTCGTCCCACCAACTCCCGCTCACACGTTCTGCTCCCGCTCGCCATGCCTCGGCATGGATACCGCGATCCGCATGCGGGCGAGTCCAGAACGCGGCCTTCGGGTTGCCGGGCGGATTGACGATCCCGGCAACATGCCCGCTCGACGTCAGCGTGTAGCGGACCTCGCCGCCGACGTGTTGGGTCGTCAGATACGATCCCTTCCAGGGGGCGATGTGGTCGTTCTCGGCGCCGAGCACGTACATGGGCTGCTTGATTTTCCTGAGATCGATCGGGGTTCCGGCGATCCGAAACGCACCGGGGCGAATCAGCAGGTTGTCGACGTAGCAGGCTCGCAGGTATTGCGTGTGCATCGCCGCCGGCATGTTCGTGCTGTCCCCATTCCAGGCAAGGAGATCGAACGCTGGTGGGGTCTTGCCCATGTACCAGTTGTTGATGACGTAATTCCAGACCAGGTCGTTGCCGCGCAGCCAGTCGAACGTCTGCGCCATCGCGGACGCCTCCAGATAGCCACGCTGCTTCATGTTCTGTTCGAGGCGCGTCACGCTCTTGCGGTCGGCGAAGACGCCGAGATTGCCGGGGATGCTGAAGTCGACGAGCGTGTTCGTGACGGTCATCCAGCCGACTCGTTCGGCCTTGCCCTCGGCCGCAAGATGGGCCAGGCCGATCGTCGACATCGTCCCCCCGAGACAGAGGCCGACGATGTTCACAACCGGTGAGCCGGTGATCACGCTCGCCTGGTCGAGCGCCGCCATCAGCCCGAGCTGCAGATAGTCGTCCCAGCTGACTTCCCGCATTGACGCGTCGGGGTTCCGATAGCTGATGCAGAACACAGTGAAGCCGTGCTGCACCGCGTACTCGATGAAGGATCGCCCGGGTGCCAGATCCATGATGTAGTACTTGTTGATCCAGGGTGGGCTGCACAGGATCGGTTGCGCGTGGACCAGATCGGTTTGCGGCTCGTACATCAGCAACTCGATGAGCGCGTTGCGCATCACCACGCGCCCAGGTGTCGCCGCGAGGTTCTTGCCGAGACTGAATGATGTGGCGTCGACCTGTCGAGGCCGTCCCCCGTTGTGTAGCAAATCGTCGACGAAGTTGCTCGCGCCTGCGATGAGGCTCAGCCCACCCGTTTCGAATGTCTCCTTCAAGACGGCCGGATTCATCCACGGCACATTGGTCGGAGCGAGCGCATCGAGCATGAGATCGAGTGCGAACCGCGCCTTTTCGCGTTGGACGGCGGGAGCGTGGGACGTCTCGACCAGCTGCCGCGCCCACTGCACGGTGCTCAGATAACTTTCGGCCAGAGTCCGGAAGGCAGGGTTCGCTTGCCACGTCCGGTCCGCAAAGCGGTTGTCCTCCGGAGCAACCGGATCAGCCTTTCCCCGGCCCAATGCGCGCTGAGCAGCACGCGCCGCTACCGCGGCCTGCCCGGCCGAGAGATCCAGGCCAGCCTTCGCGACGTGCAGCGGGTGACGTATCGCGTCACCGAGGAACACGCTGCGTAACGCTCCTCCGAAATCACTCTGGTCTACCTTGGCCAGCAGCGCCTCATAGGCGGTGTCCTCGCCGGCATCGTTGCTCACGAGCCGATCACATGAACAGGCCGCCATTCACGGCATACATCGCACCGGTGATATACGACGACTCATCCTCGAGAAGGAAGCGGACCACGCGAGCCACCTCGTCGGGCCGACCGAGCCGCCGGATCGGTACCTTCTCGATGATGCCGTCGAGGATGGGCTGAGGGATCTTGGCCACCATCTCGGTTGCGATGAATCCCGGGGCCACGCAATTGACTGTGATCCCTTTGCGAGCCGTTTCTAGCGCAAGGCTTTGGGTGAGTCCGTAGAGCGCCGCCTTTGAGGCAGCGTAGTTGGCCTGCCCGATATTTCCGGTCTGGCCGATGACCGAGCTCAGGTTGACGATCCGCCCGTTGCCTCGTTCGAGCATGTGGTCCAGAACGGCCTTCAGCATGTAGAACGCGCCCGAAATGTTGATCCGCATCACCGCGTGCCAGTCCTCGACGCTCATCTTCCGGACGGTCTTGTCAACGGTGATGCCGGCATTGTTGACCAGGAAGTCGACCTGACCGTATGCGGTCAAGACCTCGTCGACCACGCGGGTACAGTCCGCAGGGACACCAACGTTGCCCTGATGCACCGAGATCGAGCCACCGAGAGCGGAGAGCTCGTCGCGCAAGGCCGCAGCGGACTCGGCGTCGCGGTTGAACCCGGCAGCCACGTGCGCGCCATAGCGTATGAGCTCTCGGGTGATCGCAGCTCCGATACCGCGGGAACCCCCGGTGACTATGGCCACTTTCCCGGAGAAGAGGCGCGGCGTCACTGTCTCGCTGGCACCCGGCTCAACGACAGCCATAGTCCGACCATCGTAGTCCAGGGTTAGGCCCTCCCGCCGGGGCCCGAGCGATGGTCTGTCGACTACCGCAGAACGATCAGACACTCCGTGCTGGGCGGCCTTCGGGGCGCGTCGGCGACCTCCTCGCGCAGGTAGCCCAGGTCGCAGACGCGCGTCCGGGCCGTGTAGACCCCCCGCTCAGACAGGGTCCCGGGAGATCGAGGCCACCTTGAACGGATACCCGGTCGATGCTGCCAGTTTCGTGACAGCATCGACGCGCTTGTGTCCGCACCACCAGAGGCGCGAGTGACATACGCCACGGGACCGAATGTCACATCTCGACCAATATGCGTCGCCCGATGACAATGCGCGGTTCGCACCGGTTGCGTTTTGTATGACAGCACGCGCACGGTGGTTCGTGGGCCAGCTGAGCTACTCGGCTCCCGACACAGGAGGCCAGTCATGTACCCATATGACTTCACCATCGTCGTCCCGCACGCCAAGGGCAGTCTTGCGACTCTCGCGGAGGAGCTGGGCCGCGAGAAGATCAATATCGAGGGTCTGTCTGCGGTCGAGGAGAATGGGAGCGTTATCTTCCACCTGCTGACCACAGATAGAGCCCCGACTGGCCGCGCCATCACCAGGGTCGGCTACAGGGTCACCCGCGAGGCGGAAGTGATCGTTGAGCGCGTTGAGAATCACCCCGGCATGCTTGGTAATGTCACGCGTCGCCTCGCCGACGCCGGCATCAACCTGACCGTGGCGTACCTGGCGACTGACACGCGTCTCGTGCTCGGTTGCGAGAATCTTTCGGCGCTCGAGACCGCCTGGACGGAGCTGGCGGCTGTCGCGTCCCGCTAACTCTGCCTCACCGACCGGTTGGCCCTTGGGCCAGCCGGTATCGCTGGAGATAAGAGCAGCCTTGGGTTTGACAACCTAGCATCCGCTTGGTACACTTAGCACTGCCTCTCCAGTAGGACCCCAACGGGCCCCGGAGGTCACGAGGAAACAGTCATGACCGACTACGCCGACTACACACGCACCCCCAACGCTGCAGTGGCGGAAGGCCTCCAACGCACGACCGAGATCAAGCTTGCAGCTACGGAGGTCCTCAAGAGCATCACCTCCGTGTTGGTTCCGCTCAGCGTGTTCGCGCTTCCCAACTCTGAGAAGCTAATTCCGGCCATCGACACCGTGGTGAATCGCAACTTCGCTGTCGTGACCAAGTTTGTCGAGTGGCAGTACGAGTTCGGGATCGCCGCTCTGAAGCAGCTGGGATCCGTCGCCTCCAACTGACTCCGGCAGGAGCGCCGGCGCGACGCTGTGCGCTCCTGACCGCAACTTTCTGTGGCCGCCTCGCGGCCCACGTGCCAACTTGGTGCTCGTGAGGCCATTCAGCAGACCGTGGCCCAGCGAATGCGTCCGCCGCTCACCGTGGCAATGCTGATCAAGCTGACCGGGCTCCGCGGTTGCAGTTGGAGTCCGCTCCGGCGGCCTTGATAGACGCCGGGAGAAATCAGCGTAGGATCGTATGTGGAAGTGAGGCGCTTCGCGCGTCGGCGCGCCGCGAGAGAGCGACCGTTCGTGACCGTCTGTTACAAGTAGGGCAACCAGGGTGGAAGAGGCCGTCATCGTCAGCGCCGTCCGGACGCCGGTGGGCACGGTGGGAGGCATATTTGTTGAGATTCCGGCGACGACGCTCGGTGCCATCGTCGTGGAGGAGGCCATCCGACGCGCCGGCATCGACGCCGACCAGGTCGAGGAGCTCCTCATGGGGAACGTACTACAGGCAGGCCTCGGCCAGAACCCGGCGCGGCAGGCGGCGCTAGGGGCCAATCTGTCGACGGCCGTCCCAGCCATGACCGTCAACAAGGTGTGCGGCTCTGGATTGAAGACGGTGGCGTTAGCCGCTCAGGCGATCCGCCTCGGCGACGCCGAGTGCATGGTGGCGGGTGGCATGGAGAACATGTCGCGCGCGCCATACCTGATGGACAGCGGGCGTTACGGCTATCGCCTCGGCCATGGGCAGCTGGTGGACGTGATCATCCGCGACGGACTCTGGTGCGCCTTCACCGACTGCCATATGGGCATTACCGCAGAGAACGTGGCCAAAGAATGGGAGGTGACCCGGGCCGATCAGGATGGCTTTGCGCTGGCCTCGCAGCAGAAGGCCGGCGACGCGATCAAAGCGGGCCGGTTCAAGGACGAGATCGTTCCTGTGCCGGTAGCCCGCCGCAAGGAGACCGTTCTGGTCGACACAGATGAGCATCCGCGTCCCGCCACCACTCTGGATGTCCTGTCGGGCCTGCGCTCTGCCTTCACAAAGGACGGTAGCGTCACGGCCGGCAACGCAAGCGGTATCAACGACGGCGCAGCTGCCATGGTGGTGATGAGCGCCTCACGCGCCAAGGCCCAGGGGTTGAGTCCGCTGGCCCGGATCCGCAGTTACGCCAGTGCGGGTGTGGAGCCCCGCATCATGGGGATCGGGCCGGTACCGGCGGCGCGGAAGGCCATGGACAAGGCCGGCGTCGGTATTCGTGACGTCGACCTCTTCGAGCTCAACGAGGCCTTCGCCGCTCAGTCGGTGGCGGTGTGTCGGGAGCTTGCCGTCCCTGAGGACAGGGTCAATGTCAACGGCGGCGCCATTGCGCTGGGCCATCCGATCGGTGCAAGCGGGACACGCATCCTCACCACGCTCCTATACGAGATGGCGCGCCGCGACGTGGAGTTGGGCGTTGCGGCGATGTGCATCGGCGGTGGCCAGGGCATCGCCATGGTGATCGACCGAAGTTAGCACCTCCTCGAGCGGCTGACCAGCGCGGAGTGCCGGCGTTGCTGGCGTGACGGACGGTGCCGAACGCAGCGATCGACGAACTTTGGAAGCGCCGCAAACAGCGGGACCTTCGGCGCCAGTCACGTTACCAACGGCCCTGGTCCGGTCAGGGCCGCAAGCGTTTACTGGGTCTGTACAAGCCGGGCCGATGCCAACTGATTCGCGAGGAGTCGCCCCATGAGAGCTGCCGTCGTGCACCGGTTGAAGCCGGCAAGCATCGTCGACGAACGACCGATCCTAACCCCGTTGGTCGTCGAAGCCGCCCTCAGCCCCCGGGCTCCCGCACTCCCCAACACGGGTATTCGCGCCACTGAATTCGACTTGCCGATAGAGCGAGCACTACCATTTGTTCGCGGAGACATTCCACGGCTGAATCTGCTGCTCCTCGGGGCGCCGGCAAGTGGTAAGGGAACGCAGGCGGACCTTTTAGCCTCGCGGCTCGACATTCCCGCGATCGCGACAGGGAACATGCTGCGCGCCGAGCTGGCCGAGCGGACCGAGCTGGGGCTGCGCGTCCAAGCCTACATGCAGCGCGGCGACTTGGTTCCGGACGCGCTGATGATCGACATCATCAGGGAACGCCTAAGGGGGAGCGACCGCCGGGACGGCTTCCTATTCGACGGCTTCCCCCGCACCGTGCCGCAAGCCCGAGCGCTCGATGCGCTGGCGGCGTCGATGGCGACTGACTTCGACCGCGTCCTGTACCTGAACGTGCCCGAGGCTGAGCTGATCCGGCGTGTCACGACCAGGTTGACCTGCCCGGGCTGCGGACGAAGCTACGGGTTCGAGCCGGACCAACCCCGACCGTTGGGCTGCGTGGCGGACGGCAGGGAACTCATCGTGCGCGAGGACGACCGGCCGGAGACCGCCCAGCGCCGTATTGCGGTCTACCTGGAGCAGACTTTGCCGGTGCTCGACCACTACCGCAAGCAAGGGCTGGTCGCGGAGATCGACGGCATCGGCTCGGTCGAGGAGGTCTCCCGGCGCATCCTGCACGCGCTTCCCGCTCGGCCGGTGGCACAGCGTGGGCTGGGTTTGGTTGGACATTCTCGAGGGCTGACCTCAGCCGCAAGAGCGCTGGACGGCCAGACCAAACCTCGGCGCTGAGAAGAAGCAAATACCGCGCTTCCCCGCGCGTACGGCCACACCGAACCATCGACCAAATCTGTATTAGTTCTCTACCGGCGAGCGACGTCCGCCGAAGCGAGGCGTTCGGTCCGTCTAGCAAACGCTGGCGCCAAGCGCAAAGCGCCCACGTGCGTGATCAGACGGAAGCACGGTGGAGTGAACGACAACGCTTGCCGTCGTCATGAACGTGCGTGCCGTGCGCTACCTCATTGTTTTGGTTTGCGGCCCATTCAGCCCAGTCGTGCCTCTAGCCCGGGCGTAGAGGGCGTAGCTGGGGTGGGCGCGGGCGTTGGCTTAGGCGTGAGGGAAGGTGTCGGTGTAGGCGTTGGGCACGGCGCACGTGAGTATCGTGAACGAGCCGTCGAAGATCTCGTCCGTGTTGTCTACGAACTGGTAGGCGTAGTATCCACCCTCCAGCGGTCCGTACGTGCCGTTAGGAGTGACGGGCGACACCACAATGTTCGTGTTCGTGTTCGGGATGCCACCCGCGAAGATCGTAAACTGGTCTGCGCTGTCTGCGCCCGTCCAGGCAATCTCTCCACCGCTGGCAGATGCATAGTCAGCACATGCGGTCACGACGACCACAGGCGGGGTTTCGCAACTCCCATTAGGGAGATGGGGGTTGGGTACGCAAGCACTCGGGCTAGGCGACGCGCTCGCGTTAGGCGACGGGCTATCCGAAGGTGAGGGCGTTGGGATCGGTGTCGCGGTCGGCGTTGGCGCGGGAGTTGCGGTGGGTGTCGGGGTTGAAGCGACCGTCGCTGCGGGGGTTGGGGTTATCCTCGGAGCGACCGTCGAGCCACAAGCTGCGAGGCCAACCAAGGCGATCGCGGCTCCGATGGTGGCTGTGAGTTTCATGTCGGCCTCCACCCATTCAACGCAAACACGTAATCCACCGTTACGGACTACCTGCGAGGTGCGACAAGCAACGGATAATTTCGTATTAGTCGATGTCGCCCAGGCGCTCGACGCCCAGGAGACTCGAGGGGATTGGCGCGTCTCACGCTCCACGTGCAGACACAACTCTTAATTGATTGTGTTGGTGCTAGCGCTCTTCGTGATTGCTGGCGCCGTGGCACGTAGATAACTCATCGAAGCGTCAGCCCGATCGGCGCCTGGCTTTCACTGGTTATAGACGAGATCAAATTAGCGGCCTACAGAGAGCCCGGCTTGCCGGCAATTCACGTTTGTCGACTGTTTATGACGGGAGCGCGGAGCGGGTGCGGACTGGCACCTCGCAGCGCGGCATTCAACTTTCCTCAGCGCCGTCTGTTCGTGTTCCTCGCTCCCATCGAGCTACCCACGCACATCGCACTACTTCGGCACCCTTCCCAGCGAGTACCGTAACCGCTCGTTCGGCACGCGATACGCTAAGAGCGCAGCGTCAAGAGCATGACCTGCCATCGGCGCCATCCGACAGCAACCATTTTGGTCGCCTTACTCGTCGGCGTCAGCATAGGAGCTGTCAGTCTCGCAGGGTCACCACTCCTGGGAGGCGCCGCGATCACGCATCCCGGGCCCTTGAATCTGGATCCACTTCTCACGGTCCAAGACAAGAACCTGGATTGTGAAGCTGCCGCGCTCGCCGCAGCGTTCGTCGCAAGAAAAGTTGCCGTCAACACCGGGACATCGAATCTGCAGAACTGGATCTTCAACCAACTTCCCGACGATCACCGAAACGCCATCAACACGGGAGGCAATATCACCTGGGGCGATCCCTACGACGATTTCGTCGGCAATGTCAACGGGCGCGAGGGCTTCGCTCCCGGCGACGGGTATGGGGTCTACTACCAGCCTATTGCCAATGTGGTTACCGAGGTGGGTCATACAGAGGTCGCGAAGACGGGATGGACCACGGCCACCATTGAAGCTGAACTTGAAGCCGGGAATCCGGTCGTCGTCTGGATCGATTTTCGAAGCCTCGCCAGTGGCGCCGGATATTCCACTAGCACGTGGACCGCGTTTGATGGACGGAAGATTCCCTATACGCTCCATGAGCACGCAGTCACCGTGCTTGGTACATACCCAGGACATTCGATAACCGTGCTCGACGTCTACTCGGGCAATCAGTACACGTACTCGGAATCTCAGTTCGCGCGCATGCTCTCGACGTTCCATGGTATGGGCGTTGCCGTCGGTCCTGCTGTGGTGGTCACGCCACCGTACCCGGTGGTGGCGTCGCTTGCGCCGGCTGCGGGACCGGCAACCGGCGGCCAGGTAGTGACGGTCACCGGCACAGGATTCGCAGCCTCGATGACGGTTTCGTTGGGCGGCACGGCCATCACTCCACAGGGCATCACGACTACGTCATTCGTTCTCACCACCCCGGCTCACGCGGCGGGATACGACCTCTTGCAGGTGACGACGTCGAAGGGATCGAGCACGCTCAGCGCCAATTCGGGTTACGTATTCACCAGCTTGGCGAGTTATGTTGCTGTCAAGCCATTTCGCATACTCGACACTCGCGCACGAACGTGCGTGCAATGTGGCGCTGGACGGCTCGCGCCCAATCAGATGAGGACTTTGCAGATCACCGGGGTCACCGGTCTCAAGGGTGGTGCCGATCAAGTTCCTGCCACCGCCACTGCGATCGTCATGAACGTGACCGCAGTGTCTAGTAGTACCGGCGGCCTGCTGACGATCTATCCGACCGGCACAGCGCTTCCTCGAGCGTCGAACTTAAACTTCAACGCGGGAACAGTCACTCCCAACCTCGTGACCGTCACCTTGGGCCAAACGAGTGCCGCGTCACCGAACTGGGCCGTCAACATCTTCAACCCGATCGGCTCTCTCGACGTCGTGGCCGACATCGAGGGCTACTTCGCTCTCAATGCGAGGGGCGATCCTGCGGGTGAGTTCCACGCGATGTCGCCCCTGCGCGTCTGTGACACGCGGGCGGGGCAAGCTGCCAACGTCTGCAATCTAGGAACCGGTACTGGGCATCGGCTCGGCCCGAACTCGGTGGTCAAAGTGAACGTTTCCGGTATCCCGAGCGGCGTCTTTGGTGCTCCGGCGAGCATCCCGAGTGACGGTACTGCCCAGGCAGCTGTCCTCAACCTCACCGCGACCGGGGGGACACTTCCAACATACCTCAGCGTGTTCCCTTCTCGTGCGGACGGTTCGTGTCCAACCGCATCCACCACATCCACCATCAACCTTAATGGTGGTACAACCGAGGCGAACCGAGTGATGGTGAGCCTCGGAGCTGACGCAACCGGAGGCCCTGCAACCGATATCTGTGTCTACAACGCCGTCGGCTCTATCGACTTCGTCCTCGATGCGAACGGGTGGTTTGGATCCAGCCTGACCTCGACCCCACTCGGCGCCCAATTCCAGGCGATCGGTCCGACCCGGGTATGTGACACCCGCGTCGGGTCCGCTACGCCATGCTCGAGCCACACGCTCGGTGCGGGCGCAACGCTCTCAATCGGCGTTGCGGGTGTTGGGGGGGTTCCGAAAGTCGTCCCGGTCGCCGTCATTGCCAATCTCACGGCAGTTGCTCCGTCCACGAGTACATACCTCATCGCGTATCCAGCCGACGTCACTCCCCGTCCGAACGCCTCGGATCTAAACATCGTGGGTCCGGTGCTCCCCAACCTGGTTGTGGTCGGCCTGTCGCACCTCGCTCCTGGCGGGAATATTCGCCTCTTCAATGCCAGTGGCAACGTGAATGCCGTCCTGGACGTGGAGGGCTGGTTCCAGTAACTCGCCAGAGTGGAAATGCTCGCGACCACGACGTCCCTGGTCTTCGGGATCTGCCGGCGGTTTCGCGGTCAGGTGACCCAGGCGAACGTAGGACCATCCACGATGACCACGGCAACCGCAGTGAGCACGGCGGTGCGGCGGACCACATTTTCGATGAGGCGTACGGACCGCAGTTCAAGCGCGCTGACGGTGGCACGCCGGTACATCGTGGGCTCAGTAATTAGGAGTAGTCGATGATCGCGATCGGGTATCGGCAAGTCAATCAAGGCGACCGTCTGCAACACCGAGCAGCGGAGTGTCGACATCGTTCAGTGAACGTCGAGAACAATGACCCAAGTCTCGCGCCCAACTCCCGCTGTCGGCTCTATATGGGAAAGGATAAGTACGTGTGAGTCGACCCCAACGACTCGCACCGCGCACCGCAATTCGCCGCCACTCACCGCTTTGACATCACGTAGTCAATCGTAAGCATCGTAGTAGCCGGATCAGCCAATACGTCCAAGTTCCTGGATCGTGAGCAGGGCGACAGGAAGCAGAGCGACTAATGCGGCATCAGGTCATGCAGAGCGCGCAATCCTGGCCACGAAAGCCTCGTGGTCCTCATACGGATTCAGACCGACTGTGACCCTCCGCGGGACTCCTCCCTTGATAGTCAACTGGTGCGGCTCTGTAAGCAGACACCACTGATAATGAACCAGGGCCCGCCTGCCCGATCCGTCGATTGGGGTTCGGATGGGAGTTCATCGGGTAACAGCACGCTCGGGTCACCGATGATCCATTCTCGTGGGGGCGGGCTTCACAGCGAGCGCTTCGAGACACGGCTACGCGATGCATTCATGACTCAGGAACGGTCTGCCACGGCCCTCATGGAGGCGCCGAACCACAGATTGCGTTCAGCCGCTGACCCTCAGGAAGCTGTGGTTCGCGAGGTCGGTCATGCGCCCGCACGGATCATCGCCAACAGGCGTGAGATGCAGGATACGGCCCATGATTGTCCACTGATAGAGACCCACCTGACCGCATGGGCCGTCGTAGAAGTAGATCTGGTGCCCGTCCACCGCGATACTGCCGGTCGCCGACCCAAGTACGTAGCTTGCGCCGGCGAGCGTCAGGTACTCGCCGAGATTCACGGGCACAATCATCTCGTGCCATTCGCCGGCCAGCTGCGGGGGCGGCGTTCCGCCAGGGGGCGCTGAGGGAGTTGGACTCGGGGTCGGAGTCGGAGGCGAAGTGGTCGGGGCCGTGTTCGTTGGGTGCGGCGACGGGCTCGCTACGGTGTTCGCGCCGCACGCGAGCAGAAAACAACATGGCAGGAGCATCAGCAACGTCGAGGATCTGCGTCTACTCGTGCCGTTGGAGTCTTCACGAGTGGATATGCCGAATAGTCTGACCATCGCTCGTGCAATCGAACGCGAGTGTGTCCGTCTCCGAATCCTGTGCCTTAGACGTCGTGTGCCACTCAGCTCGTTGTCCTCATCGGGCTTCACTGGGTCCTCGTTCATGGTGACCTCCACATCTGACTGCCCAGACTTTGATTGCCGTAGTTCTTCACAGTTCAACCGCTCTGCTCTGAATAGGTCTGATTAGCGATGCTTTGGCCGCGGATCGAGCACGGGTCATCGACGAGCGGCGTGAAGTGCAGCACCCGGTCATGGAGCGTCCAGCGGTACCGACCCACGCCCCCCGGCAGTGGGATCCCGCACACGTCGCCGTTGAAGAAGTCGATCTCGCTGCCGTTCACGACGACCGTGCCAAACGAGACCCCGCCGCCATGCGCGAGGCTACTTATCTCGAGTTCGAAGCTGCTGTCGGCGTAGAAGATCAGCATGGGAGGTGGGCTGAGAGTCGCATTCGTCTCTAGCCACCTGCCCTTGAGCGCAGGCGGGACCGGGCCCCCGGGTGGCGGTGTCGCTTTCGCGGGCACCGCTGACGTCGCTAGCGGTGGCGCGACGAACGTGCTTCGCCGGGTCGTCAGCATGTGCCCCACACTCACGATCACGATCGACAAGACCGCAGCGATGGCCAGGAACACAACAGGCCGGGCGACGAACTGGAGCGACCACGGCCGGCGCGGTGGGGGCGGCGAGAAGGGAGCGCCACGTTCGAGGCTGTGCGGAGCCGCGCGAGAGGCAAGGCGCGCAAAGTACGTGCGCGCGACGCGGATCAGCTCGTCGTTCTCGTTCAGAGGCTTGTCAGGCATGGCTCAAGTCTTTTCGCAGAGCGGCGACCGCGCGTCCGAGATGGCTGCGGGCCGTTCCGGGTCGACAGCCGAGTAGGTGCGCGCATTCGTCAAGGCTGTACCCGTGATGTACATGGAGGGCGAACACGGCCCGTTGCCTTCCAGAGAGCTTCGCGAAAGCTCGATCAAAGTCGAGCAGTTGTCCGTCGAACTGGATCGGAGGCCGAGCAGTCGCTTGGCTCATATCCCGGGATTGGCTCAGTCGGCTGAGCCGACGCCGGCGATATAGACACTGATTCACACAGATTCGGGTCAGCCAGGGTCCCGGGTGCGCTGGATCACGAATCTTGGCCCACGATCGCCACGCGGAGAGCAACGTCTCCTGGACGAGGTCCTCTGCATCCTCCGAGCCGCCTGTGATGGTCATAGCCAGGGCGTAGAGACGTGGACGCTCGGGTAGTACGGCCAGTTCAAAGGCACACAGGGCGTCATCTCGAGGGTCGGCCTCAGCTCCTGAACTTCTGGCGATGGCAAACGTCTCCTCGCGCATCTCATATATATAGATGCCGACCACGAGCCCTTTTCTTACACGCACCCGTGCCCGAGCGCGGCGATGGCAGGCTGTTGCGCCGCTGGTTGTCTTTCGCCGCCGCAGCGGCGACGCGGCTTCGGAGCCTAGATCGGGTGGATGCGTCGCGGTTGTAACTCCCGCTGTTGTGTGTCTTATTGCACGCTGGGTGGCAGGATCGTGCCTCTACTCGAGGCTGTACCCCAGTAACCGGACGCGTCGATCTGCCAGGTCAGCACACTCGGCGGGTCGTTTGTTGGTTCGACGGACATCGCACGCAGCGGGCAGAAGCGCTGGCGCAACTCAACGGGTTGACGCTGTCAAAGGTACAAGCGAAGCAAGGCCGCCTCGTGCTGTTCTTTGGGGACTTCGTTCGCTATCGCGTCGACCTTGCCGATCCATGCTCCATCAAGGTGCATGCCTTTGGAGCGTGGTTCACCAATCGTGGCGACAGTGGTAGCACGAGGCGAGGCACACGCCCACGGCGGGCTCGCAAGCTCTGCGTATCGCTCGCGGAGTGAATGCGGAACGAACCACTGTGCGGCTATCAGTGCGCCCGCAGCGCGCCGCGCCTTGCCTCGGCTCGCATGCTAGGTCGTGCCCGCCCAGGGGGCCTCACCTAGGGGCGGACGTCATGGGAGTCGCAGGCTGTTCCCTCTGGCGGCAGTAGGCGGCCAGTTCGTTGCCTGGATCGGAGCCATGATCAATACAGCGCGGTCGCGCGACAAGACGTGGTTTGTCCTGCTGCTTGTCTTGGGCGTGCTCGGATTCCAGTTCATCATGATGATCGTCTACCTCATCGCCGGGCCGGACGTGCAAGGTCTTCAGCCGCCGTCGATGGCATATCCGCCGCCGGCACCACCTCCGGTGATGCGCGCCGCCTAATAGCGTGGGAACCTGCAGCGCATTTTGCCGGGACTCGGTCAAACTTGAGGGTGGGTCGACAGAAGCGGTGGGAGTTGCTGCCTTACGACCGCGCGTAGTTGTGACCTTGTGCTCTGGACCCAGATCGGCGTCCCGGGGATGATGGCGCACGAGGCAGCAGAATGCAGCAGCGCGGTAGCCGGCTCAAGACGCTCAGGCGAAGCTCACGCTGCGACCGGCCCAGGCGCGAGAGTGCCGCGAACCGGCCTGGGGTGGCTGTCGGGAGGCAAGCCTGATGGCGCCGGCAGTCGGGACCGAGCGGCAGCGCCCGATCTTCGTTGGGATCGGCGGTGACAGCGGGAGCGGCAAGTCGACCCTCACGGCGGGCTTCTACCGCATCTTCCCTGCGAGCCGGATCACGAGCCTCTGCCTGGACGACTATCACAGCCTGGACCGCCGCGAACGCGCGCTTGTCGGCATCACCGCGCTGGACCCTCGGGCGAGCAACTTCGCCCTCATGGAGAATCAGCTCCTGGCCCTCAAGCGCGGCCACCCGATCCTCAAACCTGTCTACGACCACCGGGACGGCACTTTCGGGGCGCCGGAGGAGGTCCAAGCGAGAGAAGTGGTCATCGTCCAGGGTCTGCATCCCTTCCTCGTCCCGGGAATCAGGGGCCTTTTCGACCTGAAGGTGTGGCTCGACCCGCAAGAGGAGCTCAAGCGGCGCTGGAAGGTGCAGCGCGACGTGGCCAAGCGTGGGTACACCGCGGAGCAAGTGGGCAAAGAGATCGCCGCTCGGCAGCCCGACGTGGAGGCATACATCGCGCCGCAACGCCACGATGCGGAGCTCGTCGTGCGGTTCTTCCGGCCAGAGCACAACGTTGGCGGCGGCGATGAGCACCTCAGCGTGCGCATAATCCAGCGGGCAACGCTCCCGCGATTGAACCTGGACGGTGTGTTGGGTCACCCCGCAAAGGGACTGCGGTCGCTGCAGGAGGAGGACGACGCCGAGACGGGAGATGTTCTGGAGATTGACGGAAACATCGATCGGGTCACGGTTCGGCGGCTGGAAGACCGGATCTGGGACCACATCGACGCGCGCCACCAGCTTCTGCGGCACCTGGCGCCCGAGCAGTTCGGTGATTTCACGGACGCTGTGATGCGGCAACACCACAGCGACCCACTGGCGCTTACTCAGCTGCTCCTCGTGCACCGCATCCTCAGCGCCAAGAAGTCGATGCTGCTCAAGGTGCCTCTGAGCGCGCACCAGTCCATGGCCCACGACCACGCGGCAGAGGAGATCGCCCATGACCATGAACATGTCTGACGTCCTTGGCAAGGGCAACACTCCCGCCTTCGACGCCGGGGTTCACGAGTATCGGGAGACCTACTACGACCCGGGCTACACGCCGAGGGACACCGACATCCTGGCTGCGTTTCGGGTGACTCCCCAGTCCGGTGTCGCGCCAGAGGAAGCTGCTGCTGCTGTCGCCGGCGAGTCATCCACCGGCACCTGGACCACCGTGTGGTCCGACCTTCTCACGAACCTGGACCGTTACAAGGCGCGCTGCTACAACGTCGAATCAGTTGAGGGGCAGCCCGATGAGCTGATGGCGTACATCGCTTATCCGCTCGACCTCTTCGAAGAGGGGTCGGTGGTCAACATGATGTCCTCGATCGTCGGCAACGTCTTCGGCTTCAAGGCACTCAGGGCGCTTCGTCTCGAAGACTTGCGTATCCCTGTCG
>JBIOIZ010000059.1:0-18303 GCA_044450385.1 Candidatus Dormibacteria bacterium
AGCGTGAACAACTGGTCTGAATTTCGTACTGAAGCGGGCCTGCCGTTTGTTTTGCGATTGTTTTACTTCCCAAACTATGAGAGATTTTCGAACGGCGTTTCGGAAGCCCTATTTCTGACCTCCTCGTGATTTTGATCGATGCGTGATGAGTGATTCTCGTTCGTCGAGGGAGGTAGTTGGGCATGAATGATCGAATGCAGAGAGCGTTTGCCATAGCAACGTGCCTGCTCTCGGCAATCTCGTTGTCCTGTTCGCATCCTGAGGCGGAGGTTGCCAGGGCTTGGGATGCGAAAGCTGCGGCTGCTTACCTCGATTATCGCGAAAGTTGGTGGATGACGTGGACCGGGGCTTCCCTCGATCATGGTACCTTCTGCGTCTCGTGTCATACTGTTCTGCCCTATGCTCTCTCCCGGCCTGCCTTGCGGCTCGCGCTCGCGGAAGAAAGTCCGTCAGTTAATGAACGCAAACTGATCGATAACGTCACCCAGCGGGTTCGGCTTTGGAAGAACTTGGGGCCCTACTACAGCGACCGGGGGGACGATCACAAAACCGCCGAGTCCCGTGGAACTGAATCCGTGCTCAATGCGCTAATCCTTGCCAACTTCGACGCACAGAGCGGACATCTCAGTGAGGACACCCGCACCGCGTTCGCCAACATGTGGGAGTTACAGCAGACCACGGGAGAAGAAAAGGGTTCCTGGCTCTGGCTTCAGTTCGACGCGGAGCCTTGGGAGGCGAACGATTCCGCTTACTATGGCGCGACTTTGGCTGCGATGGCGGTAGGAACAGCCCCCGAGAGTTACAAATCGAGTCCCAATATTCAGGGCAATCTGGCATTGCTGCGCGATTACTTAAAGCGGGAAAGCGCAGCACAATCCACAATCAATCGTGTTTTCCTTCTGTGGGCTTCCACCAAATTGCCCGGATTGCTCGCGCCGGAACAGCAAAGGGCCATCATTCATGAAATTATGGCGAGACAACAGGCAGATGGCGGCTGGAGGTTAGCTTCAATCGCGTGGAAGTGGAACGATTGGAGTTTTCGGTCGCTTGTCAATATGTGGCTCCGGGAAGACGGAACACCGCTTGAGGGTAAAAGTGACGGAGTCGCCACTGGCCTTGTCACCCTGGTTCTGCAAGGGGCAGGCGTCGCGCGAGAGAATGCTCAACTCAGGCGCGGATTGTCCTGGCTGGCAAGTAACCAGAACGCGGCGGAGGGATTCTGGCCGGCAACTTCTCTTAACAAGAAAAGAAGTCCAACCTCCGACACCGGACGTTTCATGAGCGACGCGGCTACCGCTTATGCGGTGCTCGCGTTGACGGAGAACCAACGGACAAAGGGGCCGGAGGCGTCGGCGGCGATCATTGCGGATCGCCATTCCGTAAAGTGAAGGGGAAAGGACGAAGGACTGTCGTCAATCGTCATTGCCGTAGGGCTTAAGCGTGACCATCCCATCTGATTTCGTCAGTTAAGGGGTAGTTGGAAGCCGGTGCTTCTCCGATCACGTTGCTTCCGACCATTCTGCAGACCGAAGGTGTACAGGTCTAGAGAGACTAAGTCTGCGACTCCCCACAAGGTTGCAACCGCTTGCAACTAGTTGAAAGAATTATCACTCTTGACAGGAATCAGGCTCTCGGCGATTATCAAGGGCTGCGGCGGCATTGCACAATGGTCGCTCCGGGGCGGTAGGATCACAGGGAGAGGACACATATGGTATATGCCCACGCCGCATGAAATACGCACCCCCCCTTTTGCCCTCCCCAAGGGATGACGGATTCAGGCAACGAACGGGGAAGAGGCCCGGTAGAGGTTTCAACCGTGGATCGGTTGGTAAGTGTGCTCGCCGAGTATGTGCCGGTGATGCCAACCAACCGGCCCCTTGCCGACGGGCTCTCACTTCGTCAAGACCTAGCATTGGATTCGCTCGCGCTCGTGTCGGTCCTCGTTAGGCTTGGAGACGATTTCGGAATCGACGTGGCCGACCAGGACTTCGACTTGGCGGGTCTTGAGACCGTCGGCGATCTTTACCATCTGTTTGAGCAACTGGCGCTGGCCGCCACCGATTGATGTATCTAACTTCTGACAAGGAAAGAAAGGAGCTTATCATGAACGAGACGCAACTTAACGAGAAACGCACCGACGTCGTCATCGAAACGCCGCGCACCACCGAGGTAAGCGAGACGGACAACGAGTTCAAGGTCGCCGTCCGCAAGCTCGAGATGCCCGTGCGTCCTCGAGGCGTGCTCGCCGAGTGACCCCAGGACATATGACACATCCCAATCTACGCGCATACGGCCCTCGCCGTGTCTATAGCGTCACGCGAAATGGCAGTGTGGCATTCCGGCTTCAGGAATGCGTTATCGAGCTCGGTCCCGCTGAGGCTGCCGCCTATGCCCAGCTCGCCGAGTGGCTGCCGACGATTCGCAGCGTGGACGAGCTCTGCACGGCGGTCGGCATGGACGAGGCCAAGCTCACACGCTTCGCAACCCAGCTCGCCGCGGCGGGGCTGCTCTACAAGAAGGCCGACCTCCCGGCTGAGCTCTCCGGCGAGGCGTTCCACAAGGCATTCTCGGAGATCCTGCCGAGCTGGCTCTCGGAGGCTTTCTCGCACCCATTCTGGCAGAAGATGATGTGCGGGCTCGGCAGCAAGCGCCTTTACACAGGTTGGCTCATCGAGCTCTACCACTACACGCGCAACGCCAACCGGCACATGCCTCTCTCGTGTGCACACAGTCGCGAAAAGGCCATCAAGGGCCTGCATGCCAAACACTACGCCGAGGAGTGGGACCATTACCACTTCTTCGCAAAGTCGCTAACAGCGCTCGGCTATACCCGGGCGGCGATCGCTGAGTCGGTTCCGCTGCCGATGACGCTAGCACTCTCGAACTTCATGCGGCAGGCGGCGCGCGAGGACATCCTCGCCTACTCGATCTGCTCGGCGGTCCTCGAGGGCACGACGACTGACCGCTCGTCCTTCAACCCGTACTACGAGGCGTGCGCTAAGCTCTACGACGTGCCGCAAGAGGCGATCCAGCCGATCTACGCACACCTCGACCTCGACGTGCAGTATCAACACTCGGACCTCTTCCACGATGTCCTCGGTACGGTACCGTCGATCTCGGCCGAGCACGCCTCGCGCGTCCTCGACTACGGCCACCAACTCGTCGAGCACATCTGGCTCTGGACAGAGAACATCGACAACTACTACAGCAATCCAAAGAGCGCGCTGCCACGGCGGCCGTTCGACCCCTTCTTGGAATGAGGCAACCCATGCTGAGTGAGATTCCGCTGCTGCGACGCTCCGCCACCGTCTCCCCTGCGCCCGGGCGCGTCACGATAGAGTACCTCGACGACCAGATCACGCTCGAGGGTGCGGGCGCCGACCTGCTCGGGCGCCTCTTGCCTCACTTCGATGGGCAGACGACCCTTCGCGGCATCGCAACTCGAGTCGCCGAGCCGCCGGCGCGCGTCGAGCGGCTGGTCTCCGAGCTGCAGCGCGTCGGCGTGTTGACCTTCCTCCCCACGCCGTCGACCAACTCCGGTCCGATGATGACTGGCCTAGAGTTCTACGCGCTGCACCGTCGCTACGTGAGCCACTGGCTTCGCGACGTCTACGTCCATCCTCTCTGGGAGAAGATGGTCACGGGCGAGGCCACCCGGGCCCAGGTCATCGGATTTGCCTTCGAGAAGTACCATTATATCGAGGGCGCCTACGAGCACATGGCCTTGGCTGCCGCGAACGCGACGCCCGAGATGATGCCGCACCTGGCGCGGCACTTCATCGAGGAGTACATGCACGGCGATATATATCGGAAGGGACTGAGTTCCCTGTTCCCCGATGAATTGGTGCTGTATTCGCAGCCGCTGCCTTCGACGCGGGCCCTGGTCAACTTCCTGAGCGAGTGCGCCAGCCGTAACTCGTTCGGCTACTACGCCGGCAACGAGCTGCTCCAGATGACCGAGAACACGAGCGATGAAGGCGCGAGCTCTTCGGTCGACAAGTTCTACGACGCCCTTCGCAAACACTACCCGTACACGAAGCGCCTCGTCGACTCCTTCATTGCCCATACGAACGCCGACCAGAGTCTTGGGCACAAGGACGTGTTCCACGAGATGTGCGCGAGCGTGCCGCCGTTGACTCCTCGCGAAGTCAAGGACGCCATGAACATCGTCAAGTCTATGGCGGAGCACCTAATGCTGTTCTTGGACGGCATTGACGTGTTCTATGGCAATTTCCCGACCGTGCCACGCACGCCGTGTAACCTCCTCTCCGAGTGATGGGAGAAGCGAAGCCGACAACCTCGACCCGGGCCGGTCGGCGCGCGGTGCTGTCGCGACTCACGACGACACGCGCCTCTGCGCGGGGATGGTCTCCGTGACCGCGACGCAAAGAGATGCCCAATCCGGATCCCGACGGAGTGCCTTGATGGACACGCAGGCGCTCGTGCGCCTCGGATACACCCGACGCGACCTCGAGCGGGCCGTCGAGCTTGCGGGTGGCCGCTTCGAGCACCCGGACGACGTGCGGCGCGTCATCGACAGCTTCGGCTACCTTGACGACTGGCGCGCGAACTACCTAATCCGGTCGGTACACGCGTCGCTCCACAGCGACCGCATCACGTGCATCGACAGCGCCATCCTCTCTTATGGGCTGCTCGACCTCCTGCCGCATGTCAAGCGGCGTCTGCTCGCGATCCACCGCCGCGACCAACACGGCGAGGAGTGTGGGCACTGCGTTACCCTCTGGTGGACCGAGAACGGGCGCATCGGCGCGTTCAGCAAGTCCAATTTCGTGGGGCTCGGCCACCGCGACGCGACGTTCAAGGACGAGTTTGCCATCGCGACGAGCTACGCCAAGGCCTACATCGACATGGGCTTCACGCCGCTCTACTTTGGCGTTACGACGCTCGAAGACGTCGCTCATGGGCTCGATTGGCGCTTCAAGGTCGGCAACCTCAACGAGCTCTCCGAGCGTCTCAAGGAGCGCTACCAGTATGCGTTCATACTCCCCTCCTGAGGATGTCCGGACGCTGCTCGCGCGAATGGCCGACCCGTCCGAGGCGGCGCGTCCCGCGCTGACCTTCTACCGCGGCCGGGTCCGCGTCGGCGAGCTGACATACGGAGAGTTCGTCCGCGCGGTCGAGCGGCTTGCCGGGGGGCTGGCCGGTAGCGTCCAGCGCGGCGATCGCGTCGCGATCCTTTCGCCCAATCGGCTGGAGATCCCGGTGCTCGTGCTCGCGCTGCTGCGGCTCGGCGCCGTCGTGGTGCCCCTGAACCCGATCGCTGCTCCCGAAGACTGGGCGTACGTGCTCCGGCACTCGGGAGCGCGCGGCGTGGTCGGTACCCGCGAGCTGCTCGATCGCGTCGACGTACCCGTCCAATACTGGGTGGTCGACGACCTCGGAGCCCTCGAAGGTGAGGCGCCGAGGGCCGCGGACCTGGCCGACTCGCTCGCCGTCGTGCTCTACACCTCCGGTACGACCGGTCATCCGAAGGGCGTCGAGTTGTCGCAGCGCGCCGCGCTCTGGAACGGCGCTGCGATGGCCAGCAACTTTGGGTTGGACCGCACGACGCAGCTCGCCGTGCTGCCGCTTTACCACGCACATGCGTTCGGATTCGGGCTCATGACCGCGCTTCAGACGTTCGGGCACCTCGTGTTCTGCGAGCGGCTCGATCCGTTCGCGTGGGCCGAGGTCATCCGGGCCGAGGGGGTCGAGGTCACGAGCGTTGTTCCGAGTCTGCTACCGATGCTGCTCCAGGTGAAGGTCAGGCGCGAAAGGGTCCCGTCGCTGCGGTGCATGCTCGTCTCGTCAGCGCCGCTCACGGTGGACCTAGCGCGACGGTTCGAGGCCGAGACCGGCATCCCACTCGTACACGGTTGGGGACTGTCGGAAGTCACGAACTTCGCCTGCTGCACGTCGCCGGAGGACGACGCCGAGGCGCACCGCGAACTTCTGCTTGAGTCAGAGCCTCCGTCGATCGGGCCGGCGCTCGACGGTGTCGACGTCGCGGTCATGGACGGCGCCGGCACGCCCCTCGGCGAGGGCGAGCGTGGCGAACTCTGCATCCGGAGCCCGAGCGTGATGCTCGGTTACTACCAGGACGAGGAGGCTACGCGCCGCACGATGCGGGACGGCTGGCTCCTCTCGGGGGACGAAGGCTTTTGGCGAAAGCACCGCGGCCGGCCGGTCTTCACCGTGACGGGAAGGCTCAAAGAGATCATCATTCGCGACGCGGAGAAGTACAGCCCCCTCGCGCTTGAGCGTGCGATGCTTGCGGCCGTGCCGGAGCTCTCGGGCGCGTTCGTCGTGCTCGGCTTCGCTCACACCCTTCACGGCGAGGAGATCGGCGCCTACCTCGAGCAGCCGGAGCTCGCCGAGGGTCTCACGGCGCGCCTTACGCGAGCCTTGGCCGCGATGCCGGTCGACTCGCGGCCCAAGGTAATCTTGTATGGCGACGGGGCAATCCCGCGGACGCACACCGGGAAGATCCAGCGGCGCAAGCTCCTGCCGCTGTTCGAACCCTATCGTGAGTGCCGCGGCGCGTTGGTCATCGCCCGGGCGTGACGCCGAGCGCGACCGCAAGTGTCACGGGCGGCCAGGCAAACGTGAGCCGGCTGGTACGGCATCGATTTCATGAACGGCTTAGACGGCTTCGAGCCACATGATGGCTTGAGCCATACAACATCAATATTTATCGATGTTGATAGCAGTTCTTAAAGCCATCTGGCTCACCGCTTCCCTTTCCTCGCGATCTTTGCCTGCAGGAGCGTGATCCGGCGCGGGCCGCGAGCGTGCTCGAAATCGGTCGGCGAGCCAGTAACTGGATCTTGAAATCACTCGGGGAAGCTTAAACATACCCCGACATCAGCTCTTGATTTTTTCTGAGCCTCCATCGGGACTGACCATGCTCGCGAACGCCGGCAGGTTCTCGAATCGAACGGTGATCTTGCCGAGATGGCGAGTGAAGGGATGATCCACATCTTGCGCGACAAGAAAATTCTCCCCTTCCGAGTATTGTCGGCGGAATGCTCGTAGGTTGGTGGCATCGAAGTCCGCAGCCGACCATTTGCATTCGATCGCGATCGGCTTGTTTCGCCGCCCCGTTAAGACAAAGTCTACTTCATGGCCACGCTTGTCCCGCCAATACGAAATCTCACGCGTCTGCTGCCGGGCCATGATCTCGTTCAGCACGAAATGTTTCCACAGAACGCCGAGATCCTCCTGGCGCAAGTCCTGCCAGCCACGGTAATAAGACACGAAGCCGGTATCGAAGCCGTACACCTTTGGTGCAGAAATAATCTCGGTCGGCCGGTGCGTGCTGAAAGGACGGACCACGTGTGCCACAAAGGTGGCCTCCAGCACCTGGAGGTAATTGCTGACCGTAGTGCGACTGATTTCGCACGGGGCCGTGAATCGTGTCGCTTCAAACAGACCACCGCTCTGGGTCATTAGCAGTTCGGTGAACCTCTGGAAGGACGAGCGTCTCTCCAACCGGAACAACTCTTGAATATCCTTGGCCCAATAGGCATCCATCCACTCCTGAAAATCGCGTTCCGGAAAAGTCTCCGCCAGGAAGAACGGAGGCAAGCCACCACGCAGGAATCGGTGCCTGAGATCTGGACGCTTGGCGTCCTTCAAGTCTTCCAAGCACATCGGTGTAAGCCAAACGTTTCGCTTCCGCCCGGCGAGTGTGTCTTTGAACTTGGCCGAGGCTCCCAGGGTAGAAGAGCCAGTGGCAAGCACTCGGACATGCGGGTAATGATCCGCCGCGATCTTCAACAATTCGGACGGATTTGGCAGGCGGTGTATCTCGTCCAGCACGATGCGGGGCCGCCCACCTAAGCCGTCAAGAAAGGCTTGTGGATCCTCCATCATTCGCCGCGTGCGGGGAAGTTCACAGTCGAAATACTCGATGTCATGGAGACTCTGACAGAGGAAGGTCTTACCCGCACGACGCACGCCGGCCAGCCAGACTACGGAGCGTTCGCGCCATGATTGCTCTATGAGCGCTTGCCAGAAATGGCGTTGTACCATATGCATATAGTATTTCATATAGTGATACTATACGCAACCGCAAAAGGGCATAGCCTAGACGCGGGAACCGCCGAGGGAGGAGTTCCGGCGGGCGGTGGAGACGGAACTTACGGGAAAGGAGGAAGAACCCTCGGAGCTGATCTCGTCTCTGCAGGTGGGACTGGAAAAGCGGAGAGATCACTGGCACGGCAGACCGGCGGAAACGGCTCCGTCTCTCACCGGCACTAAAAGCAAGACAGTGGGTTCGCTGCATCAGGCCGTGAGGACCACCCGGTAGCGCGCATCGTTGCGCCGCACGCGCTCAATTGCCTCGTTAACTTCGGTCATCGGTCGCGTCTCGACCAGCGGAGCAATGCGGTACTCGTCGGCGAAGCGGAGCATCTCGGCCATCGCTGCGCGGCTGCCGATGTCGCTGCCGCTCACGGTGCGCTGCTGCATCACGAGGAGTTGGGCCGGAAGCGTGACCACGCCTGGGGGCGTCGCGACGAAGCAGAACGTGCCGCCTGGCCGCACAGTCTGCAGCAGCGTTACCCAGTCGAGCCGCGCCGGCACCGTGGAGAGCAGCAGGTGGAAGCGCCCGAAGTGCTTGCGGAGCTCCTTGACGTCATTGGACGGCACGACCTCTTGGGCGCCCATGCGGCGAAGGTCGTCGACTTTGGCGAGCGACGACGTGAGCGCCGTGACCTCACAGCCAAGCGCGCGGAGCATTAGCACCGCGATGTGGCCGAGACCTCCGATGCCGAGCACACCGACGCGCGAGCCGGGGCCGACGCCAGAGCGGGCGATCGGCGCGTGGACAGTGACGCCGGCGCAGAGGAGCGGAGCGGCGACCGCGCTCGGCAGCGAGTCAGGCAGGGCGAACACGAAGCGGCTATCTGTGCGCAGGCGCTCGGCGAGGCCGCCAGGGTAGCGGACGCACGTCGCGGTCTGATAAGGACAGAGGTTCTCGTGTCCTTCGCGACAGAGGTCGCAGTCAAAGCACGCGCTCCGCTGCCAGCCGACGCCGACGCGCTGCCCAACGCGGAATCCCGTGACGCTGCTTCCGAGCGCCGAGACTGTGCCGACGACCTCATGGCCCGGGACGAGCGGCCAGGCGTTAGTGCCCCAGTCGTTGTCGATGAGGTGAACGTCGCTGTGGCAGAGGCCGCAGTGCGTGACTTCGAGCTCCACGTCGAGAGGCCCGAGCGGTGCGGGCTCGAATTCATACGGCTCGAGGCGCGCTCTCGCTTCGCGTGCGGCCCAACCGGCGATCATGCTTGGCACCTCGGGAGGTTCTCCGCGACAAGGCCACTCACGTGCCGTTGCGCCCAGATCGACGTGAACCTGTGGTCGGCGCAGGCTACGTCGACGCGACGGAACGCGTAGAGCCCTTTGAGCTGTTCCGGCACGTCATCCATGCTCGGGGCCTCGCCGAGTACGGCCGAGCACAGGCCTTTGACCTTGTATATGACGACCCCCCTAGGCATGGACGATGCGCTCGAAGTCGACGTCGTCTCGCGTTCTTCCAACTGTCTTCGTCACCGCGTCCTGCTACCCACGGGAACGCTGATCAACGGCCACGTCGCCGAGCGCCGACCGTGCGGAGTGTTAAGCATGACGATGCCACAGACGTGCCCATCCTGCAGAGCGAGATCAGCCTGACGCAGGCGCTGGATCAGCCGGTCGTAATCTCGGCGTCACCGTCATGCAGGCGCTCGCGCGGGCCCTGCAGTTGCCGAGGTTTGAGGTTGGTGACCACGATCATCGATTCAGGGCTCGTGCCCGCGGAGGCAGATTCGGTTTCGGCGGCGGTCCGCGCCGCCTGCGCAGGCGCACAGGCTTCAATGCGCTTTTTCAACTCCAATGCGAGTCTGGCTGCAAACGGCTCGATCAACATCGCGTGCGGATTGAGCGGAAGTTCGACGATCTCTAGACCATGCCCGACCAAATCCGACCAGCCCATTTTGGGATCGGGAAAGGAGTCATAGTTCTTCTGAGGGCGAAACACGGTAATGCGCCCCGCGAACGGTTGTGGCACGAACTCCCAGCCCGCTTCGTGGTTGATCTCCTGGATGAAAACCTCGGCGCTTGGTTCCCTGACGGCGACGCTTACAGCGTCCTTGATACTCTTGAGCCTTGCACCAATCTTGCGCCTAACGGGCTCGTCGGCCACACGAAGTTTCTCCACGAGATAGCCAAACAAATCCTTTGCCCCGAGTCCCTTGAGATTGTCAAGGTGAAATCCCAGTTTCTGGCTGAGAAAGGCCAGAGTTCCGCCGCCCCCTTTGATGCGTCTGGCGACATTCAGATTGTAGGTGTCGAGCAAAGCCACGACGCCGACAGTCTGTCCCTCTTTCTGCAGCAGACGCGCCATCTCGTAGGCTACAGAACCACCCATGCAATAGCCACCAATATGGTAGGGGCCTGACGGCTGAAATTCACGCAGCTCCCGCACATAGTGGGCAGCCATGTCCTCTACCCGCTTAAGCCGAGCTCCACGGCCATCAAGACCCTGCGACTGGAACCCGTAGACGGATATGTCGGGGGCGAGCGCTCGCGCGAATTGGCGATAGAGCAGCACATTGCCGCCGGCACCATGCACGAGAAACAGCGCTGGCCTGCCGTCATGGACGTTGATCGGAACGAGTGAATGCCAGCGGTCGTGCTTAGCGCAATTCCCGAGGGCGGCGGCGAGCTCTGCGACTGAGGCCCCCTGGAAGAGGCTCGACAGCGGCATGCGAATTCCCAACTCGCGCTCTATCGACAGCATGAGCTTTACCGCCAGGAGCGAATGGCCGCCGAGATCGAAGAAGCTGTCGTTGACGGAGGCGACGGGGGCGCCCAAGAGCTTCTCGAAAATGGCGGCAATTCGCCGTTCGCCATCGGTGCGCGGAGCAATGTTATCGCGGAGCATTAGAGCAACGGAAGTGGCATCGGGTGCGGGCAGCGCCTTGCGATCGATCTTGCCGTTGGGGGTCAGCGGCAGCGATTCGAGCAGTACGAACGTGGCCGGCACCATGTAGTCGGGCAGCATGCCATGCAGGTGTTCCCGCAGCGAGGCGATGCTAGGCGTAGCGGCTTGCGATGGGGCGACATAGGCGACCAGGCGCTTTTCGCCGGGTGTGTCCTCCCGCGCGACGACAACGTTCTGCTGGACGCCTGGATGGCTGGCGAGTTGCGCTTCGATCTCGCCCAATTCGATGCGGAAGCCGCGAATCTTGACCTGGGAGTCCAGGCGGCCGAGGCAGTCGATGTTGCCGTCGGCGCGGTATCGCGCGAGGTCAAGTGTGCGGTAAAGCCGGGCGCCGGGCTTGAAGGGATGGGCCACAAACCGCTCGGCTGTCAGCTCGGGGCGGTAGAGGTAACCGCGCGCGAGGCCCTCGCCCCCGATGAGCAGTTCGCCCGGGAGCCCGACTGGCAACGGCTGGTTGCACGCATCGAGAATATATATCTCCGTGTTGTCGATTGGCCGGCCGATGTGGATGTTGTCGGCGTCGGTGATACGGCACAACGTCGACCAGATGGTGGTCTCGGTCGGTCCGTACATGTTCCAGAGCTCGGCGCAGCGCGGGATGAGTTCCGACGCAAGGTCAGCCGGCATAGCTTCGCCGCCGCACAAAGCCTTCAATCGTGGCGTACCTTTCCAGCCGGCAGCCAGGATCAAGCGCCAGGTGGCAGGCGTAGCCTGCAGCATTGTGACGCCGTGAGCGTCGATCTCGCGCAGCAGGGCCTCTCCGTCGGCCGTTACCTCCCAAGGCGCAATGACTACTCGGGCACCAGTGGTGAGCGGCAGGTGCAGTTCGAGGCCGGCAATGTCGAACGAGAGTGTGGTGACCGCGAGCAGTACGTCGTCGGACGTGAGCCCCGGTTCGCGGCGCATCGAATACAGGAAGTTGACGACCGCGCGGTGTTCGATCTGCACGCCCTTCGGCTTGCCGGTCGAGCCGCTGGTGTATAGAACGTAGGCGAGATTGGAAGCGCTGGCTGCGGCGGTGGGCACCAGCGTTGCCCGAGGGTCCACGGCCGGCAGTGGTTCGTCGAGCAGTACGGGATGTGCGTTGGTCGAAGGTAGCGAGGCGAGCAGCGGGCGTTGGGTGAGGAGCACCGGCGCACGCGAGTCTTCGAGTACGAAGGCAATGCGATCGGCGGGATACGCAGGATCGATTGGTACGTAAGCCGCGCCGGCCTTTAGGATTCCGAGGATGCCCACGACCATGTCGAATGAACGTTCGACGCAGAGCCCGACCAGCACGTCCGGGCCCACACCGAGTACTCGCAGCAGCGCCGCCAGCTCGTCGGCCCGGCTCTTGAGTTCCCCGTAGGTGAGGGTCTGTCCGCCAAAGACCAACGCGACGGCCTCCGGCCGTTGACGCGCCTGCTCCTCAAACAGATCGTGCACGCAGCGCTCGCGCGGGTACTCGCGCACCGTGCGGTTCCAGTCCATTAACATCTGCCGGCGCTCGGCTTCCGTGATCATCTGCAGCTGATCGACCGAAGAGTCGGGCCGCGCGGCCATTTCCTCGAGAATGCGGCCGAAATGGGCCAGCATGCGCTCCGCTGTTTCGCGCGTGAAAAGGTCGGTGGCATACTCCAACGATGCCCACAGACCGTCAGGGCTGTCGGTGAACCAAAGTGTCAGATCAAACTTCGATGTTTGCAGTTGCAGGGGCCAGGACTGCAGTTCGAGGTCATGGAAGCGCCGGCTGGCACTGGTCTTGCTCTGGAACGAGAGGCAAACCTGGAATATCGGCGTGATTCCGAGGTTGCGTTTTGGATTGAACGCCCGCACGAGCTGCTCAAAGGGGATGTCATTGTGAGAGAGAGCGGCGATGGTTGAATCCTTCACGCGGCTCACCGCTTGGCGTACGCTGACGTCCCCCACAAGCCGGGTGCGCACGGCCACGGTGTTGACGAACAAGCCGACCACTGACTCCACCTCAACATGTCGGCGGTTGGAGACGAAGGTGCCGACGACCAGATCGGTTTGATTTGAGTAGCGCAGCAGTAGGATTTTCCAAGCGGCCATGACTACGTGATAGAGCGTTGCTCGCTCCGAGCGACCGAGGTCTCGGAGTTGTTGCACCACTTTCGGGTCGATCATGGTGCGGGTCTGATCCCCGCGATAGCTCTGCAAGTGCGGGCGCGTGAAATCCGTCGGAAGATCAAGCTGAGCCGGGGCACCGTCAAGGTATTGCCGCCAGAATGCCAGGCTCGCGTTGAGGCTTTCGCCCGTCAGATGCAACCGCTCCCAAGCGGCGTAGTCCGCGTAATGAATCTCGCTTGGTGTGAGCGCCGGTTGCTTCCCCTGGCAAAACGCGGCATAGATTTGCTCAAGTTCGCGGTAGACAATGTCAGCCGACCAGCCATCAAAGACGATGTGATGAACCACTAATACGAAGACGTGTTCGTCGGGCGCCAGGGTCACGAGATGCGCGCGCAGTAGTGGACCGCGCGCCAAGTCGAAGGGCTCGCCGGCCGTTTGGTTGGCGAGGCGGCGAGCTTCACCCAAGCGGTCAATGCCGGTGCTGGCCGACAAGTCGGTATGTGCCAGGGGCACTTCCATGCTGGCATGAATCTGCTGCACGGCTTCCTGGGTACCACTCGCTACAGCGAAGGTCGTGCGCAGCGCTTCGTGTCGCAGGACGAGTGCACCCAGTGCGCGAGAGAGCGCCGCGACGTCGATCGAGCCCCGGAGGCGCCAGGCCTCACAGACGTTGTAGGTGGCCGAGGGGCCGTCGAACTGGTCAAGAAACCAAAGCCTCTCTTGAGCGAATGACAGAGGCAGGGGCACGCCGCGATCAGCCTTGGGGATCACTGGCTGCTCCGTTGCCGCAGGCGGTGCTAGCGAAGCCTTCTGGAGAAATGCGAGCAACTCCTCCTTGCGCGCGATAATCTGCGCGCGAAGGTCGGGGGGCAGGGCGCCGGACTTGGCGATAAACCGCAACTGGCCACTTTCCGCTTGGAGCCGGATCTGTTGTTTTTCCAGGAGGGCGAGAAAGTCAGCGGGGGACATAGGCCACGGCGTGCCGGTTTCTTGTTGCAACGTGTCAACGGCTAGGTCTCCGGGCGGTTCACCGACGCTGGCTGCCAGTTCTGCCACAGTGGGGGTTTGGAAGACTTGCTGCAGCTTCAGTTGAATCCCGTAGTTGCGCATCAAGCGGGATTGCATTTGCAGCAGGAGCAAAGAGTGCCCGCCGAGATCGAAGAAGTTGTCATTGCGCGACACGCTTGGCAGCCTGAGCACCTCGGCGAAGACGGCAGCCAGTCGCTGCTCGGTGCTGGTGCGCGGAGCAATGTCATCGCGGAGCATTACAGCAACGGAGGTGGCATCGGGTACGGGCAGCGCCTTGCGATCGATTTTGTTGTTTGCCGTCAGCGGAAGCGCATCGAGCACAATGAACATGGCCGGGACCATGTACTCGGGGAGCTTTGAGCGCACGTGCGCGCGTAGGTCGTCCGGGGAGGGCGAGTGCTCGCGCGCGGTGAGGTAGGCGACGAGCCGCTGGTCGCCTGTCGCCACCTCGTGGGCGACAACCACCGTCTGGCAGACGGCGGGGTGCGACGCGATGGTGGCCTCGATCTCCCCCAGCTCGATGCGGTAGCCACGCAGCTTCACTTGAAAGTCGTTGCGGCCTAGGTACTCGATCGTTCCGTCGGGGTGGAATCGCCCGAGATCGCCGGTGCGGTAGATTCGACCCGGGCCGAAGGGATTAGTGACGAAGCGTTCCTTGGTGAGCTCTGGCCGGTTCAAGTAACCGACCGCCACGCCATCGCCGCCGATGAAGATCTCGCCGACCGCCCCGATCGGGAGGGGCTGGAGGTGCCGATCGAGTACATAAATCTGAGTGTTGGCGATCGGGCGTCCGATGAGGATCGGTTGGCCCTTGCGGAGGGGGTGGATGGTGGACCAGATCGTCGTCTCAGTCGGGCCGTACATGTTCCAGACGGCGGCGGCGCGATCGAGGAGATGGTCGGCGAGCTCGCGAGAGGTCGCCTCTCCCCCGACGAGGATCCTGAGGTTGGGCGAGCGCGTCCATCCCGCTTCGATCATCAAGCGGAAGGTCGACGGCGTCGCCTGCAAGACGGTAACTTGACCGGACTCAACGCGCGCGCGCAGCGCAGCGCCATCGGTCACGGTCTCCCGACTCGCGATCTCGATGTGGGCGCCAACGATCAGAGGCAGATACAGTTCGAGGCCTGCGATGTCGAACGACAGGCTCGTGACGGCGAGCAGCCGATCGGACTCGCTCAGTCCCGGTCGTTGGGCCATCGTCACCAGGAAGTTGACGAGCGCCCGGTGCGGGATCTGTACGCCCTTGGGCTTGCCCGTCGAGCCCGAGGTGTAAATGACGTAGGCGATGGACGCGGGGTCGACGGCGAATTCGAGCGGCGCGCCGCTCTGCGCCTCGATCTCTCCGGCATCGGCGTCAAGGCGCAGCACGGTCTCATGTGGAACAATGTCGGCGAGGATCTCTTCGGTCACCAGCCCACGAAGACCGGAGTCCTCGGCTATGAACGCGAGGCGCTCGCGGGGGTACGCCGGATCGAGTGGGACGTACGCGGCGCCCGTCTTGAGAATACCGAGCAATCCAACGAGCATCCCAAGCGAACGCTCGACCGCGATGCCGACGAGGGCGCCCGGTGCCACGCCGCGCGCAAGCAGGCAGCGGGCAACCTGATTGCTCCGTCGCTCGAGCTCCGCGTACGAGAGCGTCGTCGCTTCGAACGTCGCAGCAGCACGGTTCGGCAGGCGCACCGCAGTGGTCCGCACGAGGTCCAGAATCGTCGCGCGCGGATACTCCGCCGCCGTCGCGTTGTAGTCGACCAGCAGCCGCCGTCGCTCCGACGGCGAGAGGATGGGCAGCGCAGCGACCGCCGCCCCCGGATCGGCGACGATCGCCTCAAGCAAGACGAGGTTGTGCTCGAGAAAGCGCTCAATTCTCGCCTGATCGAAGATGTCGGAATTGTATTCGGCGGTGAGCGACAGCTCTCCGGCGACCTCGGCGACGAAGAAATGCAGATCGAACTTCGTTCCGCCGTTCGAGATCTCCCTATATGTCGCGTCCACGCCGGGGAGCTCCAGCTTCGATCCCCGCGCCGGCAGAAAGCTGAACCCCACAGAGGACAGCGGATCACGGCTGAGGCTGCGCTCGGGCCGAATCTTCTCAATCACCTGCTCGAACGGGACGTCCTGGCGCATCAGACCAGCCATGACCTCTTTCCGAACGTTTTTGAGAAGGTCATGGAACGGTAGATCGTCCGGCACGTCGTTGCGCAGGACAATCACGTTGGCAAAGTACCCGATGACTTCCTCCGCGTTGAATCGGTTGCGGCAGGCCACGGGGACGAGCATCGTGATATCGCTCTGGCCGGAGATGCGTGCGAGCAAGATCTCCAGCGCGGCGAGCATGACCGTGAACACCGAGGCGTTCTCCGCGGCCGCGAGCGTCCGGATTCGATCGCACAGCACTCGCGGGATCCGGGAGTGGATCATGTTGCCGCGGTAGCTTTTGATCGGGGGGCGGGACCGGTCGGTCGGCAGATCGCAGGGCGCGGCACCGGCCAGGTGTTCCTTCCAGAAGTCCAGCTGGCGCGCGAATGCTGGCGTCTGAAGCCACCGGTTCTGTGCCTCCACGCAGGCCAGGTACTGCTTGGCGGGTGGGGGCAGCGGCGACGGAGCGCCGACGCGCATAACGGGGTAGAGCGCCTCCAGCTCCTTCCAAATCACGCCCAATGACATCCCGTCCGCGACGATGTGATCCATCACCACGACCAGCGAGTGATCGCGCGGGCCGAGGCGAAGCACGCGCGCCCGGATCAGGGGTCCCCGCTCGAGGTCGAAGGTCTCAGAGGCGACGGAATATTCGAACCGCTCCGTTTGCTCCTCGGGATCGGCCGTCGCTGAGAAGTCGACAATTGAAACGTCCGCCGTCATGTCGGCGTGGATGATCTGGACAACGCTGCCATCGACGACGGCGAACGTCGTCCGGCAGCTCTCATGGCGACGCGCGACCTCGCGCAACGCCTCCACCACCGCGTTCGCGTCCAACTCTCCCGAGAGGCGGAACCGGACGGCGATGTTGTACGGCGACTTGTACGGCATCAGCTGCCGCAGGAACCAGAGGCTCGCCTGCCCTATCGACGCCGGGTGCGTGTTCACCTTTACTTGTATTTCCGACCCGTTGAACATTATTATTCAGCCACAAAAATACTCGACTATTTCAAGGAATCAACACGGGCTTTTCTTGCGAGGTTACTGGTCGTTCGCGCCTGCGTTCCGACGGAGCCCGCTGTAGCCAGATCTCCCGCCAATAGGAGAATTCGCCGCGTGGACAGCCACCCAGGGTGTAAATGCATCCACAGTGTGAACCCTCGAGGTATACCGTATTGCGAAGCTGCCGCATCTCTCCAGTCCCGTCCACGATGATCTTCTCGATCCGGCGCTCCACTCGTTGCTGCTGGCCGCAAAGCAAGCGCATATCGGGGGGGAAATTCAGCCCACGGTTATAGCCAGCTTGGTTCAAGGTCTCGTTGATCGCCTCCATCGGCTTGACCTCAACCCATTCACCCGGTTGCAGGTTCACGCTTTCGACTGGCGTCGTTTTGCAGCTGCCGCGGGCATACTCTCCCAAGAGTAATCGACGAGTTCTCCAGAACAACCACCTTCCAACACGCTGAGACATTTCCAGTGCACTGCAGTTGCCCACCCGGACTTCGCGGAAGCATTGCGCCAACCGATCCCACTTCGACATTTCGCCAGTTGCTTTCAGGATCTCGCTGGCTTGGCAGAAGTAGGTTGTTAAGCCGACCTTCGTCTTGAGATGGGCACGCAGTCGCTCGCGGTCTTCGGGGTCAACCCTGGAGGTGGCGACGGTGTCTTCGACTCTGCGGAGCCAAGCTTCACGCCAAAAGATCACGCATGCCTTCTGGCAGCCATCGTGTTCCGCACCAGAGCAGCGCAAGTCTTGGAGGAGCACCACGTCGTCGGTTCGGAATTTCCTTAACCCAGCGTGTGTGCCGTAATAGCAGGTCTTGAATACTCTCTTGGAAACCCGAAATCTCTTTCCGCAGAACTCGACCATTTCTGGCATGAATGGCAGTTGGTCCAGCGTTCCTTCAGCATCCAGTGTCTGAAGGAGTTCGTCCGGCGTCCTGACTTCCACAAGGTCGCCAGGACGAAGTTTTGCAACGGTTTGGGTCATATGAGATTGGTTGACTCTAAGTCGAATTTCGCGCGCGGCCTCGACAGGAAGAAGTTCAATTCAACCCACTTGGCGCGGGGTTTCTAAG
>JBIOIZ010000060.1:0-18239 GCA_044450385.1 Candidatus Dormibacteria bacterium
CTTGACCCTTCCCCCGAGCGAGTGCCAGCATGAGGCCGCCGTCATTTTCCTTTCGTCCGGGAGGATTTCCATGCCGCAGCAGGTTGCCCTGACCATCAACGGAAGGCGGAGGGAGGATTACGTCGAGCCGCGTCTGCTCCTCGTGCACTACCTGCGCGAGGTGGCCGGACTCACCGGAACACATATCGCTTGTGACACGAGCCAATGCGGCGCCTGCACGGTCCTCGTCGATGGCGAGGCGGTGAAGTCGTGCAGCGTCTTCACCGTCCAGGCGGATGGCAAGCAGGTCACCACCATCGAAGGGCTGGCCGAGGATGGGACCCTCCATCCGGTACAGCAGGCGTTCTGGAACGAGCACGGCTTGCAGTGCGGATTCTGCACACCGGGATTCATCATGGCCGCCGCGTACCTCCTGAAGCAGAACCCGTCGCCGACCGACGACGAGATCGAGCGAGGCTTGGAAGGAAACCTCTGCCGCTGCACCGGCTACGAGAACATCAGGAAAGCGGTGCGCTCGGCGTCCAAAGCGATGAACGGCGAGGCGGCTGAGCCGTCGACGAACCTCGTCGGAGCCGCCGCGGCCCCGGTGGAGGGGTAGCCATGGCTGTCACCTCCATGATCGGCGCTCGCATTCAGCGTCGCGAGGATCCCAAGCTCATCACCGGACACGGCAACTTCATCGACGACGTCAACCTCGTGAACATGGCGCACATGTCGGTGGTGCGCAGCCCGCACGCGCACGCGCGCATACGTTCGCTCGACACCTCGGCCGCGCGTGCGGCCAAGGGGGTGGTTGCGGTGCTCACCGCCGCCGACTTCAAGTCGGTCATCCTCGGACCGCTCCCGGTGACCAATTCGTTTGTTGCCGACAAGAAGCAGGTGCCCGAGCAGTTCCCGATCGCAGCGGAGGAGGCCGTCTACGCAGGTGAGCCGGTCGCCGTGGTGATTGCCGAGGACCGGTACTTCGCCGACGACGCCGCGCAACTGGTCGTCGTCGATTACGAGCCGCTTCCAGCGGTCATGGACCTCGAGAGGGCGATGGAGCCGGGCAGCCCGTTGGTGAAGAGCGATCGCCCGGACAATATCGGCTGGGATGCCCCGTTCCCGGCCGGCGACATCGACGCGGCCTTCGCCGAGGCCGAGGTGGTGCTCAAGCAGCGCATCGGTCAGCAACGGGTGTTTCCCACCGCGATGGAGACGCGCGGGTGCGTCGCCGACTACATCCCCTTTGACAACCGCTGCACGCTCTGGACGTCGACCCAGGTGCCGCACTTCATCAGGCTCTTCGTCGGGGGTGCGCTCGGCGTTCCCGAGTCGCAGTTCCGAGTGGTGAGCCATGACGTCGGCGGCGGATTCGGCGCCAAGCTCCGCCCCTACCCCGAGGAATACCTCGCCACCGCGGCGTCGAAGATCACCGAACGGCCGGTGAAGTGGATCGAGGATCGCACCGAGAGTCTGCAGGCGACCACACACGGACGCGGGCAGATCTTCGACGTGGAAGTGGCGGCCAAGCGTGACGGCACGCTACTCGGGCTCAAGTTCACGCAACTGCTTGACATCGGCGCGTACCACGGCGTTTTCAGCGCCTTCCAGGTGGTCGCCTGCCTGCTCGGTGGCGGTTGCTACGAATGGAAGGCGATCCACGCAAGGAGCATCGGAGTCTTCACCAACCGCATGTCGACAGACCCGTATCGCGGCGCGGGGCGGCCCGAGGCGACACACCTCGTGGAGCGAATCGTCGACCTCGTCGCAGCGGAGCTCGGCATGGACCCGGCGGAGGTCCGGCGCAAGAACTTCATCAAGTCCTTCCCACACACCAACAACTTCGGCCTCGTCTACGACTCCGGCGACTACGAGAAATCGATGGATCGCGCGATGGCGAACGTCGACTACCCGGCATTGCGCAAGCGCCAGGAGGAGTTGCGAGCCAAGGGCCGCTACACGGGCATCGGCTTCAGCACCTACGTCGAGATCTGCGGTCTCGGCCCGAGCTCGGCGACCGCGCCGGCTGCGGGGATCGCCCTCGTCGAGTCGTCGGTGGTCCGCGTCCATCCCACGGGGTCCGTGACTGTGTCGGTCGGGACCCACTCGCATGGCCAGAGCCACGAGACGACGTTCGCGCAGATCGTCGCCGACACTCTGGGTGTTCCGTATGAGTCGGTCGAGATCCGCCACGGGGACACCGGCGACACTCCATTCGGCTACGGCACCTACGGGTCTCGCAGCCTGGCAGTCGGGGGCATGGCGATCATGGCGTCGTGCCACAAGGTCGTGGAGAAGGCGACGAAGCTCGCGGCGCACGCATTCGAAGCGTCCGAGGACGACATCGTGGTCGACCAGGGGCGCTACTTCGTGCGGGGGAACCCGGGCGACGCGAAAGTGCTTGCCGAGCTTGCATTTGCTTCATACGGCGCGGGGTTGCCGGAAGGAATGGAGCATGGGCTCGAGGCCGTCTCATACTTCGATCCCCCAAACTTCGTATGGCCGTTCGGCTGCCACATCTGCGCGGTCGAAGTCGATATGGAGACGGGCGCGGTGACCATCGATCGTTACGTTGCGGTCGACGACTGCGGCAACGTGATCAACCCCATGGTGGTCGACGGACAGCTGCACGGGGGCATTGCGCAGGGGATCTCGCAAGCGCTCTTTGAGGAGGTGCAGTACGACGACGAGACCGGACAGATGCTGAACGGCACCATGCTTGACTACATGGTTCCGACCATGGCGGAGATGCCGCACTTCGAGCTCGACCGAACGGTGACGCCGAGCCCGACCAACGAGTTGGGCGTCAAGGGCATTGGTGAGGCGGGTACCATCGCGTCGAGCATCGCCGTGATCAACGCGATCACCGACGCGCTCTCGCCCTTCGGTATCAAACATGTGGAGATGCCTGCGCGTCCAGATCGCCTCTGGTCGATGCTCCAGGAGGCACGCGCATGATCACCTCGGCATTCGAGTACGCACGACCGGGCTCAGTGGATGAGGCGCAATCGCTGTTGCAGAAATTCGGCGCTGACGCGAAGATCATCGCCGGTGGCCAGAGCCTCATTCCCCTGATGCGGCTTCGCCTCAGTCATCCGACCGCGCTCGTGGACATTCAGAGCGTCCCCGGGCTCAAGGAGGTTCGCCGCGAGAATGGCACCGTGGAGATCGGTGCGCTGATGCGTCACGTCGACATCCAGCGCAACGCGACCCTGCGCGAGACGCTGCCGCTCCTGGTGGAGATGGCCAACGACATTGGCGACAACCAGGTGCGCAATCTCGGGACCATCGGAGGCGTGATCGCGCATGGCGATGCGGCGGGTGACTACAACACGCTCGCTCTGATGCTCGACGCGGAGATCGTGACCAACAAGCGGCGCCACCTGGCGCGCGATTTCTACCGGGACATGTTCACCACCTCGCTCGAGTACGACGAGGTGGTGACCGCCATTCGCTTCCCGGTTTCGACGGGGCGCTTCGCGTACACGAAGTTTCGCCGCCGGCTGTACGACTGGGCGATCGCCGGCGTTGCCGTGCAGGAGACCGGCTCGTCGTGGCGGGTGGGCTATGTGAACCTGGCGCGGACACCACGGAGAGGCGCAACTGTGGAGCAGGCGCTGGCCGGTGGAGCTTCGGCCGCTGACGCTTCGGCCCAGAGCGGGTTGGACATCGACCCGACCGGGGACGTCCGCGCAACCGCCGAGTACAAGCGCCACCTCGCGGAGGTGCTCACCGCGCGCACCCTCCGCAATGCGACGATGGCCGCTTGAAGCGGATCAGCCACTGGATCGGCGGCCAGGTCGTTGCGGGAACCTCAGGCAAGCAGGGCCCCGTGTACAACCCGGCCACCGGTGAACAGACCGGCGCCGTCGACCTCGCCACCGCGGCCGTGGTCGACGCCGCGGTCGAAACCGCTACGGGCGCGTTTCGGGAGTGGCGCGCCGCCTCGCTTTCGCAGCGGACGACGATTCTGTTTGCGTTCCGGGATCTGCTCGACAGGCATCGCGACGAGCTCGCAGCGCTGATCACGTCGGAGCACGGCAAGGTGCTCTCGGATGCCAAGGGTGAGGTGGCTCGCGGCATCGAGAACGTCGAGTTCGCGTGCGGTGTGCCGCACCTGCTCAAGGGCGGGTTCTCGGAGCAGCCGTCCCGCGGCGTCGACGTGTACTCGATCCGGCAGCCGCTCGGCGTGGTTGCCGGCATCACGCCGTTCAACTTCCCGGCGATGGTGCCGATGTGGATGTTCGCCAACGCGATCGCATGCGGCAATACGTTCATCCTCAAACCCAGCGAGAAGGATCCGTCACCGTCGCTGTTCTTCGCGGAGCTATGGCGCCAGGCCGGACTGCCCGACGGCGTGTTCTCGGTCGTGCAGGGGGCGCGCGAGGCGGTCGACCGGTTGCTCGACCACACCGAGATAGCCGCGCTGTCGTTCGTCGGATCCACGCCGGTCGCGCGTCACATCTATGAGACCGGAACCCGCAACGGCAAACGAGTCCAGGCGCTGGGGGGCGCGAAGAATCACATGGTGGTCCTGCCCGACGCGGACGTCGATGCAGCGGCGGACGCCGCCGTGTCGGCCGGCTACGGCTCGGCGGGAGAGCGCTGCATGGCGATCTCAACAGTGGTCGCGGTCGGTGACATCGGCGAGCGTCTGGTCGAGGCGATCGCCGCGCGCATTCCCGCCGTCAAGGTCGGCGCGGGGGACGACCCGGCGTCGGAGATGGGACCGCTCGTCACCCGCGAACATCGCGACAAGGTGGCCGGCTACCTGGACGACCAGGCCTTGGGCGGCGCTCGTCTCGTGGTCGATGGACGCGGCAACACGCCTCTGGGCAACGGGTTCTTTCTCGGACCGTCGCTGGTGGATCGGGTCAAACCCGGCTCCAAGGTGTACGACGACGAGATCTTCGGACCGGTGCTCTCGGTCGTCCGAGTTGACACGTACGACGAAGCGATCCGTCTGGTTAATGACAACCAGTACGGAAACGGCGTGGCCATCTTCACTCGCGATGGCGGCGCTGCGCGCAAGTTTCAGTTCGAGGTTCAGGTCGGCATGGTCGGGGTCAACGTCCCGATCCCGGTTCCAGTCGCCTACTACAGCTTTGGTGGGTGGAAGGCATCACTGTTCGGCGATACCCACATGTATGGCCCGGACGGTATCCATTTCTACACGCGCACCAAGGTGGTCACGTCACGCTGGCCCGAACCCGGCCCGGGCAGGGTCAATCTCGCCTTTCCCAGCAACACTGGTTGACCCTCAAGCGCCCTGCTAGGCTTCTGCGGCGATGACCGAATGGACCGGCGTGAGGGACAAGCGCGTCCTGATCACGGGCGCGACACGCGGCATCGGGCTTGCCGCAGCGCAGGCTCTCGCGCGCCGTGGGGCTCAGCTTGCGATCGTCGCCCGCGACGACGTTCGCGGTGCGGAGGCCGCCACAAGCATCGAAGGGGAGGGGGGATCAAAGGTCGACGTGCTTCACGCGGACCTGTCCTCGCAGGCGTCGGTACGCGATCTGGCGAACGAGGTGCTCGAACGCTACCCGCGCGTCGACGTCCTGATCAACAACGCGGGCGCGACGTTCACGGCGCGGCAGCTCACCGAGGACGGCATCGAGCGCACATGGGCGCTGAACCATCTCGCGCCGTTCCTGCTGACCACGCTGCTGCTCGACCGGCTCAAAGCTTCGGCGCCGGCTCGGATCATCACCACCGCCTCGGACGCCCATAAGGGAAAGCTCATCCCGTTCGACGATCTCAACGCCGAGCGCTCATGGAAGGGTCGCGGGTTCACCAGATACGGTGAGACAAAGCTCGCCAACATCATCTTCACTCGCGAGCTGGCGCGGCGGCTCGAGGGAACCGGCGTGACCGCGTACTCCTTCCACCCAGGCCTGGTGGCGACTGGCTTCAACCGCAACAACGGTGCTCTTATGAGCATCGCGATGACGATCATCGCGCCTTTCTCGCGCAGTCCTCGGAAGGCAGCGCAGACTCTGGTCTGGCTCGCGGATTCCCCCGACGTGACCAAGCAGACGGGCGGCTACTACGAGGACCGGGCGCTCGCGGTCTCGAGCCGGCAGGCGCAGGATCCAGCCTTGGCAAAGAAGCTCTGGGAGATCAGCGAAGAGCAGGTGCGCCCGAGAGCGGCGGCGGGGACGAGCGTTCCCTGATTGATCAGTGCCGGCCGATGCGCCGGAACCAGGGCAGGCGGCGCCAGGCCAGCTCGCCGGACAGGATCTCGTTGCGGACCAATTCGCTGTGCAGGATGGTGACCAGCTCGCGTTCGCGGCGGACCGCCTCGCGCTGCTCCACGCCGCGATGAGCGTGCTCTTCGAGCGCCCGGGCCCGCCACATGTCGACCTCGCCGGTGAGCGCCACGATCTGCGCGTCGCGTTCCTGGACGCCTTCCCGCAACTGGATGATGTCGACAAGGTTGTCCATCGCGAGCAGGCGCAATGCACGCACGGTGTCCGGGCTGTACGGCTCGTCAACGGCCTCGGTCTCGAAGAGCGCCTGGGCCAGGCGCTGCTCGCTGCGACCCACGAGGTGGAGCGTCGGGACGTCGTCCTCGAGTTCGAGCGGCGGGGGCTCGGGCGCGGGTGTGGGATTGAGGGGAATCCCGATGGTCCCTGCGGGCAGGACTCGAACGGCCATGACGGGCGACCTCCTGGGGAGACGTGGAGTGGAACGACGAGAGTTCGCTCCCGGAAGGCTACAACGGATGCGGCCCCAGTGGCCGCCGGACTAGGCTTCCGGCATGCCTGAGAACGACCTGGACGCGTACTGCGCAGCCAACCAGCAGCGCCACGTGGACGAGCTCATCGAGTTCCTCCGCATTCCGAGCATCTCCGCCGATCCCGCCTATGCCGCGGATGTCCGCCGCAACGCCGAATACCTTGCCGAGGCGGCAAGCAGGACCGGGTTCCAGTTTGCCGAGATCATCGAAACAGCCGGCCACCCGGCCGTCTATGCCGAGCGCATCGTTGATCCGAGCCTGCCCACCGCGCTCATCTACGGACACCATGATGTGCAGCCGGTCGATCCGCTCGATGAATGGCGCACCTCGCCGTTCGAGCCGGAGGTGCGCGATGGCAACCTCTATGGCCGCGGCGCCGTGGACGACAAGGGCCAGGTGTGGATGCATCTCAAGGCCGTTGAGTCGGTGCTCGAGGTCCGGGGCGAGCTTCCGCTCAACCTCAAGCTGATCGTTGAAGGCGAGGAGGAGTCGGGGTCCGTCCACTTCGAGGAGATCGTCGCGTCCGAGGCTGAACGGCTCCGGGCCGACATCCTGGTGGTGTCGGACACGTCGATCGTCGCACCGGGCATCCCCTCGCTCTGCACGGGCTTGCGTGGCCTTGCCGGTGTCGAGGTGCATGTTCAGGGTCCCGCCCTCGACCTCCACTCGGGTCGTTTCGGTGGCGCGGTCGCCAACCCGGTCGCCGCACTGGCCGAGATCCTTGCGTCCCTGCATGACCCCGTGACCCGCCGGGTCACCGTTCCCGGCTTCTACGACGACGTGCGTGAGCCGTCGGCGGAGGAGCGTGCGCTGTTCGCCAGCGTCCCGTATGACGTCGACGAGTTCCGCGCTGAGGCAGGGGACGTGCCGGCCACAATTGGCGAGGCGGGATGGACGGACCGCGAGCGCATGTGGGCGCGCCCGACGCTCGAGTGCAACGGAATCTGGGGCGGCTACTCCGGCCCGGGCCAGAAGACCATCATCCCGGCCAGCGCCGGAGCCAAGATCACCTGCAGGCTGGTACCAAACCAGAATCCCGAACGAATCGCCGAACTGGTTCGCGACGCCGTTCTCGCCGCCGCCCCGGCCGGTGTCACGGTCACCGCCGAGGCCAGGGGAGGGGGCAGGCCAGTGGTCACTTCGATCGATCATCCGGCCGTGCGAGCGGCCTCACGCGCGATGGAGAGCGTCTTCGGCACCGCGCCGGCGCTGACCCGAGAGGGTGGTTCGATACCTCCGGTCGAATCGTTCGCACGTGTGATGGGATTGCAGGCAGTGCTGGTGGGATTCGGTCTGCCAGACGATCAGATCCACGCGCCCAACGAGAAGTTCACCCTCGATATGTACTTCAAGGGCATCCGCGTGCTGGGCCGCCTGTGGGACGAACTCGCCGTCGCGTTGCGCACTCCATGAGCAGGATCGAGGCGATCACCGCGCTCGAGATCCTCGACTCGCGCGGCAACCCGACGCTGGAATGCGTGGTGACACTCAATGACGGCTCTGTCGGCCGGGCTCGCGTTCCGAGTGGCGCGAGCACCGGCATTCACGAAGCCGTCGAGTTGCGCGACGGTGACCCTGCGCGCTTCGGCGGCAAGGGGGTGCTCAAAGCGCTCGGCAACGTGGAGGCGGTGATCGGCCCTGAGCTGATCGGTTTCGACGTCTTCGACCAGGCAGCGCTCGACACGAAGCTGTGCGACCTCGACGGCACGCCGAACAAAGCGAAGCTCGGAGCCAACGCGATCCTCGCGGTCAGCCTCGCGTCGAGCAACGCCGCCGCCGCCGCCGCCGGAGTTCCCCTCTACCGCCACCTCGGCGGTGACGGGGCGCATGTGCTCCCGGTGCCGCAGTTCAACGTGCTCAACGGGGGTGCGCACGCGCAGACCCGCGTCGACTTCCAGGAATTCATGCTGCTCCCGATCGGCCTGCCGACCTTTCGCGAGGCGCTCCGAGCGGGCGCCGAGTGCTTCCATGCGCTGCGCTCGATCCTGCACGCTCGCGGCCTGGGCACCGGGCAAGGCGACGAGGGAGGATACGCACCGGACCTCGACCGCAACGAGGCCGCCATGGAATTGCTCCTCGAGGCGATCGGCGCGGCCGGCTTCGCACCGGGGCGTGACGTCGCGATCGGCCTTGACCCGGCAACGTCAGAGCTGTACAGGAACGGGCACTACGAGCTCCGCGGCGAGGGGATCACCCTCGACCCGGCAGGCCTGGTCGACCGCTGGGAGAGCTGGGTCGAGAGATATCCGATCGTGTCCCTCGAAGACGGGATGGCGGAGGATGACTGGGATGGCTGGAAGCTGCTCACCGAGCGCCTCGGCGGGCGCGTGCAGCTGGTTGGGGATGACATCTTTGTCACCAACACCCGGCGGCTGCAGCTCGGCATCGATCGCGGTGTCGCCAACTCGATCCTCATCAAGCTCAACCAGATCGGCACCGTGACCGAGACGCTCGCGACCATCGCGCTGGCCACCGAGCACAACTATTCGAGCGTGATCAGCCACCGCAGCGGCGAGACCGAGGACACATCGATTGCCGACCTCGCTGTTGCTGTCAATGCCGGCCAGATCAAAACCGGGGCGCCGTCGCGGTCGGAGCGGGTGGCGAAGTACAACCGGCTCCTGCGCATCGAGCATGAGCTCGGCGACGCAGCCCGATATGCGGGAACGGCGCCGTTCTACCGCACCGTTCCCCAGCCGGCCGCACCGTGAGCAGGCGCGTCGATCCATCGACCTCGACCGCACGAGCTGGCCTCGGCCGCGGGGACACCGGCGACGGCGCCGACCTGATCGCACCGCTGAGCCTTGCGTCAGTGCGGGCATATGCCGATCTGCCCTCGGTGGACGAGGCGATGGAGGGCCGCAACGCATATCGCCGCTACGGCGGGGGCAACCCTCAGCGCCTCGAGGAGGCGATGATCGAGCTCGAGACGGTTCCGGGCCGGCCGGCGCCGGTGGCACGGGTCAGCTCGAGTGGGCAGGCGGCACTGCTGCTCGCCACCACGCTCGTGGTGACCCCTTCACGCCCACGAGTCGTCGTGGTGCGACCGTGCTACGGAGGCACCGATTCGCTCCTCGCCGGCCCCCTCGGCAATCTCGGCGTGCGGATCGCAACCGTCGACCTGCCGCCGGATGGAGACGGGGAGGACCATGGCGCCCTGGTAGCCCGCGTGCTCGGCGACGACGTCAGCGCCGTGGTGACCGAGGTCATCACCAACCCGCTCATCGGCCTCATCGACGTCCCGGCGATCTCGGCCGCGGCGCATCAGTCCGGGGCCGCATGCATCGTCGACTCCACATTTACGCCGCCATTCCTGTTCCAGCCGTTCGCGCACGGTGCGGACCTGGTGCTCCACAGCCTCACCAAGCACCTCGCCGGACACAGCGACGTCAGCGGCGGCATCCTCCTCGTCGACAGCAGCCACGCGGCCGGCGATTGGCTCGATTCCAACGCCCGGCTGCTCGGCTGCACGCTCTCTCCGTTCGATGCGTGGCTCGCACTTCGCGGCCTTCGCACCGCAGGGCTGCGGCTCGAGCGCTGCAGCGAGAACGCCGCCGCGCTCGCCGCGTTCTTCGCCGACAGGACCGAGCTTCAGGCGGTGTATTACCCCGGAAGTCGCGGGGCCCGGGACGCAGCACTTGCCGAGCGGCTGCTGCCTCGCGGGCGGGGCCCGATGCTCAGCATCGATCTGCGTGGCGGCGGCACCGCGGCCGACGCGTTCATCCGAGGGCTCGATGGGATTCGCCTGGCGCCGAGTCTCGGCGACGTCGCGACCACGGTCAGCTATCCGGCCAGTACGTCACATCGGGCGCTCAGCCCGCAGCAGCGCGCGGCACTCGGTATCGGCGATGGTCTGGTGCGGATCAGCGTCGGCATCGAGCACATCGACGACCTCAAGGCGGAGTTCGCCGCCGCTCTCGTCGCCGCGTCCGCCGGTTGACGCTCAAAACCGACCCTGCGCGCGCTGACCCGGTACTCTAGAGGGACATATGGCACACGTTCGCCTCGCCAACGGCGGCGATCTCTCGGTGAAGCTCACCGTGGAGGAGATCACAGCCAAGCTCGCTGCTTCCGGTGGGGCCTCGGGGTTCGTCGAGCTTCCGGGTGAGGACGGGCCGTTCCTGGTTCGTCCCGAGGCCGTCATCGCAGTCATCGCCGATCAACGGCGCGGGTCTGCAGGATTCCGGGTGGCGCAGGGAGCCGAGGCCAGCTGATCGGCGTGACCACGCCACAGCAACCGGCGCAGCCGGCGTTGACGCTCGTACCGAGGGCGATGGGGGAGACGATCACCGAACGCATCGGCAATACTCCCCTGCTGCGCATCCGCTTGTTCGAGGACGAGTGCCCGGACGTCTCGGTGTTCGCCAAGGCGGAGTTTCTGAATCCCGGGGGCTCGGTGAAGGATCGCCCCGCGCTCCGGATGATCGAGGACGGGGAGCGGTCGGGCCGGCTCACACGCGACCGCATCATCCTGGACAGCACAAGTGGGAACACGGGCATCGCGTACTCGATGATCGGCGCCGCCAAGGGATATCGCGTCCGGCTGGTCATGCCCGGCAATGTCAGCGAGGAGCGGCGACAGCTGGTGACCGCGTACGGCGCAGAGGTCGAGTACAGCGATCCGCTCGAGGGAAGTGATGGTGCGATCCGTCTGGTTCGTGCCATGTATGAGGAAAACCCGGACGCCTTCTTCATGCCCGACCAGTACAACAACGACTCCAACTGGCTCGCGCACTTCGACGGGACCGGGGCCGAGATCTGGGACCAGACCCGCGGCATGGTCACCCACTTCGTCGCCGCACTGGGGACGAGCGGCACGTTCATGGGTGTGAGCCGGCGGCTCAAGAAGATGAATCCGGAGGTGCGCTGCATCAGCGTCCAACCGGCCGAGCCGTGGCACGGTCTCGAGGGGCTGAAGCACATGGAGACGTCGATCGTGCCCGGGATCTACGACCCGTCACTTGCCGATGAGGACATGGGTGTCGAGACCGAAGCCGCCTATGACCTCGCGCGGGAGTTGGCGCGAACGGAAGGCATTCTCGCCGGCCACTCCGGCGGAGCGGCACTCTGGGCCTGCGGTCAGGTCGCGCGCCGGATCCGCCACGGAGTGATCGTCACCGTGCTGCCCGACGGCGGTGATCGATATCTCTCCACGGGACTGTACCGTCGGGCTGCCCGGTGAACCTGCGTTTTGCGACAGTCGCCCCGGCCGCTGAGCAGCGCATTCGCGACCTGGCCATGGCCGCATACCCGAACGAGGGATGCGGGGTGCTCCTCGGCCGGCGCGACGGCACGCGCATGGTCATCGTCGACGTGACGTCGGCTCGGAACATGTGGACGGAGCGCAGCGCGGATCGCTACGACCTCGATCCCGTCGATTTCATGAAGGCCGACCGGGACGCGCGTTCGCGTGGACTCGATGTCGCGGGGATCTGGCACAGCCATCCCGACCACCCTGCGCGGCCCTCGCAGTTCGACACCGACCGAGCGTGGCTCGACTACGTCTACATCATCTGCCGGACGACCCAGGCCGGTGCGGAGGACGTCAACGCCTTCGCGTTGGAGGAGGAAGGGACGCCGTTCGCGCAGATCTCGCTGGACATCTCGCCGGTCCCGGGCGGCGGGAAATGAGCCCGGCCGGCGCCACTCGCCGGCGCCGTCGCGAAGACGGAGATCCCATCGCGCCGGCGGTCGGCGTGGTTGCGATCGTCGGGCGTCCCAACGTCGGCAAGTCGACGCTCTTCAACCGGCTCACCGGCACGCGCCGGGCAATCGTCGATGCCTTCGCGGGGCTGACTCGGGACCGGTTGTACGGTGTCGTGGAGTGGGGCGGGAAGCGATTCACCGTCGTGGACACCGCGGGGCTCGACGTGCCCTTGCCGCGCGACACCGCCCCCGACATCGCCGCGCTCACGCGCGCCACCCGTGAGCAGGCGCAGATGGCGATCACCGAGGCTGACGTGTGCTGCTTCATGGTGGACGTGCGCGACGGCGTGACGGCGCTCGACGAGGAGATTGCCCAAGCCCTCCGCCGGGGAGGGCGGCCGGTCATCCTCGTTGGCAACAAGGCCGACAGTCAGGTCGATCGATATCGAGCCGACGAACTGTACCGGCTGGGGCTCGGCGACCCGGTCCTGATCTCCGCGCTGCAGGGAACCGACACCGGCGATCTGCTCGATCGCTTCGTCGCCGAGCTTCCCGAGCATGGAGCAGCCGGGACGGAGCCGGCCACAGGTGAGGTGAGCGTGGCGATCATCGGCCGCCCCAATACCGGTAAGTCCTCGCTGCTCAACGGGCTGGTCGGCTCGGAGCGCGCCCTGGTCTCGCCCGTGGCGGGGACCACGCGCGACGTTGTGGACACGGTGGTTTCGCTCGACGGTCGCAGGATCCGGCTCGTGGATACCGCAGGCATTCGCCGGCGCGGCATCGTCACCGAGAACGTCGAGCGCTACAGCCTCCTGCGCTCGTTGCGGGCGTTGCAGCGCAGCGACATCGGGCTGCTCGTCATCGATGCATCCGAAGGCGCGAGCGCTCAGGACCGGCACATCGCCGGATACGCGGTGGAGGCGGGTGCAGGGCTCGTGGTCGCCGCAAACAAGTGGGATCTCGTGAAGCACGAGGACCGCGTTGACGCGGGATTCCTGAAGAAGCTGCAGGACTCGTTCTCGTTCGTCCCCGGCGTGCCCGTGCTGACGCTGTCGGCGACCGAGCATCGCAACCTGAAGCGGGTGATGCCTGCTGTGCTCGCGGTCGCCGATGCGCGGGCAATGCACATCCCGACCCCCGCGTTGAACAACCTGATCCGCAATGCACTCGACGAACATCCACCGCGAACGCACAAAGGGCGGCGTCTCAAGATTCTGTACGCCACCCAGGCGCGAAGCCCCGTGCCGACCATCGTGCTCTTCGTGAACGATCCCGAGTTGATGCACTTCGCATATCAGCGGTATCTCGAGAACCGGATCCGTGCCGCCTTTGGCTTCGCCGGCGTGCGCCTCAGGATCGTCACCCGGCACCGCGACGAGAGCGACGACTGACGCTTGTTCGGCTTCGCCCCCCGGAGCGTTAGAGTCGCTAGGCGCGCCTCGGGGAGTAGCTCAGATGGTTAGAGTACTGGTCTGGGGGACCAGGGGTCGCAGGTTCGAGTCCTGTCTCCCCGACGGACGCGCAAGTCGAGTTCGCGGCAGGGATTGCGCGGTGCGTTGGGCGCCTGCGCGCGATGGGGTGTAGTGCTCTAACCGGGAATAAGTACCTTTCCTGCAAAAGGCATCAATCCCCACGGTTGGGGCCGGATCCCGTTGCTCATACCAAGAGATTGTGGCAGTCCAGCGCATGCATAGCGCTTACAGTTTTAACCGCGCTCGTCCGTGTAGAAGTCCTGCAGATACTTGACACCGCAGGCCCAAGAGATGCTTGACGGTGTACGGCGCATCCGCCTCATGCTTGATACAGCCGGCCGTCACCGACGTGGCGATGCGACATGGGACCTGCCGGCAGACCGTGCACACCTGGCTGCGGCGGTACCGCGAGGCGCGGATGGCGGGACTGGTCGTCCGCTCCCGGCGACCGCCGCGGTGTGCGCAGGTTGGCGCAAGCTTTCATAGGATGAAGGGCACGAGCATCTTGGTCGAGCGCCGGTACACCGGGTAGCTGTCGGGGAACTGCTCGGTCATGTTCCGCTCCTCGATGATCCCGCTATATACGAAGTAGACCCCGGCCAGGGCCACGGCGATCAGCCACGCCCAGCTCAGCGCCACGGCGGTTCCGACCCCAGCGACCAGGATGCCTGAGTAGATGGGGTGGCGGACCAGTTGATACGGGCCGCTGGTCACCAGCTCCGGGTCATCCTTTTGTGACATCGGGGTGCCCCAGTTGCGCCCGATGTTTAGGCGGGCCCAGATGGCGAACCCCAGCCCGAGCGCGAAGAGGACGAGCCCGAGGCCAGCGCGCCACGGATCCGAGTTGAGGCCGTCATTTTGGAAGGCCCCCACGCGGAACAAGAGGATCGCAAGGGCGAGGATCACCGCCCTGATCCGCAGCTCGCGGAACCAGGCGAGGTGCCCCCTCTTCATGGAGAAGGCTGCCACGAGCCAGTAGGTCCAGAACGCTGCCCACCCGACGGCGAACACGAATTCGACCACGTACATGCGACTTCCACCATACGTAGCAACCCGCCACACGGGGCTCAACCGCACAACTCGTGGCAGATCGCGCACCAGAAGCCGGTCCTCTGCATCGAGCGCGGCAAGCGCGTAGCGGACGCCTACGTGGCTGTCGCTAACGCGACCATCTCGTCCGCCGGCTCATCCGCGAAGCCGGAAACGGCACCGAAGCGTTCGGACACGCCGTCCACGAACGCGTTGGCGCAAGCTCTCAGCGCTATTAAGAACGAGACTGATGCACACGCCAGATCCGTCAATCTCCCAGAGCAGTCCATAGAAGGAGTGAGGTCGGGATGAAGTCGCTGGCCCGCCGTCGGGTCAAGTCCCAGGCACGGGTGTGAATTCGGTGGAGTTCTCGCAACGTCGGTGATTAGGCGACGAGGCCCGCGTTATGCCGTCGTCTCGAGCGAGCCAGCGATTGGGCGGGGCCACCGGCCGACCGGCATCCCGAGGCAGAGGTGTCTACGCTCGTCGGCAAGCGCTCGGCGCACTCGCGAGAGAAAGATCGGCCTGCTCCTCGTCGCCGGCTCTGCCAGGAGTGGCTCCACCCGATCGAGGTCTTCCTCAGTCGCATGCCGCACCTCCCAAGCATGACTCTGAGCGCGCAGGCCCCCGTGGCGGCGACCCCTGACGGGCCGGGTGCGAACGCACTGTCCCACGGCGCGAGCCAGCGAACATCTAGCACCGCGCGCGGGCTGTCGATTTACGCTGCTGGGCTCCGTATAGGAGGTGAAGGGCCGCGCGAAGCCGGCCAGACCGAAGCCAACGGCAAGATCATTGCCGAGGAGAAACCACCGTGAAGCAGTATCTGCTCAGTGTCTACCACGTCGACGGCGATCCGACCCCTTCGCCAGAGGAGATGCAAACCATCTTCCAGGACGTCGATGCGCTCAACTCGGAACTCCAGTCGGCCGGCGCCTGGGTCTTTGCCGGGGGTCTCCACCCCGAAAGCACCGCCTCGGTGTTGCGGGTGAAGGACGGCGCCGTGCTCACCACTGATGGACCCTTTGCCGAGGGCAAAGAGCATATCGGTGGGTTCTGGATCATCCAGGCGGACGATCTCGATGCCGCGCTGGTATGGGCCGCGAAGGCGACCCGGGCGTGCGCCGGCGCGGTCGAGGTGCGCCCGTTCCAGGAAGAGCCGGGCGCCTGATCCAGCGATGGGGCCAGTGAGCGATTCGGAGATCGACGATGTCTTCCGCGAGCAGTACGGCCGCGCCGTCGCGGTGCTGGTCCGATCCTTCGGAGACATCGACATCGCCGAGGAGGCGGTCCAGGACGCGTTCACCGTTGCCGTGCAGCGGTGGCCTGACACCGGACTGCCTCCTAGCCCTGCGGGGTGGATCATCACCACCGCGAGGCGGCGGGCGATCGATCGCCTGCGCAGCGACACCGCCCGCGAGGATCGTCACGCCAGGGCGGCGCTGCTCCAAGCCGAAGGCCAGCCGATCGAGGAAGGACCGGTGCGTGACGATCGCCTGCGCCTGATCTTCACGTGCTGCCACCCGGCGCTTGCGACCAACGTCCAGGTGGCACTGACGCTCCGGCTGCTCGGCGGGTTGTCGACGCCGGAAATCGCCCGCGCGTTCATCGTCCCCGAGGCGACCATGGCGCAGCGACTCGCTCGCGCCAAGAGCAAAATCCGTGATGCGCGCATCCCGTACCGGGTGCCGGATTCCGTGGAGCTTCCCGACCGGTTGCGGCCGGTGCTCGCGGTGATCTACCTGATCTTCAACGAAGGATACGTGTCGAGCACCGGTCAGCATCTCGCACGTGGCGATCTGTGCGCAGAAGCGCTCCGCTTGGGACGGCTCCTCGCAGAACTGATGCCCGACGAACCGGAGGTACTCGGGCTCCTGGCGTTGATGTTGCTCATCGATTCGCGACGGCACGCGCGGACCACCAACAGCGGGGATCTCGTTCTGCTCGCGGATCAGGACCGCGCGCTGTGGGATCGCGCGCTCATCGCGGAGGGCCAGTCGATCGTGCGCGACTGCCTGCGCCGCAATCAGCCAGGTCCGTACCAGATCCAGGCGGCGATCAACGCGGTGCACAGCGATGTACCGACCGCGGCCGCAACTGATTGGCGACAGATCCTGCAGCTGTATGACCAGTTGCTCGCATTCACACCGACCCAGGTCGTCGAGCTCAACCGCGCCGTCGCACTCGCCGAGGTCAGGGGAGCGTCAGATGCGCTTGCGGTCGTCGAGACCCTGGACCTTCGTGACTACTACCTGTTCCACGCCGTGCGAGCGGAGCTGCTCAGCAGGGTCTCGCGCAACGAGGATGCGAGGAGCGCATTCGACGCGGCCCTCGCGCTCACCACAAACCCAGCCGAGCGGACCTTCATGGAGCGAGCCCGCAATGCGCTGCCTGAGTGAGCGCTTAGGAGCAACAGGCGGCGCCGCCGTGCGTCGCGCGAGCGACCGTTGGGAGTGATGCGGTTAGCACGGTCGCGACAATCAGTGGCGCGCCGATGGCGAAGCCGAGCCCGGACGATTGTGAAGCATGACGACCACCAGCGGCGCTGTGGAAAGCGGTTCCACCGTTCCGAGAGGGCAGCGTTTCAGGGAGGATGAGCGGAGTCGCGATCGTGCACTTCTCCCGTCGGCTTAGTCAACGGGCCTTCGCCCACAGCGCGAGACCGGAGCACCAAGCTGACAGTACGGCACGCTAGAAGATGGCCTCCATACTGTCGCCGGGTAAGCCTTCGTGTTATCGCTAGCTCATGCGCACGACTGGGACTGTGACCATCTCGCTCCCGCCAGAGCTCGCGGTCGAAGTCGACCGCCTGGCGCACCAGGAGGGCCGGACGCGCAGCGAACTTTGGCGAGAAGCGTTCCGCCAGTACGCGGAGCGACGCAGACGATGGGATCAGCTCTTTGCCTATGGTGAAGACCGAGTGGCTGCTGGTGCCCTGACTGAAGATAGCGTGCTGTGTCGATGGAAGTCGTCGGTGACAGCACCAATCGACCACGTAGTGCGGCTATCGGCTGACGCCCTTGCCCATGCCGTGCCGCCTACGTGGTGGCTCAGTGGCCCGATGGCTGTCGCCGCCGCCGCCGGAGACGATGCCAGGCATTGAGTGGGAACACGGTCTATTGCGATGTGGTGCGACGATCTCAGCCTGTGGTCCTGTGATCTCCGCGTACGCATGGTTCGTCGTGCAGGCTCGCAGGCCACCTAGCTTGGCGCCCGCTGAGCGTGCAGGCGAAGCGTGTGGCAATGCTGTGCACAATGGTCGCGCTCGGCGTCGAGCGGAGTGGCACGAGGGAACACGAACTATCGGTGGCGACGTTCTACCTAGTCCGATAGGCCACCAGAGCTAGGTCTTTCGCCTCTGGCAGCTGGGTCGA
>JBIOIZ010000061.1:0-18171 GCA_044450385.1 Candidatus Dormibacteria bacterium
TGAAATCGTCGCGACTTCGGGGGAATGCTCGACGGTCGCATGACGTGTCAACGCGCCGATCGTCAGGCTGTCGCCATCTCGGCCGATGTGCGCTAGAGAGTCAACGCGATTAATGTCGATAAGCCGGGTGGGCTTGGCAAGTCTGAAGTTCATCATGGGGACGAGGCTCTGGCCACCCGCCAGGATCTTGCAATCGTCGCCATATTTGTCGAGAAGCTCCAAGGTCTCGTCAACCGTCGTCGGGTCATCGTATTCGAAGGCAGCTGGCTTCACGGGTGGATAGTTTACACGGCCGAACGGATGGCGTATACATAATACGAGTGATGCACATCCGCCGGCGACCTTGAGCTGCTCCGAGCGTACATGCGCTCTGGTAAGGCAGCCGTCAGATCGAGCATGACCACCCACAAGGGCACGGGCGCGGTCGTGCGCTCGGTGCCGCTTCGAACGCAGGGCCACTCATCGAGCGGTTACGGAGGCGTGCGAGCAACAGTAACCATAAGGCCGATGCGGTACGTATCGGCCTTATGGTTTGCGGTGAGGAACGACTTCGCCATCGCCGGACGCATCGCGCCTGTCGGTCCCGGCACAATGTGGGTTGTGTCCCGCAGGCCGATAGATGTGATGGCCGGCTACTGTCGGTGGCAGCTTAGATGCCTGAGGTCGCGTCAGATGATGACGCCTTGCGCGCTCGCATCGCCGAGAGCTGCCGGCTACCAGGAGATGGTCCGTCAATTTGCGGGTCGTTGGGACCGGGACAGGAGGGCACCCAAGTGAGCTCGCAGCCTAATGGCCCAATTGGGCATAGCGTCCCTCGTGTCGAGGATACGGCCCTATTGCGCGGCCGAGCACGGTTCCTCGACGATCTCCACCCTGCGGGGCTCCTTCACGTTGCCCTGGTCCGAAGCCCATTGGCTCACGCCCGCATCGATCGCTGGGACCTTGAACTCGCTCGTCAAGCACCAGGCGTCGTAGCGGTATTTTCCGGGCCCGATCTCGAGGGACTTGCTCAGGCCTTTCGAGTGCACATCACCACGCCGGGGGCGATCGCACCGGATCGTTGGCTGATTGCGCGCGACCGAGCGCGCTTTGTCGGTGAGGTGCTCGCCGCGGTGGTGGCGGACAGTCGCTACCGGGCGGAGGACGCGGCGGATCTTGTCAGCATCGACATGCAACAGCTCCCGATGGTCAGCACCATCGATGACGCGATGGCGGAAGGTGCGGCGCTCGTTCATGACAACGTCCCAGACAACATCTATTTCCACGGGCACCAGGTTCTTGGTGACCTAGACCGCGCGTTCGCAGAGGCCGACGTCGTCATCGAGAGCGAGACCGTGCATCCCCGAGTCGCGCCGTCGCCGATCGAATGCCGAGGTGCCCTCGCGGCGCCGGACGGCCAGGGCGTCGTCGAATGGAGTTCGACCCAGGCCCCCTACTTGGTCGCCGAGGCTATCGCGGAGTGCTGCGGCCTTGATCTCGCAGCGGTGCGCGTGGTCGCGCCCGACATCGGGGGCGGATTTGGCGGAAAAGCACACGTCTACCCGGAGGAGGTTCTCCTCGCCTGGATTGCGATGCGTCTGAACGCCCCGGTGAAGTGGGTCGAAGACCGCTGGGAGAATCTTCAAGCAGGCAATCATGCGCGAGACCAAAAGGTACGCGTCAGCGCAGCAGTGCGCAGTGACGGTCGCGTCCTCGGGCTCCGCGCCAAGGTCTATTCGAACGTGGGCGCATATGGCATTCGGCCTCACGGTCCCCTGCTCGACCCCATGACGACTGCAGGCCTCATCACCGGGCCATATGACGTTCGCGCATACGAGTACGACACGTATGCTGTGGCTTCCAACCGAGTCCCAGCTGGCCCCTATCGGGGTGTCGGGATGGTCACGGCCGTCCTCGTACACGAGCGGCTCATGGATCTGATCGGCGATCGCCTGAACATTGATCCAGCCGAGGTGCGGCGCCGGAATTTCGTGCCGGCGGACAAGATGCCGTACCTTTCCGTCACCGGCCATCCGTATGAGTCCGGCGACTACAGCGAGACTCTCGAAGCCGCGCTTCTGATGTTCGATTACACAGCGGCCCGCATCGAGCAACAGAAGGGCCGCGACCAAGGGCGACTGCTGGGTATTGGTCTTGGTTCGTACGTCGAGTTCACGGCTGCCGGATCGGTGACCTTCGCCAAGCGCGGGATGATCGGCATCTCGGGCATCGATACTGCCTATGTCTGGCTCAATCCAGACGGCTCCATCCGCGTTCAGAGTAGTTGCCCCGCCATCGGTCAGGGAAGCCAAACCACCATCGGTCAGGTAGTGGCGGCAGGCTTGGGGGTTGACCTCGGCATGGTGACGGTGGAGCAGACCGACACCTCGCTGGTCCCGGTCGGAACCGGCTCATACCAGAGCCGGAGCTCGGTGAGCGGAGCCACAAGCGCATATCGCGCTGCGAAGCGTCTGCGCGAACAGATCTTGAAGGCGGCGTCATATCGGCTTGACGAACCGACGGAGCGGCTCGGGTTAGCTGGCAACACAATCACCGTCGACGGGAGCGCAAGCGCTCTGACGCTCGCTGATCTCGGGAGTGCACAACCGGCGGTGAATGGGGGCTATCGCCTCGACGTACTCTTGTCATACGACCCGCCGCAGGCCGCCCACCCGTATGCGACGCACGTCTGCCTGGTCGAGGTTGACCCCGGCACGGGGGCCGTGGAGATCCTTCGTTACGTCGTCGCCGAGGATTGCGGCACCGTCATCAATCCGATGATCGTTGACGGCCAAATCCAGGGCGGAGTTGCGCAGGGCATCGGCGCCGCACTCTTTGAGGAGATCCGTTACGGAGCTGAAGGACAGCTGATCAGCGGCAGCTTCATGGATTACCTGTTGCCGACGGCGGCGGAGATACCAGAGCTGAAGATCAAGCACCTCGTCACTCCGGCGACCATGCACGAACTGGGCACCAAAGGTGTCGGCGAAGGGGGCACGATAGGCTCGACGGCGGCAGTTGCGAGCGCGGTCGCAGACGCGTTGCGGATGTCAGGAGCCTCACTGGCGCTTCCGCTGAACCCGGATTTTGTGCTGGCCCTCATCAAAGGAAGAAGCCCGAGACAAGCGCCCGTTAGCTGAGTCCAAAATGTCGCCTCACGTCACGGGCCCCGTGACGCCACGCCTGCTTCTCTCTCACACGAAAGGACAAAAAGGTTGCGGTATGGGACCGCCGGCGTGAGCAATGCCTTTCCGTCTCCGGGCAAGGAGCCGCTGGCGGACGCTTAGACGACGCCATTGGCCACACCGCCGAAGGGTCACTCGCACGTGGGCCCGACGACCTTGCCCGATGTTGGGTCTCGCGCGGCAGCAAGCTTCTGCGCTTGGCTGGCTCCACGATCGCGGTCTGCTTGCCTGTCGCTGGGGTGTAGACGGGAGATTCCCGGCCCGAAGTCCCGACGAGCTCGCTACCGCCGACCCAATGATGAATGCGGTTCACAGTGGCACTCCTCTTCTTAATCACCGGCGTAGGCATGCCGGCCAGTCACGGCGACAATGGCCAGGACGGTTGCGAACAAGGCTGTGCCCAGGAAAATTGTGTTGAAGCGGTGCGCTCCAGCCCATGGTGCTACGACCGCCGCCGATACCGCGCTGCCTAGAAAGAGAGACATCGAGAAGAGCGACACGGCGGAGGCGCGCGCCTTCGGCACGACATCGGTTGCCCAGGACTGAAGAAGGGGGTGCATGAGCGCCCAGCTTCCCCCGAGCACAAGTGCACAGGCGAGAACTCCGACCACAGGTTGCGCAAATGAGATGAGGTAATAGGCAAGTGCGTATCCTCCTGCTCCGAGACCCATCACCGTAGACATCCGCCACCGTCGCGCCGCATGGCCCGACGCCCGAGACGCAGCAAGCACGGATAACCCAAACGGGGCCACCACCGCACCCGCCAGGGCCGCGCCCACCCCGGAGGTTTCAAGCGCCGCCGCCAGGAAGGTGAGCATCCCAAGCACCACCGCCCCTTCACCGAAGGCCAAACCCATTACGAGGAGCGCCCATGGGTGCCGAAGTACGATCCCTATCTGCCGCAGCGGGCCTTTGCGAAGCCCTTGCCGCGGCGGCTCAGGAAGTCTGCCAAAGCCGATGGCAAGCCAGACGGCGAAGATTGCCGGCACGGCGAACGCAACGCGCCAAGAAAGGAATGCGGCCGCCAAACCCCCACCGACGATTGCGGATGCCATCCCCAGTGCGTTGGCTGCCACGAGCTGATTCAGGGGACCGTGTCGCTCGTGCGGCGGTACGGTGTCACCGATATAGACGATGCTGCCTGGGGTAGCCGGCGCAAAGCCCACTCCGGCGAGTGCGCGAGCGACGGTCAGGATCAGCAGCGTGGGCGCGGCTGCCGAGGCAATCCCTGCCGCGGCGCCCAAGAGCAGGGTGAAGCGTAGGGTGCGAACACGGCCAAAGCGGTCGCTCGCCGCCCCCCAACCCAACTGACTGAGCCCGTAGCACAGAAAGTACACGCTGGCCGCCGCCGTCGCGTCGGCCAACGAGACGTGGAGGTCACGGGCAATGGCCACCAGCATCGGCGCGACCGAGAACCGATCCAGCGCGCTGACGAAAGTAGCCAAACGAAGAGGGCGGACGTTGGCGTGGCGGGCCTGGCGACTTCCGCCGCTGAAAGCCGCGGGCCGCGTCGTCATTCAGCGGAGGCGCGGCACAACTGAGCTGGCGAACGCAGGTTCACACACGTCTCCTGACCGAAGTGCGTCGTCCAATTCCCAGGATGCCAGTGCCCGGGCTTCGGGGCAGGAAGGTGATGCGTGCGGTCATCGTGTTTGGGGCCTTCTCACAATCGAAGTGGATATCAGCTACTACTGCCGAGCGACAGCAGGGTCAGGGCGAGCAGACAAGCGCGTTCGGTGAGGCCACTCAGCGAAATCTGCTCGTCCAACGTCATGAGATTGCCGCCGGGTGGCCCCATGCCGTCGAGCATGGGAGTGTGCCCGACAAACGCCGAACTGCCCGCGGCGTTTGAAGAGATGACGTTAAGTGTGATGCCGAGACTCCTGCTCGCGCTCGCAACGGTCGCGATCAGCGACTCAGCTGCCGAGGTCTGCAGCACACTTGGCCGGTGCTGCGCCAACCGTATGTGAACAACCAAGCCACGCGCTTCGGCGTGGTCGCGCACAACCGCTCGGAGGCTGCTCTCGAGCTCGTCCCAGTCGGCGGAATCCCTCAGGCGCAGATCGAGGGTGAACGAGCACTCTCCGGGAACAAGACTCCGTCGCCAGCCACCTGAAACCTGCGTCACCGTCACGAACCGACCGCACGATGCGTCAGTGATCAGCTCCAGGGGGTCAACCAATTTGGCAAAGCCTGAGATCGCACTCAGCCCGGCCTGCCGCTGAGTGCCGGCGTGCGCCTCGCGGCCGATCACGGTTATCCTCGCGACTCCGCAGCATGACCTGGAGCCCATCAGGTTGCCTCCTTCGCGGGCGCATTCCAGGCACAAGCAGACAGAGTTGACGGCGGCAGCCCGCTCAATCACAGGGCGCGATCGAAGGCTTCCCGCCTGCTCGTCAGGCGACAGCACCACCGTGATCGTGGGCAACGGGGCCTGGCGATCCTGCAACAGCCGGATGGCGCCGACCAGCACCACGAGCCCGCCCTTCGCATCAGCCACGCCTGGGCCAAAAGCGGCGTCGCCTTCGGTCCGATATGCGAATGTCTCCGAGCAACCGGGCAGGAAGGCGGTGTCGAGGTCGCCCAGGATGAGCACCCGGCAGTCGGCGCCGTCGCGATGCAGCTGCCAGACGTCGCCGACGCTGCTATAAGCGCGCCCGGGCAGCATTAGATCGGCCAGCCATCCGGGAGGCTCGTCACTCGGTCTAGGTCCCATGCGCTCAGTAGTGAAGCCGGCTTGCTCCAACGGTTCCGCAATCAACGAGCCAACGGTATTGACACCATCGGGTTGCGAAGCGTGGCTCTCGGTCCGCACGAGCTTTTCCAAGAGTGACTCGAGATACGGGCGATATGCGTTGACGCGTGCACGCAGAGCCGAGCCAGCCACGGCAAGTTCAGCGGCATCCATGGCACCCTCCATCAGGATGAGGACATGAGGCGCGCCAGCCAGCGCTGGCGCGCCCTATGAACAGAACGACTACCGCGGCTCGAACATAAGGCCGGGGGCGCGCTCGCCGGTCAGCGGCATAGCTTGTTGCGGCGTCCCCTTGATGTAGCGGCCGAAACCTCGTTCACCGGTCACCTTGCCGTCCTTGGCGACCACGGTTCCTCTCAGCATGGTGAGAACCGGGCCGCCGATGAACTTCCAGTCCACGTAAGGGGTCCAACCGACCTTGCTGTACGTCTTCTCGTCCGAAGGCACAACCTCCTTGTCAAGGTCGACAAGAACGAGGTCGGCATCTGACCCAACCTGGATAGCACCCTTCGTCGGATACTGACCGATAAGCCGCGCAGCGTTCTCAGACATCAGCTGGATTAACCGCTTGAGCGTGAACCGTCCATCGTGGACGTCCGTCAACGCAAGCGACAACATGTACTCATACTGAGGGCTGCCGAATGGGCCGGTCCATGGATCAGCGGTGTATCGCGCGAGATCTTCAATCGTGTGGGGCGCGTGGTCGCTATCGATCATGTCCAGCGTGCCGTCGTTGAGGGACTCCCAGATGGTCCTCATGCGGTCAGGCTGCTCGGTAACGATGCCGCCCGGCGCCGCGCGCGGGCCCTGCTTTTCGACGTCTGCCGACGTGAGGTGATAGTACTTCGGATCCACGGTTGCGGTGACGCGCTGACCGCGTGCCTTTGCCTCCTTGATCAACCGGAGGCTCGCCGCAGCATGCGTGTGCAGCACGTGCAGACGGGCCCCGGTGACCCGTGCCAGCTCAAGGAGGACGGCGACGCCAGAACTCCAGATGATCTCGTTGGTGTAGATCTCGGAAAACGTGTGCTGATCGTGGGGCAGACCAGCATCCATGGCCTGACGCGTCATCACGTCCATGAGTGGTTGATTGAAGGGATGAACGCTGCAGTGCAAACCCGTGTCAGCAATGCGCTGGAATGCTTCATAGACCCGCTCGGATTCGCCCATGGCGATGCGGGGGTCGTGAGGGTATCCCCCGCTGACCTGGAAGATCTTGAAACCGGTGACTCCGGCCGCAGCCATCTTCGGTATCTCGTCGAACTTGTTCGGCGAGCAGAGATGGCCCCAATCCACCACCGAGTCCCGGTTCGCGATCTCACGCTTCTGCTCGAACAGTTCCAACGTGTCGGTTGGCGGATCGACGTTCGGCATGTCGGTGTAGGTGGTGATTCCGCCCACGGCGCACGCCTGCGAGACCGTGTAGAAGTCCTCTTTGTATTCCAGACCCGGAGTACGCGCGTGCGCGTGCGTGTCCACCAAGCCCGGGATCACCTGCAATCCGCTGGCGTTGATAGTGTTGGCCGCGACGGTCGGGTCCTCGCGGGCGACGATACCGCTGATCTTTTCGCCGGTGATCAGAACATCGGCTTCGAGTGGTCCGGATGGTGTATGAACCGTTCCACCCACAATGCGTGTGTCGACTGCTTGTGACATCGTGCTCGGTTCTCCTAATTATCTGTGCAGTTCTAGTGTTGGGTTGAAATGACGCGTTCGGCAAACATCTGCATCTGCTCAACGTAATCGTCAATGGTGTGGTAGATGAATTTCATCTCGTAGCACCGTACCCCCGCCTCTACGTATCGCCCAAGCTTGTCGACGATCTCCTCGGGTGACCCGATGAGCCCCGCCGCTTCAACCGCCGCAGCGGTGGCAGCTGCATTGAAGCCCTCTGGAAGCACACCGACAGTCTTGGCGGCACTCGCCGAGGCGGCGGATGACTCATTCGCGATGCAGACGTAGACCTCTGTGCCAATGTCGAAGGTCACACCGTCACGGCCATACCGCGCGGCCGCTTCCTGGAGGCTTGCAATGCGACCCGGGTATTCATCGGGGACCACCCACGGTGGAAGCCATCCGCTGCCGAACTCAGCGCACAGCTCGACCGACTTGTCGCCGCCCCCGCCAAACCAGATGGGCGGGTATGGCTTCTGCGCCGGCTTCGGAGCGAACTCTGTCTCTGGAAACGAGATGAACGGACCCTCGTATGCAGGCTTGGGACTCGTCCAGATTTCGATCATCGCGCGGAGGTAATCCTTGGTCTTGTCGTACTTGTCAACCCGCGAGACTCCGAGAACCTCGAAGTCAACGTTGTGGGTGGATTTTGCCGCACCAACGCCGATCCCAAGGATCATGCGGCCACCACTGAGGACATCCACATTGGCGACCTGCTTTGCGGCAATGATCGGATTACGGAAGGGCAGACACAGGACTGCTATCCCAAGCTTTATCGCGTCCGTCACCCCCGCCACATAACTAAGGGTTGTGAGCGATTCGAAATACGTTGGCTCCGCGTCGGGCCCGGCGTTCTCGACAGCCTCAAGCGACCCGCTTGAGACGTGCGTGCTGTTTTGGTACGTGGTCCAAGCGATGAAATCGTTGACCCAGACGACATCGTACCCAAGTCTTTCAGCCTCGCGAGCGACGCGCGTTATGGCATCGGGGCTCGCGAGCGGCCCCGCCACGGGCAGTCGGATACCGAACTGTACTGGCGGTTTTCCTGTTTCTGTCATCCTTGACGTCTTGGCCTCCGTGTTCCCTCTGTGGCGCCCTCGTCGGGGCGCCGATTCATGTCGGTCACGTCGTCGAACCTTGGTTGCCCACCAAGGAAGAGTTCGGCGAGATCGGTCCGGCGCAGCGTGGCCGCGCTCGCCGACCGTGCGATGAGCCCAGCAACCCACCGTGGGGCGGCTGCGCCTCGGCGCCGTCGGGTGCGCATCTTGAAGCCGACCTTCGCGGGGGCAGGATCATTAGTTCGAGTATCTGTGGCCTTCTTCGTCTGACTTTGCTGCGCTTTCGCCGCGTACCGAGATGTATACAGACTTGCATCCAACAATGTCAAGCTTTCAGGTTGACAAAATTGTATCCTGTCCTGTATACGCATGGCATGCGCAGAGTACCCACCCCACGCGGCAACGCGACAACCCAGACTCCCAACTCGCTCCGATCGAGCACCATGGACGACAGCCTTCCGGGCGGCGCCCGACTCGGGGAAGTCCAGCTCGCCGAGAGCCACGTTGCACTCGTCTCGTTCGGGAGCCACGGCTCCGCAACTGAGCCTGTGACGAGAGGCGCCGCGTGGCAGTTGCAGGCAACGTCCTGTTGAGGATGCCAGCGAAAATGAACCAGTCGGCTCGCCAGGTCTTCAGCCCCTCTCGCGCATCTGTGCACTGGGGTCATTTCGACGGCTCGCTGCCGGCGATTGGCGCCGTCGCAGAGGGCGAGACTTTCACTGTCCAGTCAGTGTCAGCAGTCCTCGACGATCCCGAACCTGATAGGTTCATCGCCCCTGAAGCAGCGGCGATCTTCCGGAATGCGAGCGCGCGAGGACCCGGTCCACATCTCGTGACTGGGCCGATCGCGGTTGAGGGCGCGCGCTCCGGTGACGTCCTCCAGGTGACGATCCACGACGTCCGATTGCGCGCGGACTACGGCTATAACATCATCCACCCAATTCTTGGACTCTTCCCTGACCGTGTCGAGCGGCCGGAGCGGGTAATCATTCCGATCGATCGGAATACGGGGTTGGTGACTCTCCCGGGGGGCGTTACAGCGCGAGCGCGGCCCTTCTTTGGCATCATCGGCGTTGGCCCACCACTCGGCTGGGGCCGGATCGATTCCCGCGAGCCGCGACGCCACGGCGGCAATCTCGACAACAAGGAGCTGGTCGGCGGCTCGACGCTGTTCCTCCCTGTGTACGTCGACACGGCGCTGGTGAGCATTGGCGACGGTCACGCCCTCCAAGGGGACGGCGAAGTGGACCTTACAGCAGTCGAAACCAGTCTCGAGGGTGACTTCTCCGTCCGGGTGCGCCGAGATTTTGAGCTGGCGCTGCCGATCGCGCTCACCCCCACTCATCTGATGACCATGGGGTTCTCGGAAGATCTGGATACCAGCGTGTCAGTCGCTGTGAAAGGGATGATCGACCTGCTGAGCGAGAACTGCCGGATGTCCTGGAACGACGTTTACCGCATCTGCAGCATATGTGCAGACCTTAGGGTGACACAGGTGGTGAATGGCCAGAAAGGAATCCACTTCATGATGCCGTTGGACATCATCCGCCAGCTCCCCGGTTCTCTTCCCCTTCTCGCCCCTGAAGTCTGATTCATAGTCCCATCATCTCGGCGTCGCCACCGCCCGACAGAGTCGACGAGCTTCGTCGGTGGGCGACGACTGCTGGCACGAACGGTCTTACCGGGGACGCCGCTACACATCGGCTCGACCTCGTTCCGGTCGCGTTGGGCGTCGATGTACGTCGTCATCTCGGTCGTCGACCGTCGAGCTCGGTGGCGAAGAAGACTGACGCGAGCTCCAGGCCTTCCAGGAATCGATGTCCACCGCGATGATCGGGTTCAGCTCTGTGGGGTCGGTGTATTGCGAATATCGGGCGAGCAACAGCCGGCGGGGGATCTGCATCTCAGAGAGGCTCCGGAGCATCCGGGCTCGCCCGCCGAGGCGGACCCACCACAACCGCGACCAGTCCTCATCCCAGCTATGGACGAGGATCACCGCGTGCGGGTTCGCCTCGAGGTTTGTCAGCCGCAAGAGTTCCCTGGTCCGCTTCGGCTTTGCGTCGACCGGAATGTAGATCAAAGGGTCGGCCAGCGCGAAAACACACGGCACCAGATGTGGACGCCCGCCGGCCCGAATGGTGCCTAGCGTGGCGACCCGAGATCCTTCGATCAGCGCCCAGGCGGTGCTCCGATCCATCGCAGCCTCCTTTGGGTCGAGTCGTTACTCGGCCCCCTTGACAATCGGCATACAGAGGCGTATACAGCCGCGTAACGGCTGTTTGCAGAACCACCCAACGTCACGCACATGACCGCGTAGGGGATTCGTGGGCGAGTGTATTATGTATACTTGGGTAACAGATCTAACCGAAAAAGGGGCAAGCTGATGAGGGCACGTTTGACGGGGACCCTTCTGGTGATAGTTGCTCTCGGGATGTCGGCGTGCGGATCGCCGAGCAACGGCCCGGCCCAGACAAACAAGGGTCCCACCGACAAGCAATTGATCATCGGCATGATCAACCCCTTCAGCGGTATCAACGCCGCGTACGGGCTTGACATGAACGCCGGATGCCTCTCGGCCGTCAACATCATCAATGCCAAGGGCGGCGTCCTCGGGCACACATTCAAGTGCATCCCTATTGACAGCAAGGGCGACGCGGCCGACGCTGTGCCCGCGGTCACCCGCGCGCTCGCGGAGTACTCCAACATGGTCGGCGTCGTCGGACCGGGAACGGACGCCGCCACGGCAACGATGCCGCTGCTGGAGCAGGCGCAGATTCCCACGATAGGCGCCAACGGCGATGTCTCCTTCGACCAGAACACGTACAAGTACTACTGGCGCATAACGCCCTCGGACGCGGCCAACGCCATCGCGATAGTCGTCGCTGCGCAGAACCTCCATTACGTCAAAGCCGCGTTGGTGTTTGGCAATGATGCCCCTGCCCAGACCAGCGTCCCGGTCATGCAGAGCGCGTGGCCCAAGGCGGGTGGGCAGATTGTTGCCAACGTCTCCCTTACCCCTTCGCAGCCGTCCTACCAGACCGAGGCTGCGAAGGTCGCCGCATCAAACCCAGACGTCATCTTCACGGAGACGGATCCGCAGACGGCCGCCACCTTCTTCGGCGAGTTGAAGCAGATGGGCCATCTCGTGCCGATCTTTGGCACGGATCCGACGATCGTCCCCGCCTGGTACGCCGCCGTCTCGGGGGCGATGGGTAAGCAGAATCTCCAGACCTACTACCGGGGTGTCGCGCAGTACGTCCCCCCCTCCGGCGTCGCCGTCACGACGTTCAATAACTCGCTTCTCGCTGAGACCGGTGTCGCCAATCCGGGTCAGTACTCTTTTGACCCGTTCACGAAGTCCTACTACGACTCGGTCAACCTGCTCGTTCTGGCCATGCTCAAGGCGGGTACTGTCAACCCTCCGGATTACAACGCGTCAATCGGGGCGGTGACAACCGGTTCGACGATCGTGAATGACTTCGCCGATGGCGCCCAGGCGCTCGCGCAAGGCAAGAGCATCAGCTACTCCGGCGCCGTGGGGGCGATTTCGTTTGACAGGTATCACAATTCCACCGGGAACTTCGCGGTGGTGAGCTTCAGCCCTGATGGGAATCCATCCACCCCTCTGACGGTAGTCACGGCCGAGCAACTCAAAGCCTTTGCATAACGTGCGGGTCGGCGTGCGCAACGCTGGACCGACAGGCTCGGCGGCGCACTCGGATCCCGACACCGCTGGGCGACGGAACCGGAACCGTTGAGCACGCTGCTCCCAGCGATAGGTTTCGGTCTCGTCACCGCGGCACTGCTCGCGGTAGGGGCGGTTGGCTTTACGCTGCAGTTCGGCATCACCAACGTGCTCAACCTGAGCTACGGTTCCGTGCTCACCGTGGGAGCCTTCATCGCCTATCTGCTGACCGTGCGTGGCGTCAATATCTGGGCAGCGCTCCTTGTGGCCGGTGGGTGTACTGCGATCATCTCAATGCTGCTGAACCGCCTGATCTTTGCACCGTTCGCTCGGCGTGGAACAGGGCTGTTCGGGATGATAATCGTTACCGTGTCCGTGCAACTCATGATCGAATACGGGCTGCAGTCCGCCTTCGGCGTCAACTTCATGAGCTTCCCGAACATCGCCCAGGGTCAGACCATCCACGTTCTTGGTATGGTCTTCACCCAGCTGCAGTTGATCATTGTTGGGATCGCGGCGCTGGGCATGGTCGCGGTCCATGTAATCCTGCAATACACCCGGCTCGGGACCGCGATGCGCGCGACCGCGACCAATCCACGATTGGCCCGAAATGCCGGGGTGCCGACGAAGCGGATCATCGACGCCACCTGGCTACTCTCCGGCGCTCTCTGCGGCATCAGTGGAGTCACGCTGGTACTCGGTATCCAGAGCTTTGACTTCACTATCGGGCAGAAGTTCCTGATCACCATTATTGCGTCGGCGGTTCTCGGTGGTATCGGGCAACCGTATGGAGCCATGCTGGGGGCACTCACTGTGGCGTTGGCTGGGTCGATCGTCGCCAACTTCACGTCGTCGGGTTACGACGAGGTCACGGCGTTCGCAATCCTCATCGCGGTGTTACTCGTCCGTCCGCAGGGCATCCTGTCGGAGATCGCCATCACCAAGGAGGTGGTGACGTGAACTCCGGGATGCAACTGTACGTGGCAACCATCCTCGTCTACTTCGCCGTGTACACCATTGCGACTTTGGGATTGAGCATCCAGTACAGCTACGCCGGGGTGGTCAACCTCGGCTTCATCGTCTTCCAGGCGGCGGGCGCCTACACCGCCGCTGTCCTGACCCTGGGGCCGGACACGTCGATCCCGGGCTTCCAGACGTACGTCTTGGGCTACAAGCTTCCGTTTCCGCTCCCCCTGCTGGCGGCTGCCGCGGTCGGAGCTATCCTCTCAGCCGCGATCGGGGTTGTGGCGCTGAAGAAACTGCGTCGCGACTACCAAGCGATGGTCTTCCTCGTGCTTTCGGTGATGGCGACAGACCTGCTCAGCAACCTCAAGGGATTGTTCAATGGACAGGCTGGATTGGCGCTCATCCCCTCGCCCCTGCAAACGGAACTCGGGCTGTCCTATCTCGACTACCACTGGGCGTATGCCATTTATGCGCTGGTACTGACCGTGGGCGCATATGTGCTGTGTAAGGTCCTCACCAGCTCACCGCTCGGCGTTGCCTGGCGTGCCAGCCGTGACAACGAGTCGTCAGCCGCCGCGGTGGGCAAGAACGTGCCCCGCATCCGGCTTTCCGCGATGGCGGTGGGAGGCGCGTTGGCCGGGCTGTCCGGCGCTGTGCTCGTGCAGTACATCACCGTCTGGCAGCCAAACTCCTGGTTGTTCCCCGAGACCTTCGTCCTATTCACAGCACTCATCGTCGGTGGCGTCGGCAACAGCAAGGGGTTGATCCTCGGCGTCATCGCTGTTCCCATCCTGCTGTTGCAGGCGCCGGGTTACTTGCCGGAGTTCGGCCACGCCGGTCTCATCGATTCGCTGGAGTGGGTCATCGTCGGCTTCGTGACCATGGTGTTCCTCTGGTTCCGACCCAGGGGCATCCTTCCGGAGCGGCCGCGCCGGCTGGACGACTACAGGAGCGGCGGCATTCGTAGCGCACTATCGCGGCTGCGAGGGCAGCGGCGATTGGGCAAGCGGGCGACATGACCCAGCTGGGCATAGCGCCGCTTGCGGCTGCCGCAAGCAGCGAACCGCTGCTGCGGGTTGCCTCGCTGAGCCGCAACTACGGTGGCGTTAAGGCTGTCGTCGACGTCAGCTTCGACGTTCCCCCGCGTGGTATCACAGGCCTCATCGGCCCCAACGGCGCGGGCAAGTCGACCGTGGTGGGGATCATCGCCGGCGACGTCCAGCAAACCACCGGAAGCGTGGTCTTCGGCGGACTCGACATCTCCGGGTTTGCCTCGTACCGGCGAGCGGAGGCTGGGCTCATCCGCACCTTTCAGATGTCGGGGGAGTTCAGGAAGCTTACCGTCCTCGAGAATCTCATCGCCGCTGTGCCCAGCGCTGGCGAAAGCGTCAGCGGAGTGCTCGTGCGAGGGTCTCGCTGGCGTTCCGATCTCGCGGCGACTGTCGCGCGCGCGGTTGCGATGCTGGAGCGTTTCGACATGACTGGCAAGGCGGATACCTGGGCGGGCGAGCTCAGCGGTGGGCAGAAGCGGCTTGTGGAAATCATGCGCGGCCTCATGGCCAATCCGCGGCTGCTCCTCTTGGACGAGCCGATGGCGGGAGTCAACCACCATCTTCGCAGCCGCATCGAGACGCACCTCCTCGAACTTCGAGACGAAGGCATCCCCATGCTGATGATCGAGCACGAGCTGTCGGTCGTTGAGCGCTGCTGTGACCGTGTCATCGTCATGGCCCGGGGCCTCAAGCTCGCCGAGGGCACGATGGCCGATCATCGCGCCAATGAGGAAGTGAGGCGAGCGTACCTTGCCTGACCTTGTTGCGCGGCCGGAGCCGTTACTCGAAGTCCGTGACCTGACCGCCGGCTATGGGCGCGTGCCCGTAGTGTCCAACATCCAGCTCCAGGTGGGTCGCGGCGAGATCGTCTCCATCATCGGACCCAACGGTGCCGGCAAGAGCACGTTGCTCAAAGCGCTGACCGGCAATCTACCCCTGATGAATGGCGCGTACTTCCTCGGTGGCGAAGTGGTCTCGAGATGCACCGCGGACGCGCTGGCACGCCGAGGCGTGGCCTACATCCCGCAGGTTGACGACACGTTCGACACCCTGACGGTGGAGGAGAACCTGGTGATCGGCGGATATCTCCTACCTCGGGGAGAGCTGCGCAGGCGTATCGACAGGAGCCTCGAAGCCTTTCCACAGCTCCAGGAGATGCGCACTCGTCGCGGCATGAAGCTCAGCGGCGGCGAACGCAAGATGCTTGCGATGGCGCGGGTGCTGCTCACCAATCCACAACTGGTGATCCTCGACGAGCCAACGGCCGGGCTGTCGCCGCAAATGGCCAACCAGGTGCTCGTCGAACACGTGCCCAAGATGTCCGACAGCGCCGCGGTGCTGCTTGTAGAGCAGCGGGCTCTCGAAGCGCTCGAGGTCTCGATGTGGGGGTACGTCATGGTGGCCGGCCGCATCGCACGATCGGCCAGCGCCGGCTCGCTGCGCAACAGCGACCTCGCCGACTTGTTCCTCGGAGCCGGTCAACACCCCGCGACCGAACCCATGACTGAGTTGAACCGGCGCTCTGATGGCGCCAGTGATGGCACGGAGGCAAATTGAGGCAGCATGGGCGTTGGAACACAGAAGCCGGTTCAATTCGGGATCCGGCTGCCCTTCGCCGGGCTGCCCGCGAGCCCCAAGGCGATCGCGCCGGTGGCGCGCCAGGCTGAAAGCTGGGGTTCGACGTGGTGTGGGTCGACGACTTGATAGCCTCGACCACGTTCCAGTGCAGCACGCACGTCTCGAGCGGCGAGGTGGAGCGGTTGGGGCCTGAGGCAGAGTTCACCGATTTCGGCCGCTCACGACAGTCGGCTTCGTGGCAGGTACTCCAACCCCGCGCGAAGGCGTAGCGGAGCTTTTGCGCAATACGAGCGCTATGCGAACAACTCGCGGGCCGGATCGCGTAGTAGTTGACGTGCCGAGCCGTCGCCCGTGGTCACATAGCCGCGGATGACGGCAACCGGCACGCGCTCCAACTTGCCAAGGACGAGATCCGCGGCGGAAGCCAGCTCGTCCGCGATGGCAACGATCGTGCTCGCTAGGTGGAAGCCGACGGGGTCGATCGCTCCCGCGAGATCGCGCAGGGGGTTGAGACCGCTTGCGCCGATAGCCGTCCCTACGATGCCATCGCGTAACGGTCGACCCATGGTGTCAGCGATCACGACGGCCAGCCGCGCTGCGGACAGCTCTTCGAGTCTTGCTCGCAATCTTCGTGCGGACGCGTCAGGATCGCGGGGCAGAAGAACCACCGTGTCGAGCCGCGGAGCGTTGGATCGGTCTACACCTGCATTGGCGCATACGAAGCCGTGATGCGTCTCGGTGATGATCAGCGGACCTCGATGACGTACTACGCGCTTGCTCTCTCGAAGAACCACCTCCACCATACGCGGATCGCTGTCAGAGCCGGCAAGCTCGCGCGCTGCTGAGGAGGGCTCCACGTCGCGCAGGTCGACGACCTGACCTTCTGTCTTGCTGACGACCTTTTGCGTGATCACCACCACGTCCTCGTCACGCATCGGCGGAGCGGCGTCGTGGATCATCGCCGCCAGGTCATCGCCTTCGACAAACTCTCGGTCGATCTGGACGGGCAGGATTTCGATCGTCGTGCTCACGTGAATGGGCCGCACTACCAGAGGGTGGGGCGCCGCACCGCGCGACGCCCTGCGACCTTGCATGAAGATGCATAGCAGGGCCTGGACCCGCGCAACGGCACTTCATCCTGCGCCCAAAGCCGTGCCATGAGACGGTACAAAACAAGTAACTCTCGTCTTCGCCAGCGCCGGGGTCCAAACTCGAGGGGCGTCGCTTGCGCACCTACTCCGACCATTAGGCTGAGCGCCGTTCAGGATCAGTCGTACGTAGCTGAATGCGTGTTCGAAACGACCCATCGACGACCGTGTTCTCCTTGCGAGCATTGAGGAAGATCATCACGGCAATGAAGAGTGCTGCACCGCCCAGCTGAAGCGGGAGGATCTGCTGGCTAAAGCCATATGGCGCAGGCAGCGCGAGGAGGAGAGTAACCGTGAGCGGGAAGGCCGTCTCTGCCAGGGTCGCAAGGGACGCTGGAGTCGAGCGCAGCGCGCGATAGTACAAGAGGATCGCACAGAGACCGGGAACGATCGCGAGGCCAATCAGGTTCGGCACATCGGCAACCCGATAGACCGTGAACGCCTTCGTGCCATTGCTGATCAGCGTGATAGCAAACAGTACTGGCAGGGCGATGGTGAAACGCATCGCCGTTGTGGTCACGAACGAAACGTCTCGGAGGGAGTACCTCCCGAGAACGGTGCCACTTGCCCACAGGAAGGCAGCGCCTAGCGCGCATACGGCGGCCAGCACATGCCCTCTTCCCAAGTCCGAGAAAGGCTGGAACGGTGTTCGCGCGAAGACCACTAAGTAGACCGCCACCAGCGCCATAGCCGCGAGGGGCCAGAAACGGGCACGACGCCGCTCCTTCAGCACGAGCCAGGCGAGAGCGATAGCCATGATGGGTTGCACCTGTTGCAACAAGTAGGTCTCGTTAACCGAGTTGGACTGGAGAGCGAGGCTGATCGACTGCGTGAAGAGAACCGTTGCCAGCGCCTGAGGTCCCACACCGATGGCAGTAAGCGCAAGAATGTCGCGTCTTGACCGGCCGCGCAGATCGCGCGCGATGCGCGCGGCGAACGGGATGCATGCAAGAGTGATGAACAGATCCTCTGCAAAGACAATGGCACTGCTGCTCAGCCCATCACGCACCAGACCGGTGCGAAAGAAGACATCCGACGCCCACAGAATCGCCCCGGCCGCCACGAACACCAAAGACATGCGGTCGAGCGCA
>JBIOIZ010000062.1:0-17838 GCA_044450385.1 Candidatus Dormibacteria bacterium
GTCCGTTGCCGGCCGGCGCGATCGCGACGCTGCGGGGCCTCAGCCCTTGGGTGGTCGCTATCGCGCTCGCCGCCATCGAAGGCGAAGGGTTCGTGATCCGCGGGCACTTCGATCCTGGAATCAGCGATGAGCAGTGGTGCGCGCGCAGGCTGCTCGCGCGTATACACAGCTACACACAGCACCGTCTGCGTCAGGAGATCGAACCGGTCAGCGCGCAGGACTTTGTCCGTTTCCTGCTGCGCTGGCAACGGGTTGCGCCTGGCACGCAGCGCGAGGGCCGTGCCGGCGTGGCGGCGACGATCGCGCAGCTCCAGGGCTTCGAGATTCCCGCCGGCGTCTGGGAGGAGACCGTGCTCCCGAGCCGCGTGGCCGGGTACCGCAGCGCCTGGCTCGACGAGTTGTGCATGTCCGGCGAGGTGGCGTGGGTCCGGCTGAAGGTTCGCGACGACGGTGACGGCAACTCGCCACCTCGCAGCAATACTTCGGCATCCCGCGCAACACCGGTGACCCTGGTCATGCGCTCCGACCTGCCGTGGCTGCTGCAGTCGGTGCGTGGCGAGGCGCAACCCCTGGAGCCTGTCACGGGTGCCACGCGAGATGTGCTCGACGCGCTCCGCGACCACGGCGCGCTCTTCACGAGCGACATCGTCACGCTCGCGCGCCGGCTGCCGAGCGAGGTTGAAACTGCGCTCTGGGACGGCGTCGCGCGCGGCCTGCTGACCGCGGACGGCTTCAGCCCGGTGCGACGTCTGCTGGTCAGCCGCCGCCTGGGAAGCTCTCGCCCCCATCACCGCGGACTCCGCCACGGTGTCAGCGGATACGCATCGGGTGAGGGACGCTGGTCGCTGGTGCAACGAGCATTGCCCGCCGACGATCGTGACGCGCTCGCGGAGGCGATCGCTGAACAGTTGCTGGTGCGGTGGGGGGTGGTGTTTCGCGATGTCGTTGCCCGTGAGACGATCGCCCTGCCCTGGCGCGACGTGGTGTGGGCGCTGCGCCGCATGGAAGCGCGTGGCACCGCGCGAGGTGGACGTTTCGTCACCGGTTTCGCGGGCGAGCAGTTCGCACTTCCCGAGGCCGTCGACCAGTTGCGCAGCGTGCGCCGTCGCGAGCGTTCACTGGAAGCCGTTCGCATCTCGGCGACCGATCCCCTCAACGTCGCGGGCATCGTGCTCCCCGGTCCGCGCATCACGTCGGTGCGGACCAACAGCGTTGTCTTCGAGGACGGACTGCCGGTCACGGGTGGGGACGTGGCCGCCCCGGAGTTTGCCACCCGCTGAGGCAGGCCCGCATGCGCTGTTGCGCGTCCGCGCCGCCGTTTAGCTGCTGGCGGCGGTGGCGGGTTCGAAGAACAGCGCGGCCGGTGCGCTTTCCGGCGGGACGCCGGCCAGTGGCCAGAGGATGGTGAACGTGCTGCCACCGCCCTGCTCGTCGCTGTGTGCCCTGACGGATGCGCCGTGCGCATCGCAGAGGCGGCGCACCAATGCGAGCCCCATTCCCATGCCGCCATGACGGCGCGTGCGGCTGTTGTCCTCCTGGTAGAAGCGATCGAAGAGACGCGGGATCGCGTCGGCGCTGATCCCGATGCCGTCGTCCACAATCTCGATGCGGCACTGACCAGTGCTCTTGATCGGAGAAGCGCTGACCCGGACGTGGCCGCCCGGCGGCGTGAATTTCACGGCGTTGTCGATGAGGGCGCGAAATACCTGACGGAGCCGGAACGGGTCTGCGGTGACCGCGGGTGAACCGTCCACGTCGATGGTCAACTCCACCGGCAGCCCATCCTTGAAATGACGCCGCACATCGTTGGCGGCGTCTCCGAGCGCGGTTGCAACGTCGACGGACGACATGCGCACATCGATGGTGTCGGAGTTGACAAGTGCAAAATCGACGATGTTCTCGACGGTTTCGCTGAGCAGCTTCACCGAGATGTCGACATCGCGCACGATCTCCAGCTTGGTCTCGTCATCCCACTTGTTCCAGGCGACATTGAGCAGTTCAATCTGTCCTTGAATGGCGAGCACCGGCGTGCGCAGCTCATGCTGCGCCGTGTCAAGGAAATCGCTCTTCAACTGGTTCAACTCGCTGAGACGGCGCACCGCTTCGCGTTCCTGCTCGAGGGTTCTGGTGTTCTCGAGTGCTACAGCAGCGTTGTTTGCGAGGGTGATGAGCGCGCGTTCGTCGCCCTCGGCGACAGGGCGATCCGAGGCGACGACGAGGACTCCGGTGAGCGCCTCCTGGAAGAGCATCGGTACAACGATCGCGGGGCGACCACCCCAGTCGAGGCGGACTGCATGCCCTGCGCTCAGCTCGTCGACCGGCATCGCGTCGGCCATGTCGGGCATCTCCGATCCTCGGCTCCGCATCCGGAGGAACTCAGTTCCACGTCTCGTGTACACGGTCGCGCTCGCGGATCCGCCGGCGATCGCGTCGGCGGCGCCGAGCACCGCGTCCTGAAGCTGCTCGATGCCGCCGGTTGTCGTCGTCAGTGCTCGTGACACCTCCTGGAGCCGCCCGACCGACCCGTCGATGTGCTCGATGTAACCGGCGATCTGCTGTCGCATGCGATTGACGCCGGCGGCAAGCCGCCCGAGCTCATCGCGCGACGTGACCGGTATATCGGTCGTGTAGTCACCCGCGGAAATGCGCGCGACGCCGCGCTCGAGCCGTCCCACCGGACGGCGCACGAAGCGGTCGACAAAGAGCAACACCAGCAGGCAAACGACGACCAGGGCGGTGAATGCGATCTGCGCGATCGTGCCTTCATCCTGGGCGGTCCCGGCCGCGAAGATCGACACCGGCACCTCGACACCGAGATACCCGGCAATGCTCGTCCCGCCTGGCGCCTCGAGCGGGACGAAGCTGCCTGCAACCGCACCGACACCCGGCACGCTGTAGATCGCGTGAGCAGCGACTCCACCCGACGGAGCTGTGGGATGAGCGACCTGCTGCGCGATTGTGGATGGTCCGCTCGATGTGGTCGGGGTATCTGCGCTCCCGGTGAACCGGATGAGGCTCGTGCCGGAGCCGGCGCCGAAGAAGACCGGCGTGTATCCGATGACCGGACCGTACCGGACGAACTGGGTCTGCAACTGCGCGCTGTACACGACGACCCCGAGTGGAGCCTCGGTGCCTGCCTCGACGTTGAAGACGGGTACGGCCACATCGAGCGCGGGCAAACCGCCTGCGAGCATCTCGACGCCTTCGACGCCCGACGGGCATTGCGCCCGCAGCGCCGGCGTTGCCGCGATCGTCGCACTGGGTTGCTGGCACGCGGCGGTCCTCTCCACCTTGAGTGCGTCGACCACCGATGGGAGCGTGGCGGTCACGTGCGGAATCGCCCCAGCCTCACACGCCGCGATCGCGGGATGGGTTGTGGCGCCGGCCGCCCCGGCACTGTCGCATTCGCTCGTGTACAGGACTGTGCCGTGGCTGTCGACGATGGCCACTCCGAGGCCGGGGAGGTCGACGATGCGCTTCTGGGTGAATTCGGCGGCCACCAGTGCTCCGGGATTGGTGCCGGCGAGGGCGAGCTGGAGTGAGGTGAGCGAGGCGACTGCCGTGGCCGCGTACTGCGCCTGTGGCTGGATCACCCGTGAGATGAGCTGTGCCGCGACGCCTGCCCGGTTGTCCGCATTGGAGAGGGCACCGGCGTTGGTCTGCTGGGACCGGCTGACGAGCAGGAAGCCACTCACCCCTGCAATCAGGAGCGCGGTGAAGATGATGCCGCCGGCCAGCAAGCGTCCGGCGAGACTGGTTCGCAGGCCGAACCTGCGGATGAAGAGGCTGCGGCCCGGCCGACGCGCGCGCATGAACCGAGCCTATGGGTGGAGAGGCGGCGCCGAATGGGTGAGCGCTCGCAGTCCGGAAACGGGCCGGTGACGAACGATCTTGACCGGCCGCAGCATCGGGCGTTCCGGAGTGGCCCGAGACCCGTACGCTTAGCGCATGCCCTTTCGCCGCCGGAAGCCATCAAAGTTCGTCGCGGCCGAGCCGGAGCGCAGCGGCGTGGGCTCGGCGCTGAAGCGGTGGACGATCCCGATCATCGGAGCGCTGACGCCGACGGCCCTCATCGTCGTCAACATCGCGGTCTTCATCGCCAAGAATCTCACCGAGTTCCGCTGGACCATTGCCATCCTCGCCTTCGTCAGTGGCGTGATGCTGAACTCGTGGGCGGGGCTGAACATCTACCGGATGCTGCAGCAGCGCCGCCCGGACAACGCGATCGTTCATGAGCGCAACCAGGAGATCGTGCTCGTCCTCGGGATGGCGGTGATCATCATCGCGGCGTTCCTGACGGCGCTGTTCTGCTACCTCGGTCTTTCGAACTACAACGACCTGCCCAACGGACTGACCTTCTTCACCGGGGTCCTATCGGCGGCGGTACCGATCCTGCTGCGGGCGGCATTCCATCGCGGCGTGCCCAAGGGGCGCGGGCGCGGCGGGTCCACTGTCTCGACCTCGACGGTTTCCGGGTTACCGCCGGGCGGGGCTCCGGCGCCGCCACCCACTTCGGCCTCGATGCATCAACCGATTCCGAGGCGCTGACGAGGGCCGAGCGAGGCCACCCGAGGCGTATCGCCGGCAATCCTGTCAGGATTGACGATATCGGGAGAGGCGGCTGAAGGGGATTTCATGTATCGCAGGGTTGGAATCGGATCAGCTATCGCTATCCTTGGCGTGGGTGTGGCGCTCGGGTCACGCTCAGCGCCAGTCCGCGCGGATGCCATCCCGGCGTGGACGGCATACGTCTCGACTGCCCAGGGAACTGTCTGGGCCTTGGATGTCGCGAATGACACCCAGGTGACCCAGATCACCGCCGAGGCACCCGCGGGAATCGCGATCACTCCGGACGGCAAGACTGCCTACGTGACCGGGAGTGCAGACAACGTCGTCACCCCGATCACGATCGCAACCAACACCGCCGGAACGCCGATCCCAGTCGGTACTAATCCGAACGGGATTGCAATCACCCCTGACGGGAAGACCGCGTACGTGACCAATTCGGAGTCGAACGATGTCACCCCGATTGCCATCGCCACCAACACTCCGGGGACACCGATCGCTGTTGGCAGCGAGCCTCTGGGCATCGCCATCACTCCCGACGGCAAGACCGTGTACGTGGCAAACGTTCAATCCAATGACGTCACCCCTATCGACATTGCGTCCGGCACCGCCGGCAGTCCCATCAACGTCGGGCCGCGGCCAATCGCGATAGGGATCACTCCCAACGGCAGCACCGCATTGGTGAGCGATCAGGGCTCGAACATCGTCACACCGATCGACATAGCGACGAATACGCCGGGCACGCCGATCACGGTCGGGACTGCCCCGAGCGGCATCGGCATTCTTCCGGACGGCACCAGCGCGTATATGGCAAACGCCGGCTCAGACACAGTCACGCCGATCGACATTGCCACCCAGACTCCGGGAACTCCGATCCCCGTGACGACTCATCCCCTTTTTCTCGCGATCACTCCAGACGGCAAGACCGCCTATGTGGTCAGCAACCTCGACAACAACAACCTCACGCCCATTGATACGTCCACCAACACCCCGGGTGCGCCGGCGACCGTCGGCCTTGCACCGGACGGCCTTGCGATCACCCCGGATCAAGCGCCACAGGCTCTGCTCTCCGTAACCCCCGGCCAGCCCGGCTTGCCGACCAGCTTCGACGCATCGGCGAAGGTCGCGTTCGGTACCGTGGCGTCGTACCAGTGGGCGTTCGGCGACGGCGCCACGGCCATGACCACCACGCCGACCACGACCCACACGTATGCGTCGGCGGCGAATTACACGGCGACCGTTACGGAAACCAGCACGGGCGGAACGTCGACGACCCGCGTATTCACCGGGCAGACGATGAGCCGAAACGGCAGTGCCGCCGCTCGGTCATCGAAGGCGTTCGCTGTGACCGACGCAGTCAGCGTTCCGGCCACAGGAGCTGGATGGCTCATCCCCGCTGGGGGAAGCACCGTACTGGCCGGCATCACGTTGCTGTTGCTCGCAGTGTCGCGGCGCCGCGAAGACTGAAACGACGCCGGGAGCGGGACGCTCGCGCGCCCCGCTTCGGCATGGTGCTGAGGCTTAGACCTCTTTGAATTCGGCGTCGACGACGTCGTCGCCGCCAGAGCCCTGGCCTGCGCCGGCGCCCGCACCCGCGCCGCCGGAATCAGGCGCGCCGCCGTCCCCGTTGCCCGAGTGTGGCTCGCCCCCGTCGGACTGCGCCTGCTGCGTCGCATACACCGCTTCGCCGATCTTCTGGATCGACGCCGCGAGGTCATCGTGCGCCCGCTTCATCGCGTCCGCGTCGTTACTGGCAATTGCGTCACGAACTGCCTTCACCTTGGCCTCGATGTCGGTGCGCAGGTCCGCGGGCACCTTGTCGCCGGCGTCGGCGAGTGCTTTCTCAGCCTGGTAGGCAAGCTGGTCCGCACGGTTGCGTGTCTCGATGGACTCGGCCCGCTTGCGGTCCTCATCAGCATGGACCTCGGCCTCCTTCACCATGCGCTCGACCTCCTCCTTCTGGAGCGTCGTCGAGCCGGTGATGGTGACCTTGTTCTCCTTGCCGGTGCCGCGATCCTTCGCGCTCACATTGAGGATGCCGTTGGCGTCGATGTCGAAGCCGACCTCGATCTGCGGCATGCCTCGCGGTGCGGGTGGAATGCCGTCGAGCGTGAACGTGCCGAGGATGCGGTTGTCCCGGGCCATCGGGCGCTCGCCCTGGAGGACGACGATCTCGACCGACGGCTGGTTGTCGGATGCGGTCGAGAAGACCTGCGTCTTCGCGGTCGGGATGGTGGTATTGCGCTCGATCAGCTTGGTGTTGACCTCGCCCTCGGTCATGAGGCCGAGCGACAACGGCGTCACGTCGAGGAGCAGGACATCCTTGACCTCGCCCTTGAGCACGCCCGCCTGGATGGCCGCGCCGATTGCGACCACCTCATCCGGGTTCACGCCGCGATGCGGGTCCTTGCCGGTGAGGCTCTTGACGAGCTCCTGGATCACGGGCATGCGCGTCGAACCGCCGACGAGGATCACCTCGTCGAGATCCTTGGCGGTCAGCCCTGCGTCCTTGAGTGCCGCCTCGAACGGGCCGCGGCAGCGCTCCGTCAGGTCCGCCGTGAGCTGCTCGAACTTGGCACGCGACAGCGTGATCGCAAGGTGTTTTGGGCCCGAGGCATCCGCCGTGATGAAGGGCAGGTTGACCTCGGTCTCCGGGCGTTGTGAGAGCTCGATCTTGGCCTTCTCAGCGGCCTCCGTGAGACGCTGCAGCGCCTGGCGGTCACTGCGAAGATCGATCCCCTGGTCCTTCCTGAACTCGTCGGCGAGCCAGTCCACGATCCTGCGGTCGTAGTCATCGCCGCCCAGGTGGGTGTCACCATTGGTGGCCTTGACCTCGAAGACCCCTTCCCCAACCTCGAGGATCGAGACGTCGAACGTCCCGCCGCCGAGGTCGAAGACGAGGATCTTCTCGTTCTCTTTCTTGTCGAGCCCGTACGCGAGCGCGGCCGCGGTGGGCTCGTTGATGATGCGGACGACGTTGAGGCCGGCAATCTGACCCGCGTTCTTGGTCGCCTGCCGTTGCGCATCGTTGAAGTACGCGGGAACGGTGATGACCGCATCGGTGACCTTCTCGCCGAGATATGCCTCAGCGTCGGTCTTGAGCTTCTGCAGGATCATCGCTGAGATCTGCTCGGGCGTGTAGCGCTCGCTCGCGACCTCGATCTCGACGCGGCCGTCCTTGCCTGCGACGACCTTGTACGGAACCTGCTTGGCTTCATTGCTCACTTCGCTGAGCAACCGGCCCATGAAGCGTTTGATCGAGTAGACGGTGTTCTCTGGGTTGACAGCGGCCTGACGCCGGGCCAGCTGCCCGACCAGGCGCTCGCCGGTGCGCGTGAAGGCGACCACCGACGGCGTCGTACGGCCGCCCTCGGCGTTGGCGATCACTGTGGGCTCACCGCCTTCCATCACTGCGACCACGCTGTTGGTGGTGCCGAGGTCGATGCCGACGGTCTTTGCCATGTTGGGGTCCTCCGGGACTGAAATTCGGGACGTTCACTGCGCGTTCAAAGACGCTCATACCGAATACCTCGCGCCACGGACATGCTAAACGTATGCGATGGCCGATTCCCGAGCGATCGATGAGCAACTGCGGGATCTTCGACGCCGCGCCGACGAGGATTTCCTCCATCCGGAAGCCACGCGCGAGGCCGGCCGGCACCAGGTCGATCTCCCCGAGCTCGGACTCCGCCTCAGCATCACACGCTCCCGCTACCCGAATCGACCCGACGGTATCGACCAGTACGCCGTGACCCTGTCCCGTCCCGAACTTGACCGCCCGCCCGGCAACCAGGAGGCCGAGATGGTGCTCGCGGCGGCCTTCGGGGATGCCGCGAAGCGGGCCGTGGAGCGTTCCGGAGGATCGGCGCGGATCAGGATGTTTCGCGTGCCGGCCGGCGAGGCTTGAGCCCGGCAGGTCAGCCGGCGCCCGCGCCTTCGTAGCCGTCGGCGCCGATCAGCGGGACGAAGCGACAGGGTCCGAGCGACTCGGTCACCCAGCGGCCGCCGACAAGCCGCAGTCGGGTCAGCTCCTCGCCGTTGGGGCTGTCAGTGATCGGCACGACGAGCCTCCCGCCCTCGGCGAGCTGGCGGGCGAGCGCGACCGGAAGCCTCGGCGCCGCCGCACCAACCGCAATGGCGTCGAACGGCGCGCGCTCTGGGACCCCGAGCGTTCCGTCGCCCTCGACGACCTCGACATCGTAATCGAGCCGGCGGAGACGCCTTGCGGCCGTCCGAGCCAGCGACCCCACCCGCTCAATGCTCACGACGCGAGCGCCGCAGGCCGCCATCACCGCGGCCTGGTAGCCGGAGCCGGTGCCGACGTCGAGCGCTCGGTCGCCATCGTGCAGCTCGAGTGCTTCGACGACGACCGCGACCATGAGCGGCTGGCTGATGGTCTGCCCCGGGGCATCGATCGGCAACGCCCGGTTGGCGTATGCATGCTCCCGATCACCCTCGAGGACGAACTCCTCGCGGGGTACGTTCGCCATGGCGTTGAGCACGGCCGGCGAACGAATACCGTGCTCGATCAGCGATGCCATCATGCGATCTCGTTCTGACGTAGCGATTAGCCTCTGGGAGTGAGATCGAGGTCAGGCGGCGGACCGTCAGGAAGCTTCCAGACGATCCACTCCTTCTGCCACCGCCGGTGCATGTCGTTGGCGGCATCGACCGACTCGTGATACAGCCTCTCGAACGCCGGAAGGTCGTGGGCGTCGAGCGCCGCCATGAGCGGGTCGAAGTCGCCGGCAAGCCACTCCTCGATGTCCGCGGTGTACTTCGGACGGGTCACCTCGCAGAGGCGCAGGAGCTTGCGCATCTCGCGGAGCTGCCAGCCTGCCAGTGGCCAGTTGGCGGCTCGAGCGGCGTAGAACGCCTTCCAGAATCGCGCACCGATCTCGGGCATCAATCGCGCGAGGCCGGGCTGGAGAGCAGTCAGCTGCTCGAGTTCGAGCCGCTCGGGATTCCTGGGCTCGGTGCGGAGGTCAGTCATTCCGTCCTCAAGTCTACGGAGGAGCCACCGCCGGGAACCTGCCGGGCAGCACAGGCGTCTCAGGTTCATGAGTACTGACGTTCACGGCTCGCGTTGGTCGCGGCCGGTCGCAGGAATCGCGGCTGTTGCGGTGCTGGGCGCCGGGCTCGGCGCCTTCTTCGGGATCCGCGCGGTCCAGGGAGCCGGATCGGCGCCGGCCGCCGGACAGCCGCCCGCACGCACCGGGGCGGCGATGGCCTATGACGCCCTGGACGGAACCGTGGTCCTGTTCGGCGGTCAGAGCAGAGCCCACACCCTCACCGACACCTGGATCTGGGGCGGGTCAGGGTGGACCCAGGCGCGCCCCGTGACGTCGCCGCCCACGCTGGACAACCCCCAGATGGCCTATGACCCGGTCAGCCACGACGTCGTCCTGGTCGGTGATCAGCAGATTGCGGGGTCGAGCCAGGGCCCGATCGTGTGCTCGGGCGGCTCGGGATCTGCGTCTTCAGGTTCCACAGGATCTGGGACGACCTTCATCCCGCCTGCGAATCCGATCCCCGCGATTGCGCCGGTGCCGAGTGCCTCCTCGAGAGCCAAAGCGGGCACCGGCGTCGCGCAGCCCGTATGCGGGATCAGCCTGTCGCCCAGCGCGGTGACATGGTTGTGGAACGGCCGCGACTGGTCCAAAGCATCGGGGTCGACCCCGTTCACCGTCTTCGGGAGCGGCGAGCTCGCAACCGACCCCGTTTCCAACCGTGTCGTCCTCATCCCCCGGGGACCGTTCGCCGTGCCCGCACTGGGTGCTGCTCAGCCTGCAATCGCCTGCCCGGTGCGCAGCCCTGCACCTCTTGGCGTGCAGCCGGCGTGCCCCTGGCCGATCGCCACCGCGCCTGCCTGGACCTGGAACGGGCACGCGTGGAAGGTCGTGGCGTCGAACGTGGGCGTGTCGTCCTTCGACTTCTTCGGCTCATCCGTCGTCAGCGACGCGGTCAGCGGCAAGCTGGCGACGTTCGGCGGCAACTTCGCACAGCCGGTACCGATTCCCTTCCCATGCAAGCTCTGCCTGGGTGGCAATGGGTTGCAGCCTTCCGCGGCTCGCACCGGGACGGAAAGCATCTGGAACGGCACGTCCTGGAAGCGGGTGATCACCTACACCTCCGGACCCTCGCTGCCGGGCGTTGCAATCGTCGGCGACCCCGCGGCCCGCAGCGACGTCGCGCTGAGTGGTGACGGGCAGACCTGGCTCTGGACCGGCGTCTGGACCCGCGTGCACCCCGGCTCGACGCCCCCGGTGGTGAGCGGGGCAGCCGCTGTGTTTGACGCCGCCACAGGTCAGGTGGTCCTTTTCGGTGGCATCGGCACCACCTCCCGCACGACCGGCTTCTACGACCAGACCTGGACGTGGGACGGCTCGGATTGGACGCAGCGCGGTGGGAGTGCTGGGCCCAGCGTCACGATTCCCGTTCCGTCCCCGATCAGCATTCCTCCGTCTGCTCCCTGCTTTCCGGTTTCGCCCGCGACGCCGGCCGGCATCCCGGTTCCAAAGCCGGCCGCTGTCTGCAACGGCGGCAGCGGTAGCAGCGCCGGCGGGAGCGCAGGCAGCAGCGGTGCGATCTCCGGGGCAGTCACCGGCAGCGAGGGTGTTGCGCCCTGACCGGCCACAATGGCGGGCGATGGGCGAAGTCGACGAGGTCCGCATCGAAACCCTGGACGACCACGAGGACGCGCAGGTCAGGGCGATGCTTGTCGACCTGGCCCTTGCCGAGCAGCAGCACTTCGATCACCCTGAGGAGACGTCCGAGCAGCTGAACGCGCGTCTCAGCACGTCGCCCACGTTCAGCGGTGAGAACCACATCCTGGTCGCCCGCACCCCTGACGGGGAGGCGCTGGGGCTCTGCTGGGTCGTGCTCTTCGACCCCGGTACCGGTCTCGAGGCGGAGATCGCCGAGCTGTACGTCCGGCGGCGTGGGCGGGGACAGGGGATCGCTCACCGCCTCATGGCCGAGGCGATGCGGCTCATCCGCAGTCGCGACGTGACCTTCGCCTGCGTGTGGACTCGCGGTGACAACGACGCCGCCCTGGCGGCATACGTCGCTGCCGGATTTGCACCAACCGAGCAGACCGTGCTGACATGGCTCCCGCTCGAATAACTCGAGAGGTCGGGATAATAGCCGCTCCATGACACTGTCTCGCACCGACGTCGAACACGTCGCCACCCTTGCGCGGCTGGGTCTGACCGATGCGGAGCAAGAGCGTCTCCTCGGGGAGCTGGAGGTGATTCTCGAGCACATCGCACGGCTTCAGCAGGTGGACACCTCCGCGCTCGCCGAGACTGCGCAGGTCGGCGACCTCGTCAACGTGATGCGTGCCGACGAGCCCGAGGAACCGATTGGTGCCGCAGCAGCGCTCCGCAATGCGCCGGCGACCGACGGCAGCTATTTCGTGGTTGGAGCGATCCAGGGCACCGAACTTGACGCCTAGAACCATCACCGAGCTCGCTGCAGCGTTGCGCGGCGGGAGCACGTCGCCACAGGCGCTGCTCGCGGATGCGCTCGCGCACGTTGAGCGAAGCCAGAAGGATCTGAACGCATATCTCGCGATCACGCGTGAGCTTGCTGAAGAACAGGCAGACGCCGCAGCTCGCGAGCTCCAGGACCACCCCGACACGGCATCGCCTTTGTGCGGGATCCCGATGGCGCTCAAGGACGTGCTCTGCGTCGACGGGATCGAGACGACCGCGGGGTCGAAGCTGCTGCGCGGGTTCAAACCCCCGTACACGGGGACTGCCGTGCAGCGGCTGTTCGACGCCGGTGCGGTGTGCATCGGCAAGACCAACTGCGACGAGTTCGCAATGGGCTCATCGACCGAGAACTCCGCGTACCGACCGGTCGGCAACCCGTGGAACATCGAGCGGGTTCCCGGCGGCAGCAGCGGTGGCAGCGCGGCGACGGTTGCCGCCGGTTCAGTTCCATACTCGCTCGGCACCGATACCGGCGGCTCGATCCGGCAGCCGGCCGCATTGTGCGGCGTGGTCGGGTTCAAACCGACGTATGGGCGCGTGTCGCGGTACGGACTCATCGCATTTGCCTCGTCGCTCGATCAGATCGGGCCCTTCACGCGCACTGTCGAGGACTGCGCGCTCGTCTACTCGGCCATCGCCGGGCACGATCCGCGTGACAGTACGTCGGACCCGCGCGCAGTCGACGATCCGCTCGCTTCGCTGCACGCCGGCGTCGCGGGAATGCGGCTCGGCATCCCCCGCGAATATCTCGCAGCGGGTCTCGAGCCCGGTGTCCGTGCCGCGGTGGAGACGGCCTTCCGCGTGCTGGAGGCTCAGGGTGCGACGCTCCACGAGGTGTCGCTGCCGAGCACCGATGTCGCGCTGAGCGTCTACTACATCATCGCCCCGGCGGAGTGCTCGTCGAACCTTGCGCGATACGACGGCGTGCGCTTCGGCAACCGCGTCGAACGGCCGACGGTCACCGAGATGTACATGCAGACGCGCGAAGCCGGTTTCGGCCCCGAGGTCAAGCGGCGGATCATGCTCGGTACGTATGCGCTGTCGAGCGGCTACTACGACGCGTATTACCGCCAGGCACAGAAGGTCCGGACCCTGGTGAGCCAGGAGTTCGAAGCGGTCTTCAAGGAGGTCGACGCGATCGTGTGTCCCACCTCTCCAAGCGTTGCCTTCCCGATGGGGTCGCACGACGACCCGCTGTCCATGTACATGTGCGATGTCGTGACGCTGCCTGCAAACCTCGCGGGGGTTCCGGGAATCTCAGTGCCGTGCGGGTTTGTCGATGGTCTGCCGGTCGGCCTGCAGGTGATCGCACCGCGTTTCGAGGATTCGCGTGTGCTCAGGGTGGCGCACGCGTATGAGCGGGCCACCGAGTTCCACGCGGCGCTGTCCCCGTATGCGCGGGAGGCCGCATGACCGAGACAGCCACACTCACCGCGGCGGCGCTCGACCGCTACGAGGTGGTGATCGGGCTCGAGGTGCACGCGCAGTTGCTCACCCGCAGCAAGATGTTCTGCCCGTGCCCGGCGGACTACGTCAGTGCCGCCCCCAACGAGAACACGTGCCCGGTGTGTCTGGGCATGCCGGGTGTCCTGCCCACCATCAACCAGCAGGCGGTGGAGTACACGGTTCGAACCGCGCTTGCGCTCCACTGCGACATCCCGGCATTCACGAAGTTCGACCGGAAGAACTACTTCTACCCCGACCTCCCGAAGGGGTACCAGATCTCCCAGTACGACCTGCCGCTGTCGGTGAACGGACACCTCGAGTTCACGGTTGGCGGCGAGATGGTCCGGTGCGGCATCACCCGTGTCCACCTCGAGGAGGACACTGGCACGATGCATCACGCGGGCGATGTGCTCCAGAGCGCGACGTCGTCGCTGATCGACCTCAACCGTTGCGGTGTGCCGCTCATGGAGATCGTCGGCGAGCCCGATCTTCGGACGCCGGAAGCGGCGCGCGAATATCTCGTCCGCCTGCGTCAGATCCTCACCTACATCGGCGTGAACGACGGCAATCTCGAGAGGGGGTCGTTCCGCTGCGACGCAAACATCTCGCTCCGCCCTCGAGGCGCAGAGGAGCTTGGGGTCAAGGTGGAGGTCAAGAACATGAACTCCTTCCGGGCCGTGCAGCGCGCGCTCGAGTCGGAGATCGAGCGCCAGACCGGCGTGCTCGACACCGGAGGCACGCTCGTCCAGGAGACCCGCGGCTGGGTCGAGACGCAGGGACGCACGATCTCGCAGCGGAGCAAGGAGCAGGCCCACGACTACCGGTACTTTCCGGAGCCGGATCTGCCGCCGCTGCGCCTGGACACCGCGTACGTCGAGCGCGTGCGTGCGGCTCTGCCGGAGCTGCCCGAGGCGCGGGCGCGACGCTTCCAGGAGGACTACGGGTTGAACGCCTATGACGCTGCCGTGCTCACCGACACGCGAGAGGATGCCGACACCCTGGAGGCGTTGGTCGCTGCCGGTGTTCCTGCCAAACTTGCCGCCAACTGGCAAAGCGGTGACGTGGCCGCCCTGGCGAATGAGCACCGGATGCCGCTGCAACACAGCGGTCTCGGCATCGATGGCCTGGCGAGCCTTCTGCGCCTGGTTGAGGCCGGCACCATCAACGGCCCCACCGCGAAGGAGTTGCTCGCCGAGCTGTATGTCGGCGGTGGCAATCCTGAGGGCCTGGTCCGGGATCGTGGTCTCGCGCAGGTCAGCGACACCACAGAGCTCAGCGCGCTGGTGGACGCCGCGATCGCGGCCAACGCCGCCGCCGCCGAAGACTTCCGCGCCGGAAAGCAGCAGGCCCTCGGACAGCTGATGCGTTCCGTGAAGGATGCAACCGGCGGCAAGGCGGACATGCCACTCGTGAACCGTCTCCTGCGCGACCGGCTGTCAGAGCAGTAGTCCTGGTGCGTCTCGGACGCATGGTCCATGGTGGACTGTGCCTTGCCCACGACGACCAGGGCGCGACGCTGCTCGTCGAAGGCGGTATCCCCGGCGAGGAGGTGGAGATCGCGGTCCGGTACAAGAAAGGCGCGACGTCGTTCGCCGAAGTGGTGCGGGTGCTGGAGCCGTCGCCGCACCGGGTAACCCCGCCCTGCCCGTACGTGCCCAGGTGCGGCGGTTGTCAGTTGCAGCACGTCGCGTATTCGCATCAGATGGAGCTGAAACGGGACATCGTCGTGGACGCACTGCGCAGACAGCACATCGAGCACCCCGCGCCGCGCGTCCATGCGGTCGACGACCCATGGCGGTACCGCATTCGTGGTGAATTCCACGTTATTGCCGGCACTCCCCCGGCGCTCGGGTTCAACCGTGCGCGCAGCTGGCGGCCCATCGCCGTCGACGACTGCCTCATTCATCACCCCCGGATCACCACCGCGCTGCCTGCGCTTCGCGGGCTGCTCGATTCCAGCGCGACCAATGCGCTCAGCACGCTCCACCTCACCGTCGGTGAGGACGGTCAGGAGCTGTTGATCCATGCCAAGCCCGCGCGTGGGCTGGCGAGTGGCGCGCTCGACGGAGGTCTCGACCTTCCCGACGCCGGACGAGTCAGCACGACGTCGACAACGCTTCGCTGGCGCGGACTGACCTTCCGAGTCACGCCCGACGCGTTCATCCAGGTCAACTGGGCCCAGATGGACGCACTGTATCAGTGCGCGATCGATGCGCTCGGGGGTCACGCCGGACTCCGCATCGTGGACGCATACGCCGGGATCGGAGTGCTCGCGTGCTACCTCGCCGCGGAGGCACGCGAGGTGACGTGCATCGAGAGCAATCGCGGCGCGGCGCAGCTCGGTGTTCTCAACGCGCGCGTCAATGACGTGGCCGAGCGCATGCATTTCGTGCTGTCGCCGGTGGAGGACGCGCTGTCGCGGGTTGGTGCCGCGGAGATGGCCGACGCTGTCATCCTCGACCCACCCCGAGCCGGATGCTCGGGACGCGTCACCGGGTGGCTCGCTCTCGCCGGGCCCGAGCGGGTGGTGTACGTGTCCTGCGACCCTGCGACGCTTGCACGCGACCTGCACACCCTGGTGGCCTCCGGGCCCTATCGCGTCGACGCGCTCGACGTGGTGGACATGTTCCCGCAGACCTACCATGTGGAGAGCGTGGTCACGCTCACGCGGGCGGGCAAAGCCTCTGGCGGCGAGGCGGCCGAGCACTCCGCGACCCGCTGAGCGGTACCCTCAATGCCCGCGGCGGCTGGTCGCTGCGGAGTGGTAGCGTACGTCTGTTCGTTGTCAGCGACCGCACCCAGGAGGCAGTGTGGAGGAGCCATCCGCGACCGGCGATGAGATCGAGTCGGGCGGCTTTGCTCACCTGCATACGCACAGCGAGTTCTCGCTGCTCGACGGTGCCTCACGTGTCAAAGAGCTCATCGACAGCGCCAAGGCGATGGGCCAGACCGCCATCGCCATCACCGACCACGGCGTCCTCTACGGAGCGATCGATTTCTACGCCACCGCTCGCGCGGCCGAGATCAATCCCGTGCTGGGCTGTGAGATGTACATGGCGCCGCGCTCGCGGCATGATCGGGAGGGCCGGACGGACCGGGATCCCAACCACCTGATCCTGCTCGCACGCAACGATGCCGGCTACCGCAACCTCATCAAGCTGGTCAGCACGGCGCATCTCGAGGGCTACTACTACAAGCCGCGCATCGATCGCGAGCTGCTCGCAGAGCACGCCGAGGGTCTGATCTGCCTGTCGGCGTGCCTCGGCGGCGAACTGCCCCAGGCAATCCTTCGCGGCGACATGAAAGCAGCCGAGGCGGTCGCGCGGGACCATGCCGAGATCTTTGGTGCGGACAACTACTTCCTCGAACTGCAGGACCACGGCATTCCCGAAGAGAACACCGTGCGCGCCGGGCTGCTTGAGCTCTCGCGCCGAACCGGACTGCCGCTCGTGGCCACCAACGACTCGCATTACATCAAGCCCGAGGACGCCGAGGCGCACGACATCCTGCTCTGCCTGCAGACGGGCGCGCGTCGCGAGGAGGAGAAGCGTTTCCGCTTCTCAGGGCGGGAGTACTACCTTGCGAGCACGCAGCAGATGCGCGACAGATTCGCGGAGTACGGGGAAGCCGTCGCCAACACGATGGCCATTGCGAATCGCTGCCACGTCGAGATCCAGTTGGGGCAGAACCTCCTGCCCACGTACTCGCCGATCCCCGAAGGCCTCGACGCCGACGCGTACCTTCGCGAGCTGTGCGAGGCTGGTGTGCGCGAGCGCTACGCGGACGCGGTGACCGATGAGGTGCGCGAACGCCTGCATATGGAGCTCGACGTCATCCGTGAAACGGGCTTCTCCGCGTACTTCCTGATCGTCTGGGATCTGATCAGAGCGGCACGCTGCGACGGAGTGCGTGTTGGCCCCGGCCGCGGCAGCGCCGCGGGCTCATTGGTGAGCTACGTGCTCCACATCACCGATATCGAGCCACTCCGCTACGGGCTCATCTTCGAGCGGTTCCTCAACCGCGAGCGCGTGCAGATGCCTGACATCGACATCGACTTCGACGACAGGGGACGGGATCGGGTGCTCGCGTACGTGCAGGAGAAGTACGGGCGCGATCGGGTGGCACAGATCATCACCTTCGGGACAATGGCGGCTCGAGCGGCAATCCGTGACGTGGGCCGTGTGCTCAACGTGCCCCTTCCGGATGTCGACCGGTTGGCGAAGCTCGTGCCGCAGGTGGTGAACATCACGCTCGACCGAGCGCTCGCCGAAAGCCGCGAGTTGAAAGACCTGTACGAGCACGAGGATTGGGCGAGGCACATCATCGACAA
>JBIOIZ010000063.1:0-17342 GCA_044450385.1 Candidatus Dormibacteria bacterium
CAAGTTGTCGAATTCTACACGGGGGCCTCCGCCCCAAACTCCTTGCGAAGGTGTTCGACGGCTGCGCGCTGCAAACGCGACACGTGCATTTGTGAAATGCCGAGCCGTTTTGCGACCTCCGTTTGCGGGAGTTGTTCGACGAAGCGCAACGCGAGGATCTTGCGTTCGCGTGGGGTCAGGTGCGCCATCACCTGTTCAAGGACATCCTGCATCTCGACGCGCTCGAGGTTGTCGTCCGAGAGCCCGAGGCGGTCGCCAAGGGTGAGCGGCTCTTCGCCGCCACCGACCGGGCCGTCGAGGGAGATCGTGTGCTGCGCCGGCGCCACCTCCATGGCAGCGAGGACCTGGTCGGGCTCGAGGCCGACCCGCGCCCCGATCTCCGCAACCGAGGGCGATCTGCCCAGCTCGTTCTGGAGCTGCTGCGTGGCGGCGTTCACCTTGGTGAGGTTCTCCTGGAGCCGGCGAGGTACTCGCACCGCCCAGGAACGGTCGCGGAAATGGCGCCGGATCTCGCCGGCGATGGTCGGTGTCGCGAACGTGCTGAACTCGTTCTCGAGCGACGGGTCGAAGCGTTCGATCGCCTGGATCAGGCCGAGGAATCCGACCTGTTCGATGTCCTCAAGCGGTTCGCCTCGATTGGCAAATCGACGCGCGATGTAGTGGACGAGGTCGCTGTTCAGCTCGACAAGGCGTTCGCGGATGTGAGGATCGCGGGTCTTGCTGAACTCGCGGAGCAGCCGCCGCATCTCGGCGCGTTCAGCCGTCTCGGCCGGCTTCGCAATGGTTCGCTCGCGGGTCGCCACGCCGTCGCCGCGACCCGGCGAGGAGGTCACGACGCCTTGTATTTGGTCAGCCGGACGCGCAGGCTCCCAGTTCGCTCGTCGACCCGATACGTGCTGTCGTCGACAAAGAGCCCCATCAGCCGGAGCGCCAGATCGCTCGCGGCAACGAGCTCCTCTTCACGCCCGAGCCCCGCCTGCTCCGCGCGAGCTCGGAGCTCGGCTTCGCGGCTCACCGTGCTGCGGACGTTCACCTCGAGCCCGGTATCACTCATCTTGAAAACGATGCGAACCTGACCGGCGATCGACCCGGAGTGCTCGAGGCACCGGATCGCATTCTCGCAGGCCTGCGCTACCGCGATGGTGAGGTCGTCGATCGCGTCCATGTCGAAGCCGGCAAGCGACCCGAACGCGCCGGCGGCGCGCTTGGCGACGAGGACGTGGGCGCGATCAGCCGGAAGCCGGAGCTCGGAAACTGTTCCCATCGCGTGGTTCACATACCCCACGGCTGGAGCCCCCAAACCGTGGAGGGCGCCCGCTCAGACGCCAGATGGCTCGGATGAGGGCGTCGACGGGGCGCCGGCGGTCGCAGCACGACCCTCATCGACGGCTCCGGCGATCTCGGCCTCCCACTCCCGTGCCTCAGCCTCCTCCCGACGGCGTGCACGCACGCGCCAGAAGAACACAGCACCCGTCACAGCCGCGCCTGCGGCCATCAGGCCTTTCTTACCGAGCGGTACGCGCATACAGGAGCCTCCCGAATTGCCGACTCGGTGATTATGGCCCTCGGCGCCGGGCCGGCGCGAGAACGGCGCCGGTCACCTCGAAGAGCACGACACCGATCGCGTCGGCAACCGGATGCAGCGCTCCGAGGGGCGGTCCGCCGATTCGTGTGGCGATGGCGACCAGCTCGCCCGCGACCACGCCGGCGGCGGCGAGGACCAGCGCGAGCAGCAGCGAGCCCCGCCGCGGGACCACCAGGGCCGACACGGTGGTACCGATGAAGACGAAGAGAATCGCGAGGCCGAGCCCAGGGCTCACGGCGTCCGGGTGGAAGGGATGATCGCAATCCCCAGTTCGCGAACCTGGGCGGGGTCGACGGGAGCGGGCGCGTCAGTCATCGGCTCCTGCGCCTGCTGGTTCTTGGGAAATGCGATCACGTCACGGATGTTGTCGGTGCCGAGGCCCTCCATGACCATGCGATCGATGCCCCCCGCCCACCCGCCGTGCGGCGGCACACCATATTCGAAGGCCTCGAGCAGGAAACCGAACTTGCGTCTGGCCTCGTCGGCATCGATGCCCAGAGCGGCGAGGACGCGCTGCTGGATCGCAGGGTCGGTGATGCGAATGCTGCCGCTGCCGATCTCACGCCCGTTGACGACCAGGTCGTACGCGCGCGACCGCACGGCGAGCGGATCCTTCTCGAGCAGATCGAGATCCTCTGCGTGGACCATCGTGAACGGGTGGTGCGCGGCACTGATCTCACCGGTCTCGTCATCGCGTTCGAACATCGGAAACTCGGTCACCCACAGCATGTCGACGCGAGCATCGTCGTAGAGACTGCGCGCACGGCCGAGATGGTTGCGTACAGCGCCGAGCGCGGCGTTGACCACGCCTGGCCGGTCGGCCACCATGAGAATGCAGTCGCCGGTTTCGGCGCCGGTCGCGGCGCCGATGGCATCGAGTTCCTCAGCCGTGAAGAACTTTGCGATTCCCCCCTGCCACCCATCGGCTCGTTTCCAGAGGTATGCGAGCCCGCGGGCTTTCACCGCCCGCGCAACCTGGGTCAGCTCTCCTTCGATATCGCTCCGGCTGAGATCCTCACCCCCCTTGACGCAGATGCCCTTGACGATGCCCCCGGCCGCCACAGCCTCGGCGAACACGCGGAATCCTGATGTCCTCACGCAATCGGTGAGGTCGTGCAGGAGCAGCTCGAATCGTGTGTCGGGCTTGTCGACACCGTAGCTGTCCATCGCCTGCCGCCAGGTCATGCGCGGGAACGGCACGGGGAGATGGCCACCTCGGAAGTCGCACGCTTCCCAGGCGCTGGGAATCGCGTGCTCGAGCGCGGCATACACGTCGTCCTCGTCGCTGAACGACATCTCGATGTCGAGCTGGGTGAATTCCGGCTGGCGGTCGGCGCGAAGGTCCTCGTCGCGCATGCATCGTGCGAGCTGGAAGTACCTGTCGAAACCCGCCACCATGGAGAGCTGCTTGTAGAGCTGAGGTGATTGGGGCAGTGCGTAGAAGCTGCCGTGATAGAGCCGGCTCGGCACGAGGTAATCGCGAGCCCCCTCCGGGGTCGCCCGGATCATCATCGGAGTCTCGATCTCCAGAAAGCCGATCTCCCCCATCGAGCGGCGCAGTTCTGCGCAGAATTTGGCGCGAGCGCGAAGGTTGCGTTGCAAGTGGGCGCGCCGCAAATCGAGGTATCGATGGCGGAGGCGAAGCTGCTCGTCGACCTCGGTGTCCTCGTTCACCGGGAACGGCGGTGTCTTGGCGACCGCGAGGACTGTGCATGCCCTCGCTCGCAACTCGACATCGCCGGTCTCACGTTTCGGGTTGACGTTCTCCGGGGATCGCATCCTGATCTCGCCGTCGATGCGCAGCACCCATTCGAGCCGTGCCTCCCGAGCGGCCTGGTGTGCCTCGGGCGCTTCGTTTGGGTCGATGACCACCTGGAGGATTCCGGTGTGGTCGCGAAGGTCGATGAAGATGAGACCGCCATGGTCGCGCCGGCGGTCGACCCAGCCGAAGGCGGTCGCAGCCTTCCCCGATTCGGCGGCGCGCGGCGTACCGCAATAGGTGCGGTCAGTGCTCACGGTTTCCTCCGAGAATGCGCATGACGATGCCGGCGAGCTCTCCGACTGGTACGGTCTGCTGACTGCGGGCATCAAGGTCACGAACCACCGCGCTGTCGGTTGCCACCTCGTTCTCGCCAACGATGACGGCAACTCGGGCGCCGATGCGGCTCGCGGCACGCAGCTTGCGATCGAGCCTCCGCTCAGCCACGTCGAGCACTGTCCGGGCACGCGCGTCGCGCAGAAGGCGTGCCACGGCCGCGGCAGCCTCCTCCTGACCCGGTTCGACCGAGCAGACGAGCACGTCAACCGCGGGCGGAAGCGCCGGCACGGTGCCGAGGGCCCGGGCGACCATCAGGATCCGCTCCACGCCGAGCGCGTAGCCTGTGGCAGGGGTCGCCGGGAGGCCGAGCAACCCGGCCAGTCCGTCATAGCGGCCGCCTCCGCCGAGTGAGCTCTGCGCGCCCTGGAGGACGTCGTGCCAGAACTCGAAGACCGTGTGACTGTAGTAGTCGAGCCCGCGCACCAGCCGGTCGTTGCGGATCGCATCGATGCCGGCGGACTCGAGATTGCGCTGCACCATGGTGAGGTGCTCGCGGCTTTCGGGACCAAGCACATCCCAGAGAATCGGAGCCCCCGCCACCAGCCCGGCGTCGCGCTTGCAGTCGAGCAACCGGAGTGGATTGGTATGCAGACGGCGGCGGCAGTCATCGCACAGCGACGCCTCCAGCGGCGTGTAGTAGGCGACGAGTGCCTCCCGGTATCGAGCACGCTCCTCGGGGGTGCCGAGTGAGTTGACCTGGAGGTTGATGCCGGTGATACCGAGCGCCCGAAAGAAGCGCCACGCCACCTCGATGATCTCAGCATCGAGCGCGGGCGTGCCTTCGCCGATGCACTCGATGCCGACCTGGGTGAACTGATGCTGCCGGCCCGCCTGCGGGCGCTCGGCGCGAAAGAACTGGCCCGCGTACTGGACCCGCACCGGCCGGAACTCCTGGTCGAGGTGGGCGCTCAGCACGGCGCGGAGCGTCCCCGCAGTCCCCTCGGGCCGGAGCGTCAGCGACCGCCCGCCGCGATCCTGGAAGGTGAACATCTGCTTCTCGACGATGTCCGTTTCCTCGCCCACGCCGCGGCTGAATAACTCGGTTGCCTCGATGATGGGCGTCTCAATGGGACGGTACCCAAAGGATTCCGCGACTGCCTGGTGGGTGTCCAGGAGCCAACGGCGGGCGGCGAACTCCTCCGGGAGGATGTCGCGGGTTCCTTTTGGTGCTGCAATCTCAGGCATTGGCGTCCGAGTGTACGGGCTTGCGGCTTCAACGAAACCTCGTGCCCCGGGTCAGCCGATGCGTTCACGGAATCGCGCGGCGTTGTCCGGATTGTCGAAGGCGATGGTCGGGACGAAATCGTCGGCCAGGCCATGCAGGCGCCGAAGCGTGGCCTCACAGCGAGCCGCCAGAACCCGCGGCCCGCGCTCCTGGCAACCCCCATGCGAGCTCGCGTTGAGCAGCACCTGGGGGCCGTGCTCCACGCCGACCACGAGGGCGCAGCCTGCTGCGGTGATCACGAGCGCATCGCGCCGTCTCCCCTCCACGCCGATGCGCAGGGATGCGTTGGTCTCCGACTCGAGCAACTCCGCGGTCGCCAGCTCGAGCATCCGGATCCGGGTCGGCCTGTCCACGATACGAGTGTTGCGAGCGCGCGCGACACGTGGTTGTCGCGCGGGTTCACACGGTGTCGCGCGCCACCGTGTGGACGTCGCGGACGGACTCGAGCCGCTCGAGAAGACGGCTCAACTGCGACAGGTTCTGGATCTCGACGATGGTGCTGATGACGGCCGTCTTGTCGTCGTAGACCTGCACGTCGGCCCCGCTCAGGTTGATCTTCGATTCGGCGATCACGGCGGCGATATCCCGGAGCAGCCCGGTGCGGTCCCACGCCTCGATCTTGATGCTCACCGGGTACACCTGGCGAGCACCGGTCTCCCATTCGACGTCGACGATGCGCTCCACGTCGCCGGCGTTGCGCACGTTCACGCAGTCGGCGCGATGCACCGTGACGCCCTTGCCTCGCGTCACGTAGCCGCGAATCGCATCACCCGCCACCGGTTTGCAGCAGTGCGCGAGCGTGGTCAGCATGTCGACGTGTCCGTGCACGCGTACCGTGCCGGTCGGCGCCGGCGTGCTGGTGAGCGGAATGCCGAGGATGCGATCGTCGTCGGTCTGCTGCTCGTCTGCGCCGAATTTCAGCACCGCGCTCCGCGCGCTGATGTCGCCGTACCCGATCGCCGCGACGAAGTCGTCGATGGATGCGACCTTGAATTCCTGGGCAAGGTCGAGGAGTTGATCGTCCTTGACACCGCTGAGTGACATCTGGCGGAGGCGCCGAAACTCCTTGTCCAGCATCTCCCGACCCTTCTGGATGTTCTCGTCGCGGCGTTCGCGCTTGAACCATTGACGGATCTTCTCTCGCGCGCTCGACGTCTTGACAAAGTTCAGCCAGTCGCGCGAAGGCCCATGGGGTGCCTTGGTGGTGAGCACCTCCACGATCTCACCGTTCTCGAGGCGGTGGTCGAGCGGCACCATCCGGCCGTTGACCTTTGCGCCGATGCAGCTGTGTCCGACATCGGTATGGATGCGATATGCGAAGTCCACGGGCGTCGAGCCCTGCGGCAGTGAGCGGACGTCGCCGCGTGGCGTGAACACGAAGACCTCGTCCTGGAAGATGTCGACCTTGACGGTGTTGACGAAGGCCTCGGCGTCGAGCACCTCCTTCTGCCAGTCCATCAACAGCCGTAGCCAGGTGAAGCGCTCGTCGATGCGCGCGCCGTCCGGGCCGCCCTTGTAACGCCAGTGCGCGGCGACGCCGTATTCCGAGGTCTCGTGCATCTCCTGGGTGCGGATCTGCACCTCCATCGGCTCGCCCGTATGGGACAGCACCGTCGTGTGCAACGACTGATAGCCGTTGCCCTTGGGCATCGCGATGTAGTCCTTGAACCGGCCCGGCAGCGGCTTCCAGAGTGAATGCACGACGCCGAGCGCGCCATAGCAGTCCTTGATCGAGTCCACGAGCACGCGGATGGCGATGATGTCGTAGATCTCGCCGAATTCCTTCTGGCCCCGGATCATCTTCTCGTGGATGCTGTACGTGTGCTTGGTCCGGCCTGCGATCTCCGCCTGCATGCCCAGTGGTGCGAACTCGCGCCCGAGGATCTCGGTGACGTCGCGCACGAAGGCGTCCCGCTGCTCACGACTGCTCGCGAGTCGGGTCTCGATCAGGTGATAGTTGTCAGGGTCGAGCTGCACGAATGCAAGGTCTTCGAGCTCGCCCTTGATCTCCCAGATGCCGAGCCTATGCGCCAGTGGCGCATAGATGTCCAGGGTCTCGCGGCTGATGCGGAGCCGGCGCTCGGGGGTGTGGCCGTTGATCGTGCGCATGTTGTGGAGTCGATCGCCGAGCTTGATGAGCACGACGCGCACGTCCTCAGCCATCGCGACAAGCATTTTTCGGATGTTCTCGGCCTGGTGCTCCTCGGCACTGCGCACGTGGATCTTGCCGAGCTTGGTCACCCCGTCGACGAGCTTCGCTACCTGGTCGCCGAACAGGCTTCGCACCTCTTCGCGCGTCACCTCCGTGTCCTCGACGGTGTCGTGCAGCAGCGCTGCGATGAGCGTTTCCGGGTCGAGTCGCAGGTCGGCGAGGATACCGGCAACCGCCAGGGGATGCTCGATGTACGGCTCGCCGGTCAGCCTCGCCTGGCCGGTGTGTGCACGGTCGGCGACGTCGAAGGCGCGGCGGATGGCACTTTGATCCTCCGCCGGGAGGTAGTCGACGCGAGCCATGAGGTCGGTGAGGGGCACAGCCTTTACGAGTGTAGGGCCAGAGCGGTTCGATCAAACACGATGTAACGAGAGTATGTGCAACGAGTGAATTCAAGCGACCGATTGCTAGCGGCGATGGGACGCGAGGCTGTTTGGAGGGCATGACCCGGTAAACTGGCCGCGATGACCCTGGAATCAAGCGAGCCCCGAGTGGCAGGGAACGAGGCAACCCTCGTCACGCCGCTCGGGGGGGCGCTTGTTGATCTGCTGATGACGCCAGACGAGCTTGCTGACCTCAGCGCGCGCGCCGAGGACCTCATCTCCCTGCGTGTTTCGGAGACGGCGTCTGCCGACCTCGCGTTGCTCGGCAGCGGCGCGTACTCGCCGCTCAGCGGCTTCCAGGGCAGCGGCGACTACGCGAGCGTCGTCGAGCATGCACAGCTGAGCGACGGAACGCCGTGGACGCTGCCGATCACGCTGCCCGCCGGTGATCAGGCGCGGACGCTGCAGGAAGGCGCGGTCGTCGCCCTGCGCGATGAGGACGGTCGCCTGCTCGGCGCCCTCACTGTGACCGAGATCTTCGACCGCGACCTCGAGACGGAGGCGCGCGAGGTGTACCGGACCAACGATCGGGAGCACCCTGGTGTCGCCGCGCTGTTCGCACAAGGACCGACGGTGGTCGCCGGCCCGGTTCGCGTTGCCGCGCAGGCGCCGGGTGATGTTCCGTCAACGCCTGCGGAGACGCGCGCCGCGTTCGCCGATCGGGGCTGGTCGACCGTCGTGGGATTCCAGACTCGCAACCCCGTGCACCGCGCTCACGAGTACCTCACCAAGGTCGCGCTCGAGCAGGTCGACGGGTTGCTGCTTCACCCCCTTTCCGGTGTCACCAAGGGTGATGACGTGCCGTTCGACGTCCGCATGCAGTGCTACCGGGTATTGCTCGACGGTTATTACCCGCCGAATCGCGTGGTGCTGGGAATCTTCCCCGGTGCGATGCGCTATGCCGGACCTCGCGAAGCCATCTACCACGGTCAGGTTCGCCGGAACTACGGGTGCTCGCACTTCATCATCGGACGCGATGCGGCCGGGGTCGGCAACTACTACGGCACCTATGACGCTCAGACGCTGTTCGACGAGCTCGGCGGCGCCGAGCGTCTCGGCTTCGCCGCCTACAAGTTCGAGCACTCCTTCTACTGCCGGGCGTGCGAGAGCATGGCGAGCACCAAGACCTGCCCCCACGGCGCGGACGACCGCGTGATCCTGAGCGGTACTCGGGTACGCGAGATGCTCACGCGGGGTGATCCCATCCCTCACGAGTTCACCAGGCCTGAGGTCGCGGAGATCCTCCGCGCTGCCTACGCCGTGGCGGCCGCGATCCCCGGATGAGCGGGCTCACCATCTGGTTCACCGGCCTGTCCGGGGCCGGGAAGTCGACGATCGGACAGCGAGTCGCGGCCGAACTCCGTGATCGAGGGCTGCGCGTCGAGGTGCTCGATGGCGACGAAGTGCGTCAGACGCTCAGCGCGGGACTGGGGTTCAGCAAGGAAGATCGGGACATCAACATCCGGCGCATCGGATTCGTCGCCGAGCTGCTCACTCGGAATGGCGTCGTCGCCATCACCGCAGCCATCTCCCCATACAAGGACACGCGTGCCGAGGTGCGCCGGCGCATCGGCCGGTTCGTCGAGGTCTACGTTTCCTGTTCCATCGAGGTGCTGTCCGAGCGCGACGTCAAGGGGCTGTACAAGCGTGCGCTGGCAGGCGAGATCGAGCACTTCACCGGCGTGTCGGATCCATACGAGGCACCTGACGCACCGGATGTGATCGTTGACAGTGGCACACAGACGGTTGACGAGTCGGTAGCCGCCGTCATCGCCGCCGTCGAAGCAAGCGGCCTCCTTCCAAACTCGGCGCATCGCGGCTAACGCCGCGATGCGTACCGCGCAGTCGCGTCCCCGGCATCCGCGGCCCCGGATCACGCTCGACCAGCTGCACACCTTTCTCGCCGTCGCCGAACGCGAGCACGTCACTGCGGCAGCCGAAGCGCTCGGCCTTTCTCAGGGATCTGTCAGCGGCGTGGTGCGCCGTCTCGAAGCCACCCTCGGTCTCCCCCTGCTCCAGCGAGTCGGCCGGAATGTGCAGCTCACCGACGTCGGGCGCGCGCTGCGCCAGCTCGCCGTACGAGTGCTTGAGGACGTCGGCCAGATCGAGGAGTTGCGTGCCGGGTATCTCGCCTTCGAGCGCGGGGAGCTCACCGTCGCCGCGGGACGCGTCATGGGCGCGCATCGACTGTCGGGCTGGCTCGCACCCTTCGTTGCCGAGCATCCCGAGATCAACGTTCGGCTTGCGCTCGCGCCGATGCGCTCGCTGGTCACCATGCTCATCGAGGGCCGGGCCGACATCATTCTCGCCGGGGCATCGGTGCGCGAGCCTGGCATCGAGACGGTCGTGCTTGAACACACCGAGCTGGTCACCGTGGTCGCCGCCCATCATCCGCTGGCAACGAGCCGGACCGCCGCGCGTGACCTGGTGACCCATCGCCATCTCGCTCACGAGCGCGGCAGCGCCACAGAAGCACTTGCCGCCCACGCGCTCGGCACTCACGTCGATCCCGAGAACACGCTCGAGCTCGAGGAGGGCGCACTCCATGCGGCGCTCCTGGCCGGGCTCGGGTTCGCCGCCATGCCACGCTCCGTCGTGGAACAGGACATCGCCGAGGGCCGGCTCGTGGTCATCCCGCTCCCCGGGCGCACCGTTTCTCAGTCGTTCGCCGCCGCGAGACGTCGCGACCTGCACACGCCGGCCGTCGAGGCGTTCTGGGCTCACCTCAAGCGGATCGCCGTCCAATCCTGAGCAAACGGCCTCAGTAGGAGCGGGCAAGCAGCGCGTAGAAGTCCGTGGGCTCCCCACAGGCGATGCAGGGCACCCCGTTCGCCGCCCGGTCGGCACGCAGGACGCGGACCGTCAATGCATGCACCGCATTCTTGACCGCGTTCTCGCATCCCTCGGTGTTGCACATCGGCGCCGTCGCGAACACCGGACGCTCGGCGAACGCGGCGATCAATTCGTCAAGGCTGGAAACATCGACGCTGCGCTCGTCACGGCGCTGGCGAGCGCGTTCGAAGATGGCTCGCTGCGATGCCTCGAGCAGGCCGGGGAGCCGAGCCGCCAATCCGGACAGTGGCATGGTCTCCTGGGAGCCGTCGACACGGTGCACGAGGGTGACATTGCCGCCGGCGAGGTCCTTGGCACCGACGACGATGCGCAGAGGCACGCCACGGAGTTCCCAGTGCGCGTACTTCTCCCCAGGACGCACCCCGTCGCGCCGATCGACGCGCAGTCGAACTCCCGCAGGGCATTCGCGTTCGAGGCGTGCTGCCGCCTCCTCCACCACTGCCGCACCCGCCTCGTCGTTGCTGCGCGTGATCGGGACGACCACGACCTGAACAGGCGCCACCTTGGGCGGAAGGATCAGGCCCATGTCGTCGCCGTGGGCCATGATCACGGCGCCGACAGTTCGTGCCGACAGCCCCCACGACGTCTGAAACGGATGCTGCCGCTGGTTGTCGCGATCGCTGTACGCGATGTCATACGCGCGAGTGAAGTTCTGACCGAGGTGGTGCGACGTACCCGATTGCAATGCCCAGCCGTCAGCCATCATTGCCTCGATGCTGACCGTGTAGCGCGCCCCGGGAAACTTCTCCGACTCGGTCTTGCGCCCCTTGATCACGGGAATTGCCAGCCAGTCCTCGGTGAGCTCCCGGTAGCAGTCGAGCATGGTGTCCACCTCGTCAGCCGCCTCGCTGTCGAGCTGATGGAATGTGTGCCCCTCCTGCCACAGGAACTCGGTGGTACGAAGAAAGAGTCGGGTGCGGTGCTCCCAACGCACGACGTTGCACCACTGGTTGATCTTCACAGGCAGATCGCGCCATGAGTGAATCCAGCCGGCATACATGGAGCAGATGATCGTCTCGCTCGTCGGACGCACGGCAAGCCGCTCCTCGAGCTCCTTGCCGCCACCGCGTGTGACCCACGCAACCTGAGGGTCGAAGCCCTCCACGTGGTCCGCCTCCTTCTGCAGATATGACTCCGGGATGAAGAGTGGGAAATACATGTTCTCGTGACCGGTGCGCTTGATCATGTCGTCGAGCGCGCGCTGGATGTTCTCCCACAACGCGTAGCCGTACGGACGGATCACCATGCAACCGCGCACGGGCGAGTAGTCGGCAAGCTCGGCACGACGTACCACATCCGTGTACCAGCGGTCGAAGTCCTCGCTCTGCGCAGTGATGCGCTTCTCGTCGGCCATGGCCGAGCAGTCTACGTGAGGACGCCCTCGCGCTCGCTCAAACCGACCGGCAGCGGCTTGCCTTCGGCGATCAACCGGGCGTCTTCCTTGGCGATTTCATGCAATTCGCCAAGCAGCGCGCTGACGAGCTCGCCCTCGGGCAGCGTCGAAACCACCTTGCCGTTGCGGTACAGAATGCCCTTCTGGCGGCCGCCGGCGATGCCGATGTCGGCGTGCATGCCTTCGCCCGGGCCGTTGACGACACACCCCATGACCGACACCGTGATGGTGCGCTTCACACCCTCGAGCGCCTTGGACACCTGCGCGACCATCGGCATCATGTCGATCTCGAGCCGGCCGCACGTCGGGCACGCAACCAGGTTGGGTCCATCGCCCCGCTCCTGGAGATTGGCGAGGATCTGTCGTGCGACCCGCACTTCCTCTTCCGGAGAACCGACCAGTGAGACCCGGATCGTGTCACCGATGCCTTCGGCGAGCAGCAGTCCGATGCCGAGGGCGCTCTTGATGCTTCCCGTGTCCACCGGACCCGCCTCGGTGAGCCCGAGATGCAGCGGGTAGCGGTTGCCGAGTGCGACGAAGGCTCGATTTGCCGCGAGGTTGGTGAGCACGTCGCTCGCCTTGAGGGAAACCTTGATGTCACGGAATTCGAGCTCCTCGAGCACGCGGATGTGGCTCAAGGCGGCAGCGACCATGTTCTGGGCGGTCTCGTCGATCGACCCGCCCCGGCCGCGGGTCAACTCCTTCCGTTGGGGGATGCTGCCGGCGTTGACCCCGATGCGGATCGGCACATTGCGCGCCTTGGCCTCGCGGGCGATGTCGGCGACCTTCGCGCTGTCGGTGATGTTGCCGGGGTTGAGACGGAGGCAGTGCACTCCGGCCTCGAGCGCGAGCAGCGCGAGCGGCGCGTCGTAGTGGATGTCGGCGACGACCGGGATCGGCGACTCGCGCACGATCTCGTGCAGTGCCGCAGCGGCTTCGCGCGTGTCGCAGGTCACGCGGATGACGTCGGCACCTGCCTTCGCCGCTCGCTGGATCTGGGCGATCGTCGCCGGCGCATCCTCGGTCTGGGTCTTGGTCATCGTCTGCACAGCGATCGGTGCAGCACCGCCGATGACCACCGTGCCGACACGAACGGGAACAGTGGGCCGGCGCGCCTTGATCGGCGAACCCGCGTCGGTCATAGCCTGCTCACGTCTCCGATGGTGACATACACGGCAAAGACGACGATGACCGCCAGGCCGACCGCGGTGATCGCCGCCTCGACCTTCGGGTTGAGCCGCCGCCGGCGCACCGATTCGATGGCGATGAACAGCAGTTTCCCGCCGTCCAGGAATGGGATCGGCAGCATGTTGACGAAGCCGAGGTTGAGACTGATGAAGCCGATCCACCACAGGAGCCCGTTCGGTCCGAGGAATCCATTGTTGGTGGCGACGGCGGTCTCCTGCGCGATCCCGACGGGCCCGGTGAAGCCCTGCGGTCCGTTGACCCCGCCCTGAGGTGGATGCACGATGAGGCCGTAGATCCCGGTGACCTCTCCCCAGACGAACCCGGGGATCGCGCTGAACCCGGTCGCGATCGCGGCCGGCACGCTCTCGCCGTTGAAGCCCGGGACGACACCCATGATCCAGCCGGCCCGGATCGCGTTGTTGGTCGCGTAGCCATCCTTGATCCCGGAAACCGTGACGTTGGTGAAGTGCTTCGCCGCCGAGCCGTCCTCGTTCTCGAGGTAGCCGCTGATCGTGACCGGAGCGCCGCCGCCAAGCAGCTGCGCCGGGTCGCCCGGCTGGACCGGCGCGCCGTTGATGGATGTCACCGCGAGCCCCCCGACGGGGAGCTTGCCGCCCGCGACCGTCGACGGGTCGTTGACGATGTTGGAGATCGTCAGGGTTGGCGTCAGGGTCGTCGTGTGGACGCTGCCGTCCGAGGCGCGGAAGACCACCGTCAGCGGATGCCCCTGACTGGCGGTCGTTGCATTGTGGAGGTCCGTCGTGACGTGACTCAGACTGTCCTGGCGGATGACCTGACCGTCGATCGCGAGGATGGTGTCGCCGGACGTGAGCCCGGCCACCCCTGCCGCCGCATGCTGGGCGTAGGCGTAGGGCGTGGGTTGCATGTCGACGATCGCGAAGATCAGGCCGCCGAAGATGAAGTTGGCGATGATGCCGGCCGAGACCGTCGCAAACCGCCTCGGACGCGACGCCCGGTAGAAGTTGCGGTCTCCGGCATCGCTTTCGCCGGTGAGCCCGAGCATCCCGGCCATCCGCACGAAGCCGCCGGCCGGAATCGCGCGTATCGCGTACAGGGTCTCCCCGATGGTGCGCGAGTAGAGCTTCGGGCCGAAGCCGATCGCGAACTCCTCGACCTTGATGCCGGACAGCTTGCCGACCGCGAAGTGTCCGAACTCGTGCACGGTGATCACCGAGACGAGCACGAGGATGAATGCGCCTGCGTAGATGAGGAACTGGGTCATCGCGCGGCCATCGCTCCCGCGGTGCTGGCTCGCACGAACCCGCGAGCCCACGCGTCGGCGGCGAGCACGCCGTCGAGTGTCGAGGCGTCGCCCCCGGCGAAGGCGGCGAGCGCGCCGCTCACCAGCGGGACGATCTCGTCGAAGCGGCACTGGCCGGCGGTGAACGCCAGCACGGCCTCTTCGTTCGCCGCGTTGAAGATGCACGGGGCGAGGCCTCCACGCTCCCCGCTCGCACGGGCGAGCGCGACGGCCGGAAAGCGTGCGTTGTCCACGGGGAGGAATTCCAGGGGCGAGATCTCACGGAGGTCGAGGTGCGGACCCGCGCCGGGGAGACGCTCACCGTCGGCCAGGGCGAGGGCGATGGGCACGCTCATGTCCGGGACGCCCATCTGCGCAATCAATGCGCCGTCCCGGAACTCGACCCAGCTGTGCACGATGCTCGTGGGGTGGATCGCGACATCGATTGATGCGTAGGGGGTGTCGAAGAGGAAGTGCGCCTCGATGATCTCGAGCCCCTTGTTCATCATCGTGGCCGAATCGATGGTCACCTTCGGCCCCATGTTCCACGTCGGGTGGGCGAGCGCCTCGTCGGGCGTGATCGTGGCGAACGTGTCGAGCGAACGCCGGAGGAAAGGGCCTCCGCTCGCCGTGAGCACCAGCCGCGACACGGACGCAGGATCCTCACCGCGCAGGCATTGCCAGAGCGCCGAATGCTCACTGTCGATGGGGACGATGCGCGCCCCCCTGGCCGCCGCCCGAGCTTTCACAAGCTCGCCGGCCATCACAAGGACCTCCTTGGTCGCGGTCGCCACGTTTGCGCCGGCGTCGATCGCGGCGAGCGTTGGTCGGAGTGCCGCGGCACCCGTGATCGCGACGCAGACCACGTCGGCAGGCATTGCCGCGATCTCGCACGCCGCGTCCATGCCGATCGCGCAGCCTGCGGGATGCTCGGCACCGGGTTCGCCATGGACAAGCGCGGTGCGTGCCACGCCGAAACGGCTCGCGACCGCAGCCAGTGCTGCGCCATCGCTCCCGGCGACGGCGCCAACCAGCTCGAAACGATCAGGGAACCTGGCGATCACGTCACACGCCTGACGCCCGATCGAACCGGTCGCGCCAAGCAGAACGACGCGTCGGCGGGGCGTGGTGTGGGTCACTTGTGCGCAGATACCTCGGTACGCAGTACAGCAGAACACGCCACCGCTTTCACCCGGGTTACGGGAATGCGATCAGCTTCAGGTAGCAATATACGACTGGAGCGAGCAGGACAAGGCTGTCGGCACGGTCGAGCATGCCGCCGTGTCCCGGGATCAGCGTCCCTGAGTCCTTGACGCCGGCCTCGCGCTTGATCGCCGATTCGACAAGGTCCCCGCCCTGCGCGGCGATCGCCATCAGGGCTCCGAGTCCGGCGCCCAGCGGCACGCTGATCCCGATCAACCATGGGCCGGCGATCGCGCCGACCAGCACCGAGGCGACCGCTCCGGCGACTGCTCCCTCAACCGACTTCCGAGGGGAGATCGAGCGGAAGAACGCATGCCGGCCGATCGCGGTGCCCACGAAGTAGGCGGCCGTGTCCCCGATCACCGCGCCCGCGAGGGCGACGGCGACGAGGCGAAGCCCCAGGTGGTTCGGGTCCGGCACGTGCCAGCGATAGATCGCAACCCAGAACCCCAGGCAGAGGCCGATGTACGTGGCCCCGCCGACGGCAAGTGCCCACCCGGCAAAGAGCTGCCGGCTTCCGAGGCCGGCAAGCAGCCCGATCACCGCAGCTGCGGCGAAGGCCCAGTCCGTCGCCATGTCGGACGCGGGCACAACGAACCGAATGCCCAGCCAGAGGCTCAGCGGGAGGATCAACCAGGCGGGTGGCGTTGGACTCATCCGGCCGAGGAGCCCGCGGAGCTCCCATGCCCCGATCACCGCTCCCGCCCCGACGATGGTGGCGACCGCCGGCGTGCCGATCCAGAGGGCGCCGGCGATGAGCGCGACGAGCACCACCCCTGACGCCACCCTGAGGGCGAGGTTCATTCCGCCCGGGTGGCGTGCTGGACGGAGCCGGCGTGTGCGGGGACACGCTCGATGCCTTGAGGGATGGCACCGAACTTGCGCTCGCGACTCGAAAAGTCGGAGAGCGCCGCATGGATCGCCGCCTCGCCGAAGTCGGGCCACAGCGTGTCGGTGACATACAGCTCGGCGTATGCGGCCTGCCAGAGGAGGAAATTGCTGATTCGGAGCTCGCCGGCGGTGCGCACGATCAGGTCCGGGTCTGGAAGGCCCCGTGTGTAGAGCGCGTCACTGATGGCCGGCTCGTCGATTGCGGCGAGATCGGTGCCAGTGCAGGCGAGCTCGCGAATCGCGTCCACGATCTCGCGCCTCCCCCCGTAGTTGATGGCAACGTTGAGAATGGCCGCGGTATCGGCCGCGGTGAGCGCCTCGGCCTGCGCGACCTTGGCCTGCAGCGATTCGCTGAGTCGCGCGCGGTCGCCGATGACGCGGATCTGGACGCCGTTCTCGTGGAGTTCGCCAACCTCGCGGTCGATGGTCTCGCCGAAGAGGCGCATCAGCGCCGCGACCTCTCCCCGTGGGCGCTGCCAGTTTTCGGTGCTGAACGCATAGAGGGTGAGGATGTGAACCCCGGCCTGGTGACACGCCTCCATCACCGGACGGATCGCGCGCACCCCCGCTCGATGGCCGGCCACGCGTGGGAGATGGCGCTGCCCGGCCCAGCGTCCGTTGCCGTCCATGATGATGCCGACATGTCGCGGAAGGTCTGCCCTTGCGGGGAGCGGGATCGCGGCGGGATCGGGTGGGCGCTGCATTGTGGGGCTCGGGGTCAGAACGCCACGAAGGCATCGGCCGTTTCGGCGCAGGTCTCCGTCAGACCTCGAGGATCTCAGCCTCCTTGCGCTGGATGGCGTCGTCGATCCTGGCGATGAACTGGTCGGTGATCTTCTGTACGTCCACGAGTTTGGACGCCACCTCGTCCTTGCTGATGTGGCCGTCCTTCTCGACACGGCGGAGATGGTCCACCTCGTCCCGGCGGATATTGCGCACAGCGACGCGCGCCTCCTCTGCCTTGCGATGGATCACCTTGACGAGATCCTTGCGTCGTTCCTCGGTCAGCTGGGGGATCGCGACCCGAATCACCTGGCCGTCGTTGCTCGG
>JBIOIZ010000064.1:0-16539 GCA_044450385.1 Candidatus Dormibacteria bacterium
GGCAATCAGTGGTTCGTGATGGCCACAAGCGGAGCAGCCGATCGATATTTCCTCATGGCCCGCGTAGCGTGGGTCGTGACGCTCATGTGGGCCGCCTCGCGGTTGCCCCGGATATGGATGAGGCGAAGTGCCTGGGCCGCCGGTGTGCTGGCGTTCGCGTCGGGATTACCTACCTGGGGGTACTCGGCATTCATGAACTATCACTGGCCGCAGGAGGTGCGCACCATCGAAACGTCGGCACCGGGGACACACCTGGTGCTGCCGATCCCTCCCGGAGGGGGGTGGGCCGTGGATATCAAAGTGAAGCGACCTTAGTCGGGTCTACACATATACGCCGCCGGATCGGGTCGCGCCGCGACTACACCACCGTTGACGTCGGATCACGTGCTCCGGACAACCTTGATCGGCGGACGGTGACCGCCGAAGGGTACGCGCCTCACCGTCGCGTGCGGAGCGGGGAGTACTTCGCTCCCGCCCTCCGCCTTGACGGTCGCGCCTAGCTCAAGTGACGGCCTTGGCAGGCGGTGTGGGGATTTGATATACACCTTCGCTGGAACTTTCAGCCGGCTTGGTGGCGCCTCCGCTGGGAACACAAAGCACCGGAGCACGGACAACACGATTGCCACCTGCCCGTTTCGCCTGGTACAGGGCTAGGTCTGCGGCGGCTTGGCGCGCTGCCGAGTCACGGCCGCTTGCAAAGGGCGCGATGCCAACGCTGATGCGGGGCCGCTGGCCATGGATGGTTCGCCTTCCAAGGTCCGCGAGGATTCGGTTGGCGACCATCTCGGCGCGCTCGCCATCCGCGTCCGCGATGATGACGCAGAATTCGTCGCCGCCGATCCGCGCCGCGACATCGCCGCGCCGGATTGCCCGTTTGAGAGCGTCGGCCACCACCTGGATAAGTTCGTCGCCCGCTTGATGCCCAAAGGTGTCGTTCACTGATTTGAGCTTGTCGATGTCGACCGCAAGCAGTGAATACATCACGCTCCGTGGCATTCGCGCGAGTCGGAGATCGACCTCGCGGCGATTGGCGATCCCGGTAAGGGCGTCGGTGGTCGTTTGAGCCTCAAAGACGAAGGCTCTCGACAGGGCAAGTTCGAGCAAAGGGGCCAAGCCCTGGAGCCAGTCACGCTGTGCGAGGTCATATTCGGTGGCCGCTGCGTCCGTGTTGAAGACTGCCAGGAGTCCGCTGGCGGCATCGCCCACACGCATCAACTGCACGACGGCGTTTTCGATCTGGAGCTCGGCGAGTACCGCGGCGATCCCTGGCGGCACCGTCGTGGTCTGGTTGAGAACGAACAACCGATCCTCATGATTGGCCACCGCTGCACGCAGGCTGGGTGTCAGCGTGAGTGGAATCGCGAGACGACCGATGCGTGGGTCAGCTGCACCGCCGGCGCCCTGGTCAGGCGAGTACGAGGCGACGAGAGTGGCGCGATCACCCTCCACCAGAAAGAACACTGCGCTCGAAGGCTGGCTTCCGGGGACGTTGGTGAGACGAGCCGCGCTCTGCAGGCCAAAGCTCAGGACCTGATCGCTGTCATACATCGAATACAACTCGTCAGCGATCAACGCCAAGGTCGCATCGTGTTCGATCGCCGTCTCCCGCGCCATGACAGTGCGCTCCAGTTGCGATCGCAGTTGATGCACTGCGTAGGCGATGCCGACCCCAGTGATCGGCCAGACGATGAGCAACTGGGCATACTCCGGAGCGCTGAGGGCGCCGTCGAGGCCGTCGCATGCGAGTGTCGCAGCAGCGGCGACCAGCGCGACGGCGGTGAGGCTGCGCGGGCCGTAGAGTGCGCTTGCGAGCACCGGGATGGCGGCTAGGACGAGTAGGCCCTCGTTCCGCCCGGATTCCCCGACGAGGGCAAGTGTCAGAGCCATGTAGTACAGAACGACCAGGGCGGAAAGAAGAACCACGTGTGGACGACGCAACACCGGGACCGCTGTTGCGGCGACAACTGCGGCGACGATCGCACCTGCGATGGTCAGGTCGAGATGAGCGTGGGGCGCTGCGACAACGGCCGCACCGAATCCGATAGCGGACGCCGACGTGAAGACGACCATCCCGGTACGAGCACTCTGCTGCGTCACGCGACTCTGCGCGCTCACCCTCGCATACTCGCGACGCGTATGTGGTTCACCCGTCCCGATTGAGCGAGCTGCTCACAGACCTGGCGGTAACGTACGACAGGTCGGCCAAGGTCGTGTTCGACGCAGGATCAAGTCGTTGAGTCGACGTACGGCAGCGTGAGTCACGTGGGTAGCGTCCGACAAACAGCGTTACTGCGTTGACGACGAACTCGGACCGCATCCAGGCTTACGCCTGCGTACCAGCGGGGGACCGTCGTGTCACGTGCGCCCCCAGCGGCACCACGACGACCGGCACTTCGGTGTTCAGAGTCAGCCCGTGACTGGTGCTGCCGTGGAGCAATTCGCCGAGCGCATGCTCGCCTCGGGTGCCCACGACAATCAGCTGAGCTCCAACTTCCTTCGCCACATCGGCGAGCACCATGGGGGCTGATCCCTCCTGTACGCGCCATTGCCACGCGACGCCGGCCGCCCTGAGGGGCGCGCAGAACTCGCTGAACACACGCTCCCGGACGTCCGCGCTGGTCTGATCAACAACGTCCTGCGGGATGTACATCACGTACCCGCCGGCTCCAACGATTGGCGGCACCAGCGGGGCTGCCACATGAACGAGGACTACTCGCGCGCCGAGCTGGCGTGCAAGCTCGGCGGTCCAGGTGACTGCGTTCTGCCCATGGCTGGATCCATCCGTACCCACGACGATTGTGTTGATCATCAGACGACCTCCATGACTCGGTATGCCACTGTGATACCCCTGTGAGCCTGCGCTCGACTAGAGGCGAACGACATCAGGTGGATGCGGACCTTCGGCTCCCTACGAGTCCCAGGCGACCCTCCTGGACCTCCATTCCTACGTCGGGAGGATCGCCGAACGGTCGGTACAGCGAGAGCACTCTGTCAAAGTGTTGCGGTGAGGCGAAGTCCGAGGCGGACCTCGTGACCGGAATCGTTGTGGGAGCGTTCGGTATCGATGCGCGTTGCCACGTCCGCCGCGCCATCACGCCGGGATCAAGCTGGCGAGGCAGTCGGTTGGGCCTGACCGAATCAGGACAATCGGCCCTGTTGGGCTGGACACGAATCGCCCACCCTGTGTAGCCATGGCCAGCGTGCTCCGACGGTTCCGAAGGTTGTCTCCTCCTGGCGCAGCCATGGCTGGGGTCGCGCCTCCGACTGACCCGGAAGCAGGGCGCCAATCTGAACTCGCGCCCTTATTCGTCGCCTTGGACGGCGTGCAGAAGGAGGTCGACGCGATCGTCGAAGCTGGACGCATCGAGGCAGATCGGATCCGGTCGCAGGCTGCTGCCGACGCTGAAGCGGTTATTGCGCGGGCGATGGAGCGCGCCGTCGTTGTCAAGACGCGGGAGTCGCAGCGACGGCTCGAACGATCTGCGACCGAGCGCGATGCACGGATCGCCGCAGGGGAGGCGCAGGCAGCTGTCGTGCGGACGAACGCCGAAGCACGGGCAGTCGCTATTGCCGATGCGGTGGTCGAGCACCTCGCCGCCTTGGCTGTGGCGGGTGGGGCCGATCGATGAGCGCCGGGTGGATCGCCGGGGACGTGCGAGCGCGTGGGTTGGCGAGTGAGCCTTCGGATGTCGCAGCGAGTGTCGCGGCTGCGACGAATCTCGGGGCCGGCATTGCGGTACTTGGTCAGGCCAGGTGGATCCGTGACATCGACGCTGCCACGACGGTCGCGGCCAGCCAGCGCGCGGTGCTCGAGACTCTCCTCTGGCGGCTTCGAGTCATCGCCGGGTGGCTGCCGTCAGAAGGTGTTGAGATGGTTCGGAGTTGCGCCGCCTGGTTTGAAATCAGGAACATCGAGGACCGGCTCGCCTATTTCGTGGGCGCTCCGGCCGCGGTTCCATACGAACTTGGTCGTCTCGGAATCATCTCGAGGGCACTGGGCGCGACCAGCAGTGGAGAGGACATTCGGCGGCTGATGGCCGCCTCCGCGTGGGGCGATCCGGGTGGTGCGGATGCGTATCGGATCAGGATCTGGCTCCGCCGCATGTGGCACAAGCGGGCGCGCGACGCGTCCCCCCAGCTCCGCGTCTGGTCCGACGCGGCAGCGTGGCTGCTGGCCGCTCGCGAGAGAACTGCAGCGCGCTCGGGCGCAGATCTTCTGGCTCGCGTCCCTCCGTCTCTACCGTCGTCCTGGAAGTGGGCGTCAGTCGACTGGGCTGGGCCAGATCTATGGCGTGCTGAGGAACGCTGGTGGATCCAGGTGCGTGAGGAGGGGCTGCGGCTACTCCACACCCCGATCGGCACATCGGGTCCTGCGCTGGGGGCCATCACCACCCTCACTTCGTCAGCGCGTCGAATTGCCACGGCGCTTGAGATTGCCGCTGGGGTGGGAGGTGGAAGCATCGATGTCGCGGGCTAACCGAGCGGGAGCAGTACGCATGTCCCGGGCTGCCATTCTCATTCCCGAGACCCAGGTGCGAGCCGGGCTCGTCGAGGTGGCCGATGCAGGATGCGTGGACTTCGACGACGTTGGAACAACCGCGGAGGACGACATCAGCGAGGCACTTCGGAGATCAGCCTCGGGCGCATCGACGGCGCCGTCGGTGGTGCTGAGAGCGGCGGTCGACCCCTCGAGACTGGAGCGTGAGGGCAGGCGTGATCTGCTCATCGGAGAGCAGCAACTCAATCGCCTGGCCGCCGGAGGCCTGCGTCGTGACGGCGTCGCCGCCTGGCTGGGCTGGCTACCGGAGGACGAATGCGACGGGCTCTCCCGTCGTCTGGAAACAATCGGTGGCGCGGTTGTCGCGCTCCCTCGGCCGCACTGGTGTGAACCACCGACGCAACTGGCGGACAACCTCGGGAGAGCCCGATTTCACGTCCTCGTCGACAGTTTTGGTGTGGTGCCGTATGCGGACATCGATCCGACCCTGTTCGCCGTTGCAACATACGTCGTCATGTTCGGGATGATGTTCGCCGATGCCGGTCACGGCGCGATCGTCGCCATCCTTGGAATGGTCGCGGGGCTGCAGCGCCGCTGGCCCGCATTGCGATCCGCGTGGCCACTCATCACCGCGTGTGGTCTGTCGGCGTGCCTGTTCGGTGTCCTCTTCGGGGAGTTCTTCGGTCCGACCGGGGTCGTGGCCCCACTCTGGATCCGTCCCCTGGACAATCCAGAGTTGCTGCTCCTTGCGGCGGTGCTGTTTGGTGCGGTGCTGATGAGTGGGAGTTACGCCCTCGGGACTATCAACCGATATCGCGAAGGAGGCTGGAATCGCGCGCTCGTCGCCGCCTCGGGTATCGCGGGGTTCTCCGTGTTCGTCGCGTTCGGTGTCCTCGCTGCGGGCATCGTCTCGCACCAGATCGTCCTCATCGTGGCCGCCATCGTGGTCGGGGCGCTCGGACTTGGGCTGTTGACGCTGGGCCTGCGCCGCGAGGCGGCTTCTGGAGGTGCTGCTGCAGCGGAGGTGGCCGTCGGCCTCTTCGATACCGTGATTCGGGTCGGTACCAATCTCGTCTCGTTCGCACGTCTCGCCGCGTTCGGGTTGGTGCACGCTGCGATCGAGGGACTTGTGTGGTCCGCCACAGTGTCGCTCGTCGGACGTGGGTGGCTGACCATTGTCGGGGTCATGGCATTCGTCGTCGGCAATGCGATCGCCTTCGGACTCGAAGGCTTGGTTGTCGGCATCCAGGCACTTCGACTCGAGTATTACGAACTCTTCTCTCGCGTGTTCGTTGGTGAGGGACGCCGGTTCCACCCCTGGCATCTCAACATCGTGGAGGCCTGAACCATGACGGTTACCATCGCTTTCGCACTCGTCGGGCTGGTTATCGCCGCGGGATGTGGCGTGGGGGCCAGCGTGCTGCTGCGACGAAGTCCGGGCGTGGCCGCATGGGTGCTCGGCGCCGCCTGCTTGGCCGTTCTTGCGCTGGTTGCGGTCATTGTCAGCCATAGCTCGGGGGCCAGCGGTGTCACGGCCTTCCAGCTCACCGCCGCGTCATCGTCCGACACATCCGGTGCGTTCATCGGTGCCGCGATCGCGGTCGCGGGCTCATCCATCGGCGCCGGTATTGCAGTCGCGTACACCGGCTCAGCGGCGCTGGCTGCCATCAGCGAAAAGCCGGAACTCTTCGGTCGGGCGATGGTCTTCGTGGGGCTGTCGGAAGGGATCGCCATCTACGGGTTGGTGGTCGCTCTGCTCCTGATCGGCAGAGCATGAGCCGGATCGTGGCGCTGGGCGAGGTGGAGAGCGTTGAGCTCTTCGCGATGGTCGGCGTCGACGTGGTCGCTGTCAGCGACGCCGGAGCTCTGCGGCGTACGTGGGCCGGCTTGCCGGACGACGTAGGCCTGGTGATCCTGACGAGGTCGGCTGCACAGATGCTGGGACCAAGTCTCCACGAAGCCGGCCATCCGCTCTGGGCGGTGATGCCGTGAATCAGCTCGAACCGGTGCGTCAGTGCCTGCTCAGCGCGGCTTCAGCCCGCGCTTCCGCGACGATTGCCCAGGCACGCGCAGACGCGAAGGTGACACAGGCAGCTGCCAAGGCTACAGCGGCAAAGATCATCGCCACGGCGCGTGCGGAGGGGAGGCGAGCCACCGAGGCGCGAGCGCAAGCGCAACGTGTCGATTCGGAGCGCGCCGCGCGGGCGCTTGTCCTCACCGCCGAGCGAGGAGTCGAAGACAATGCGCGGACTCGTGCACTCGCTGCTGCGATGACCTTTCGCCACCGGCCCGAATACACCAGGCTCCTCGACACGCTTGAGGCGAGCGCACGCCGCCGCCTCGGACCCACCACGGAGATCGACCGCGATCCCCACGATGCGGGGGGACTTCGGGCCTGGCGCGGGCGCCGGAGCATCGACCTCACTCTGGCGTCGCTCGTCGATCAGGCGCTCACGCGTTCCTTTGTTGAGGTCGGCGAGCCGGCGGCGATCGGCTCCCGCGCCTCGAAGCCCGCGAAATGAGCACTGCTTCCGCGGATCTTCGGACGGGGCAGGTCCGACGTGTCAACGGCCCAGTGGTCGATGTCGTGGGGCTCTACGGCGTGGCCATGTTCGACGTCGTCGCCATCGGCGAGGCGGGCCTCGCCGGAGAGATCGTCAGCATCGATGGAGACGTGGCAACCGCCCAGGTGTATGAGTATGACGGCGGCGTCTCGCCGGGAGATCCCGTCAGCAGCCGCGGCGAACCACTCTCCATCACGCTCGGACCCGGGTTACTCGGGGGCGTCTTCGATGGAATCCTCCGGCCGCTCGACGCGAAGGATGTCTGGCTCACGTCCGGGCGAGCCGGCGACGCGTCGGCCGGCAGGGCCTGGCACTTCACCCCTGACGCGACCATTGGCGAGAAGGTAGCAGCAGGCGCACTGCTGGGACGGGTGACGGAAGGTGAGCACTTCGACCACCGCATCCTTGTCCCTCCGGAGGTCGACGGCGTCCTGTCATGGCTGTCGCCCGAGGGCGACATCAGCGCTGACCAACGCATCGCGCGCGTCGGAGCCGTCGATGTGTCGCTCTCCCATCGTTGGCCCGTCCGGCGTCCACGTCCCGCTCTGGCGCGCGACGGTGAGCCACAGTTGCTTCGGACCGGTCAGCGTGTTCTCGACCTTCTCTACCCGATCCTTCGCGGCAGCAGCGCGTCGGTACCGGGGGGCTTCGGCACCGGCAAAACGCTCTTGCAACAACAGATCGCCAAGTGGTGCGATGCCGAGGTGATCGTCTATGTGGGCTGCGGCGAGCGCGGCAACGAGATGATCGACGTTCTCGAGGATCTTGCCCGCCTCAGGGATCCGCGCACCGGTGGTGCCTTGCGCGAGCGGACGGTCTGTATCGCCAATACCTCGAACATGCCGGTCATGGCGCGCGAGGCAAGTATCTACACGGGCGTCGCGGTCGCGGAGTACTTCCGCGACATGGGATACGACGTCGTCGTCATCGCCGACTCGACGTCGCGCTGGGCGGAGGCGCTCCGCGAGTTCGCCTCGCGGACGAATCAGCTTCCGGCGGAGGAGGGGTACCCCGCGACGCTCGGGTCGGCACTTGCGGCGTTCTATGAGCGGGCCGGGAACTTCACGACTCTCGGCGGCGGCCGAGGTTCCGTGACCGTCATCGGAGCGGTATCACCTCCGGGAGGTGATCTCACCGAGCCGGTGACTGCGCAGACGCGGCGATTCGTCCGTTGCGTCTGGTCGCTCGACCGTGATCTGGCGTACGCGCGTCACTATCCTGCGGTCAGCTGGAACGAAAGCTTTTCACGCGACGCTGAACGCGTCGGTCTCATGCGATCTGCGAGTGGCGACACGGCCTGGGTGGAGCGCCGTGCACTGGCTCTGGCGCTGCTCGCCGAATCGGAGCGGCTCGAATCGCTTGTGGAACTTGTGGGAGCCGCGGCGCTACCGGATCGTCAGCGGATCACCCTTCGTTCCGCGAAGCTCCTGCGCGAGGCGGTGCTGCAACAGGACGCGACCAGCACGGACGACGCGTACTGCGGCGAGGCGAAGCAGGAAGCGCTGCTCGAGATGGTTCTCGCCGTGCACCGCGCGTTGCTCGAACGTCTCGAGGCCGGCGTTGATGCGCAGCGCCTCGAACAGGTCGATCTTGCTCGAGTCTCGTCTGCCCGGGAGGGCGGTGGGCCGGACGACGTGGCCGCGGTGACCGCCGTGAGCGACTCCGTTCTGGCACAGCTGAAGACAGTCACATGATCGACGCGATTCCGATCGAATACACGGGAGCTCGCAGCGCTGAGGGCCCGCTGCTGGTCATTGAGCACGTCACCGGAGTGGGCTGGGACGAGGATGCGGTCATCACCCTTGCTTCGGGCGAACGACGTCACGGTGTCGTGCTGGATGTCAATGACGATCTGGCTGTTGTGCAGGTGTTCGAGGGGACGTCCGGAATCAGCCTTTCGGGAACTCGAGTCGCCTTCAGCGGCAGCCCGATGCGGGTGCCGGTGGGCGCGCAATGGCTCGGGCGGGTCTGCAACGGTCGAGGGGATCCGATCGACGCCGGGCCCCCGATACACGGAGACCGCCTCGTCGCAGTCAACGGCGTTCCGATCAACCCGGCGGCGCGGGAGTTGCCCCGGGATCCCATCGTCACCGGCATCTCGGCCATCGACGGATTGACCACCCTGGTGCGCGGCCAGAAGTTGCCCATCTTCTCGGTGGGAGGCCTGCCCCATCTCGAGCTTGCGGCACAGGTTGCCGCGCAGGCGCGGGTGGCGGACGGGGCGTTTCAGATCGTCTTTGCAGCCATGGGCGTCACGCACGCCGATGCTGATGCGACCCGTGACGCGCTCGAGGAGCGATCCGAGTCGGGTGACCTGGTCCTGTTCATCAACACGGCATCGGATCCGGTCATCGAACGCGTGCTGACGCCTCGCATTGCGCTCACCGTTGCCGAGCACCTCGCCTTCGAACGCGGCGGCCACGTCCTCGTCCTCATGTGCGACATGACGAGCTATGCAGAAGCGGTGCGTGAGGTGTCGGCAGCTCGTGGTGAAGTCCCGGGGCGTCAGGGCTATCCGGGATACCTCTTCAGCGATCTCGCATCCATCTACGAACGCTGCGGCAGGCTGCGCATCAGCTCGGGCTCCCTGACCCAGATTCCTGTTCTCACCATGCCGGCCGGCGACATCACCCACCCTGTCCCCGATCTGACGGGATACATCACGGAAGGTCAGATCGTGCTGTCTCAGGAGATGCAGAGTCGCAACGTCTATCCGCCATTCGACGCGCTCTCCTCACTGTCGCGTCTGATGCGGCATGGAGTCGGGCCAGGACAGACCCGCAAGGATCACATGGCGGTCGCGGGGCAGGTGTACGCCGCGCTCGGTCACGCCCGGCAGGTTCGTGAGCTGACGGACCTCGTGGGCGAGACGGGCCTGTCGGACGGTGACCGCGCCTATCTCCGTTTTGCGGACGCGCTCGAGGCAGGGTTCATCAATCAAGGGCGCACTGAGCATCGCGCCATAGACGACACCCTTGAGCATGCGTGGACGGCGCTGACGATGCTTCCGGCGGGTGACCTGTCGCGGCTCGATCCTGTCGAGCTCGCGCGTCACATGGCGTTGGGCCACCGCGAGCGCTCCGGGGCGTCCACATGATCCGCGTCCCACCGGGGCGATCCGGGCAGGTGTGGCTCCGGCGTCGCCTCGAGACCGCGCGGCGGGGGATCGACATCCTCGGTCGCAAACAGCGTCTCCTCGCGGTCGAGCGCGAGCGCCGGGATCTGCTGACAACGTCGGCACGGACCGCATGGATGGATGCCTGCGCCGAAGCCGAACGGTGGTGTTCGCGGGCGTTGCGGCTCGGGCACGAACACCAGATCGCTGTGGTGGCCGCCCATCTGGATGCGCGGGCGACTGTCACCTTCGAGTGGCACAACGTGATGTCCGTGTCCATCCCCGACAACGCGCACTGTGCGTTTCCGGATATCGCGCTTGCCAGTGCGAGTGGCGGTTCCAGCGCCACCGACAGAGCTGTGGAGGCACTCGCCGACGCCCTTGAAAAAGGAGCCGCACATGCCGCTATCCAGCGGGCGCTGGCCAATATCGATGCCGAGCTGCTGCAGACGCGCCGGCGTCTCCGGCTCCTGGAGCGCCGGAGGCTGCCGCAGCTCGAGCGGGCCCTGCGCGAGAGTCGCGAACGCTTGGAGCAGAGCGAGCGTGAGGACACGCTTCGCCTTCGCTGGGCTCGCCATGGATGAGTGCGCTCGCTCGAAAGAGGGTGCTGACGTTCGAAAGGCCGCGCACGCCGGCGCGGTATACACCTGCCATGCCGGAGGAATTGCGAGGTGACTGACACCAATGCGCTACCGACCGCGATCCTTTTCGCCACCGATGGGACGCAAGCCAGCCGAAACGCTCGGGTGGCCGCGGCACACCTCGCCCGGACGTCGGGGACGCCCTTGCACGTTGTTCACGTCTGGGCACCCACGGGCTCGTTCAGCGGCGCCCCCGGCGTTGACGAGGAAATCGCCGCCGGCGTCGCGAGCGCGGAGGCGGCGCTGATCAAGGAATCCCTCGGGTGCCGGGTCGCCGGTATCCACACGCCGCGCGGTTCGCGAGCCCATGCAATCCTCGCCACCGCCGCCTCAGTGGGCGCGGGTCTGATCGTGGTCGGCGGGAGGAAGCTCGGCATCGTCGAGGAACTCTTCACCTACCGAGTGTCGGAGGACGTCGTGCATCACTCCTACCGACCGGTGCTGCTCGTCCGTGAGGACGGCCACGACTGGCCGCCGCGTCGAGTCGTCGTCGGATTGGACGGATCGCCGGAGGCGGATCGGGCTCTGAAGATCTCCGGCTGGGTCGCCCGTCTCTCGAAGGCCGATCTCATGCTGGTGACGGCCGTCAATCCGGATGCGCCGGGTGCCGATACTGCTCGGCACGATGCCGAACGCGCACTCGAGGCCGGCGCGTCGATCGTGCGCACTCCCGGCGGGATGGCGGTCGCCACGCGCGTTGTCGCCGGGAGCGATGTCCCCACGGTGCTGCGCGACGCGTGCCGTTCATCTGACGCAACGTACTTGCTCGCCATCGGCGCTCGCGGAAGCAGCGTCGACAACCGAGCACCGGAGCTCAGCGTCTCGCGCTCGGTCACCCACCACACGCACCTGCCGTTGTTGTTGGTACCAGCGGTATCCATGACTACAGGTGGTACGCGAACCTGACGCCGGACCACCCGTGGCAGACGGGCGGTCCGGCGTTTGAGTCGACACGGTCGGTGAAATGTTGCGAGGTCCGCGTCCGTCCGATGTGAAGCGTGCGGCCGCGCAGGCTGCCGGGATGACACTCGCCGAGTCCGCGCGCCTCCCCGCGGCCGTGGTGCTCGAGGCCATGGGTTCGGCCGACACCGGTCTCGCCGCAGCAGTGGCGGCAAGGAGGCTCGAGGCGAGTGGCGCAAACGTGCTCAGGGAGCACCGCGTCACGCCCGTCGGCGTTTTGCTGCGTCAGTTTCGCAACCCGCTGCTCCTGCTGCTCCTTGGTTGCGCGGCGGTCTCCGGGTTCACGGGTGATCCGACCGACGCGGTCATCATCGCGGCCATCGTTGCGGTCAGCGTCCTGTTGAGCTTCGTCAATGAGTATCGTGCGGAGACCGCGGTGGAAGCATTGCATCGCGAGATCCATCACCGCGCACTGGTCTGCCGCGACGGCCACGATCAGCTTGTCGACACGATCACGCTCGTACCAGGCGACGTCGTAACTCTGAGCGTCGGCAACATCGTTCCCGCGGATATACGCCTCCTCGAGGTCGATTCGCTGGAGTGCGACGAAGCCGTGCTCACCGGCGAGTCGCTGCCCGTGCCCAAGACCGCGGAGCCGCAGCCGGATGCGGCCGGCGTCAACCTCGCTTCCTGCGTCTTCATGGGCACAATCGTCCACGAGGGAGCCGCGCGCGGCGTTGTGATCGCAACGGGAACTGCAACAGAGTTCGGAGGTATCGCATCCGGTCTCGCGGAGCCCGCGACGGCATCCGCATTCCAGAAGGGTTTGAGCAGCTTCTCGACGCTGCTGGTCCGCGTCGCCGGGGTGCTCACACTGACCATCTTCGTCTTCAACATCGCCTTCCACAAACCGATCCTCGACGCCTTGCTTTTCTCGCTGGCCATCGCGGTGGGCATCACCCCGGAGTTGATGCCCGCAATCGTCACCGTCGGGCTGTCGAGTGGATCACGCGCACTGGCTCGGCGCAAGGTGCTGGTCAAACGACTGGTCGCGATCGAGGATCTCGGCAATATCGAGATCCTGTTCACCGACAAGACCGGGACGCTCACCGAAGGGGCGATCACGTTCGATCGTAGCCTCGGGGCAGATGGCCAGCCTTCAGACTCGCCGCTGCGCTTCGGTCTCGTGTGCAACGAGTCCACCCCAGGAACCGGTGGACCGGTTGGGGGCAATGCGCTCGATCAGGCACTCTGGGAGAGCCCGCGGTGCGCGGCGCTCACCCAGCTTCCCGACAGCCCCTCGGCGTTCGCTCGAGTGGGACGCGTCCCCTTCGATCACGAGCGGCAGATGGCGTCAGTGCTGGTCGACGGACCCACGGGGCGGTTACTGGTCACCAAAGGCGCGCCTGAATCGGTGCTCGCACGGTGCGTCGCTCTGCCCGAGACAGCAGGGCCGACCCTGGATCGACTCTTCGCCGAGGGCGCTCGCGTGGTCGCAGTGGCAACCCGAACTGGAACGGTCACAAAACCCAGCCGGGACGACGAGCGGGATCTGACCCTGGTCGGATTTCTCACCTTCATTGACAGGCCCAAGGTGGATGCGGGCGACGCAATCTCCCGGCTGCATGGGCTCGGCATCGAGGTCAAGATCATCACCGGCGACAATGGCACCGTCGCGGCGACGGTGTGCCGGCAGATCGGTGTGGACCCCGGGACGGTCCTGAGCGGCTCGGAGATCGACGCCCTGGACGACGAGGCGCTTGCTCGGGCAATCACCCGGACACGGGTCTTCGCGCGAGTCAGTCCAGACCAGAAATCTCGGGTCATCAAGGTCACGAGGCGAACAGGCGTCGATGTCGCATTCCTTGGTGATGGTGTCAACGACGCCGTTGCCCTGCACCACGCGGACGTCGGGATCTCAGTGGACTCGGCAACTGATGTCGCGAAGGATGCGGCGGACATCGTGCTCCTCGACAAGGATCTCGGCGTGCTCGCCGATGGCGTGGTCGAGGGTCGACGCGTCTTCGCCAACACCATCAAGTACGTCCTCATGGCGACGTCTTCGAACTTCGGTAACATGTTCAGTGCCGCGGTCGCCTCGGTATTTCTCTCGTTCCTGCCGATGCTGCCGTCGCAGATTCTGCTCAACAACCTGCTGTACAACGCGGGCCAGCTCGCGATCCCCACGGACGCGGTGGACTCGGAAACGCTAGCCCGGCCCGCCGCGTGGGACATCGCATTTGTGCGCCGGTTCATGATCGTCTTCGGGCCAGTAAGCTCAGTGTTCGACTTTCTCACCTTCTTCGTGATGCTCGACCTGCTCAGCGCGGGCCACAGTGAGTTCAGGACGGGCTGGTTCGTGGAATCGCTCTCAACGCAGACGCTGGTGATCTATGTCATCCGCACCCGACGGGTTCCTTTCCTACGCAGCCGGCCGAGCCTGGCGATGCTGGTGCTTCCGCCCTCATGCGCGTTGGTCGGTGCGATCGTTCCCTTCACACCATTCGCTCGCATCCTTGGATTCTCACCATTACCACCACTCTTCTTCCTGATCCTGGTCGCGATGATCGCGACATATCTCGGTCTGGTGGAATGCGCAAAGGTCGTCTTCTATGCTGCGCACCCGCGGGCGTTCGCGAAACCGCCGTCCACGCATCCCGATCGACGTACCCGAAGAATCGTTCGCCGGCTCAGCCATTTCACGCGCCATCAGCCAGCGGGATAACGTGGTGCGATGCCGGATCAGACGCTAGAGACGATCAGTCCCACCGGAACAACCACCACAGACGCCATACCGCTGTGACCGCGACCGCTGATCGCGGGCCTCAACAACTCATCTCGGAACTACGGCTAGAGCTGACCCGAGCATGGAGTCGGGATCCAGAACTCGATGTTCGTCCCGTGCCCGGGAACGCTGCGGACTCGGAGCCGGCCTCCAGACATCTCGGCACGCGCGCCCATGCCGACCACCCCGAGGTGACCAGGCTCATGTGAGGTTGCAGGTGACGACCCGCGCCCATCGTCCTCGATACGCACGTCGACGCCGCCCTCGCTGGACGCCACACGGAGTCGAACGTTCGACGCACCCGCGTGCTTGCGGACGTTGCCGAGCGCCTCCTGCACGATGCGATACACCACCAGCGCCGCAGCCGGGGCGGGCTCCTCGATCAATCGATCGTCGAGCTCCCACCGCACGCCGGTGTCCTCTTGCAGGGTCTCGAGCAGCAGCCGCAGCGACGACGAAAGGCCATGAAGCTGCAGCTCGGGCGGAATGAGCTGGAACAGCAACCGTCGCAGCCGGCCGATGGTCAGCCGCACGGTCTCCTGGACCTGGCGGCCTTCGCGCTTGTACTTCTGCCCTTCGAGGTGCTCGAGGAGCGGCGAGAGATGCAGGTTCACAGCCGTCATCACCTGCACCGCGTCGTCGTGGATCTCAACAGCGATCCGCGTGCGTTCCTCCTCCTGGGCTCGGACCAGGCGGCACATCAGCACCCGCCGGTCGTCGGATGCGACCTTGGTTGCGACGGCAACACTGAGAACGTTGGCCACCAGTTGCAGGAACTCGGTTTCCTCGGTGGTCCAGGAGCGGGGCTCGCCGGCATACAGACTCACGAATCCATACGGCGATTCGGTGCCGCGGATCAGTGCGGTGAGACCGCTGCGCACGCCCGCCTCCTTGAGGACAGGACCTTCCGCGAATTCGCCGGTGTCGTAGTCCGGCACCGCGAGCATCGGTGCACCAGATTCCAGGAGGTGTGCCGCGGCATCTCCCTCATCGAGGGTCGATCGCGGGATGACCATCGGCAGCCCGCGAGACGCCAGCACGCTCAGCACCCGACCCGCGGAGTCGACCTCGAGGACATGTCCCGCGTCAGCGCGCAACACCCTGCTGCTCGCATCGAGCACGCGTCGCGCGAGCTGACCGATCGCAATCCCTGACATGGCGTCGTCCGTCAATCGGAGGAGCGTCGAGGTGTAACCGGAAGCGGGTATCGGCTGGTGCTCGGCCCCTCGCAACTCAGCGATGTCACGAGCGAAGCGCTCACCTCCACCTGCACCGAGGCTGGCCAGTCCGCTCATGTTTGAAGGCTGCGAGTGCACGGTCGACTTCCCCCCGCTCGAGATCGTTTCGCGATGATGCTGGCACCGTTTATACACAGGCCGGCTGGAAACATCAGTGACCGCGATGTCATCAGGAGTGCCTGCGGTCACCTCTTGATCGTGCGTAGGGTGGATCGGCCTGCGGCGAGGCTCGCGAGCCGATCGTCGTCGATGACCCTGATTGCTCCCGCCGTTCTGTCAATTACCCCGTTTGCCCGCAATGCAGTCAGCTCTCGACTCACCACTTCGCGAACGGTGCCCACCGCATCAGCCAAACGCTGATGGCTGATGTGCACGACGTTGCGACCGTCGGGTCCGCGCAGCGCCATCTCGCTAAGATGGCGCGCGACTCGCACGGTGATCGATTGTCCGCTTGCGTCGGCGACGGTGCGCAGCGCCTCCGCGGTCACACCCGCGATGTGTCGCGCGATCCTCCAGGGCAGCTCCGGATCATGTGCTCCGGCGCTGCGCACGTGGTCGAAGGTGAGCACCTTGACGCTCACGTCGGTGATGGCTTCAGCGTTCCACTGATCGGTGCCCGCCAGGTAGGGCGAAAGCCCGATGACATCACCAGGTCGAGCGTAGCGGATCGTCACCTGCCGGCCGAGTTGTGTCGAGATGAACACTCGCGCGATGCCGGCCACGACCAAGGCAATTCTCGGTAGCTGCCCGGCGCGGAAGATGAGTGCGCTCGCGGTGATGTGTACCTCGTCGACCCCA
>JBIOIZ010000065.1:0-16510 GCA_044450385.1 Candidatus Dormibacteria bacterium
CGAGCGACCGTCTGCTTCGGAACGACCACCTCGATGATTGCTGAGAGGAGGAAGCCCAGGGCCAGCGGCCACAACACCTGCCAGAACATCGCAAACGCCAGCCGTAGCGCGTCGCCGAGATGGCCGAGTACAGAGTTCATCGCTGACTACCCCTCGAGGTAGCGGCCAATCGCGGCGGTCAGTTCGGCGATCTTCTCCTTGCCCTTCCCGCGCCGCACCGCGTCTGCCACGCAATGCTCCACATGGTCGCCGAGCAGGGAGAGCGCCACCTTGTCCAGCGCCGCTTTGACTGCGTTCACCTGGGTGAGGATGTCGATGCAATAGCGATCGTCATCGACCATGCGTTGGATGCCGCCCACCTGTCCCTGGATGCGGTGCAAGCGCGCTCGAAGGTCATCCTTGTTCTGTGCGTAGCCTACCGTCATGGTTGGCATGATACCCGTAGGGGGCAGGGGCACGAAAGGCGGGCTGCAGGAGTCGCTGATTGGCGCATTGTGGCAGCTACCGTTGCGGGCGCAAGACTATCCCGCATGAGGCGCCTTGCGACCCCTACGACGAAGACCTCTGGCGGCCCAGAGGACGACTCAGTCGTCCCGCTCGCTACCTAGTGTTTGTCGGCGAGCACTCACGCCTGAGTGGCGCGCAGCAGCACGTCCAATCGTTCGACCTCGGTTCCGACCGCCTCGACCTGTCTGGCGGTGGCGGCGCGGTCCGTCGAGGAGGCCAATGCCTGAAGTTGGGCGCAGCTCTCCGCCAGGGCCAGGCCGCCGAAGGTCGCTGCGCTACCTTTCAAACTATGCGCCAACTCGGCGATGGCGACGGTGCCGCCACGGGCAGACGCATCACGCATCGCCGTCACCCGGGTCGCGGCGTCGGCGAGGAAGAGCCCGACCAGACCCTCGAATTCGGGAGCGCCCAACTCGCGTAGCCGATCGACCGTAGGAGCATCCAGCCGCGAAGGCCCGGGGTCGCCACCGGGTGGCGCAGAAGTGTCGGGCACGCCATCTTTGGGAACCCAGAATGTCAGGAGATCCGCCAGATCCCCGGACTTCACGGGCTTGCTGAGGTACCCGTCCATTCCAGCAGCAAGGCATTTCTCCTTGTCGCCCGCCATGGCATCTGCCGTCACCGCGATGATTGGCACGTGCCTCCCGGTCGGCTCCCGCCGGCGAATCTCCATGCTGGCCGCGAAGCCATCCATTCCCGGCATTTGACAGTCCATCAGTATGGCTGCGTAGGGGGTTCGAGACTGGGCATCCACCGCGTCCGCTCCGTTGCTGACGACATCCACTCGGTATCCCATCCGCTCGAGGATCCTCTGGGCGACCCGCTGATTCACTTGGTTATCGTCAACCACCAGCAACTGCGGTCGAGATGCCTCGCGGGCTTCTCGTAGCGTGTGCTCAGTGATGACGTCCGGCACGATTGCGGACTGACGGCGCTCTAGGAGCGTGGTCAGGCAGAGGCGCAAGGCCGACGTCTTGACAGGCTTGGTGAGACAGGCGCCGAGTCCCGCCTCATGTGCGGAGCGTGCATCTCCGCGGCGCGCCGACGAGGTCAGCAGAACCAGCGACGTTTCCGCAATGGCGGGCGCGGCCCTGATGGCTCGCGCGAGTTCGAGTCCATCCATCACAGGCATCTGGTAATCGAGGAGCGCCAGCTGGTATGGGTGTCCGGCAGCAGCTGAACGGAGCAGTCTGGCCAGCGCGTCGCGGGCAGAGCTCACGCTCGTGGCATGCATGCCCCATGTCGTGAGTGTCTGCTCAAGAATTGTGCAGTTGGTCTGGTTATCGTCTACGACCAGTACCGACACACCCTTCACACTCATGCCGTCGTCAAGAGCTTCGATCTGCTTGCGGGCCTTCTCGAAAGCGCAGGTGAACCAGAAGCTGCTGCCTCTCCCCGGCTCACTCTCAACTCCGATCTGCCCCCTCATGCGCTCGGCGAGGTGCTTGCAAATAGCGAGCCCCAACCCCGTGCCGCCAAAAACCCGCGTGGTCGAGGCGTCGGCTTGTGTGAAACTTTCGAATAGCCGCTCGCGCTGGTTGGGCAAGATCCCGATCCCGGTATCCGTGACCGTGAAACGCACCAGGTTGCGGCTACCCGTCGAGGCGGTTTGAACCCGCAGCACAACCTCTCCCGCAGCGGTGAACTTGACCGCGTTGCTGAGCAGATTCAAGAGCACCTGGCGGACGCGGACCGGGTCGCCCCGGACGGCGATCGGGACGTTGGGATCGACCATGACAGCGAGTTCCAGGCTCTTCTGGTCGGCGCTGGCGGCGATCAGCTCCGCGGCGCCGTCGACAACCGCACGGAGATCGAAATCGATGGCCTCGACGTCGAGTTGTCCGGCCTCGATCTTGGAAAAGTCGAGGATGTCGTTGATGATCGTGAGAAGCGAATTCGCTGACCCACCGATGGCCTCCGCGTACTCCCGCTGTTCAGGGTTGAGCGCCGTACCGAGCAGCAGCCCGGTCATCCCGATCACGCCGTTCATCGGGGTGCGTATCTCGTGACTCATGTTCGCCAAGAACTCGGACTTGAGGCGCGAGCCCTCTGTCGCCTTCTCCTCGGCTCGTCGCAGGCTCTCTTCAAGCCGTTCGAACTCCACCCGATCTCGGGCGGCCGCTGCGCGGTCTTTGGCTGCGACTCTGCGGTCGTTTGTCGCACGCGCGCGGTCGCTCGCCGAGTCAGCACGGCCTGAGGCCGATCCGCCGCGCTTCGCCGCCGCATCCTTCCGGTCGCCAGCCGCGCGCAGCTCCCCGGCGTGTCCGGACTCGACCGCCGCCCGGTCGAACACCTCGGCGATGCGGGAGCGCTCGACGGCAGCGTCCTGGCGATCGATCGCCGCGAGGCGCCCGGCCCTACGGTCCAGATCGCCAGCTGCGTGGTCGTGGGCTTCGGCCTGTCGATCGCGGAGCTCCGCCGCAACGTCACGCTCCTCCGCGGCCACGTCGCGCTCATGGCCTTCGATATCCCGCGCTCCGTCGGCCCCCAGGTCAGCTCTATTCACGGCGCCCTCGCTGTCGTGCGGAACTGCCCCGATGCTCAAGGGCACGGTGCCAGTGTCGCCGAGCACCAGCGCCGAATTACGCCCGCGCGCAGCGCGGGCGCGATCCTCGGCGGCGTCCTTGCGGTCACTGACGGCGAAGGCGCGGTCGCTTGCGGCGTCAGCGCGCGCAGACGCGGACCCGTCGCGAGCGGCGGCGGCGTCTTCACGGCGACCCGCTGCACGGAGGTCCCGCTCGCGCCCGGATTCAACCGCCGCTCTGTCGAGGACATCAGCGGCCCGCTCCCGTGCAGCCGCAGCATGCTGCCGATCCGCCGTAACGCGCTGACGAGCCGACCTTTCGAGATCTCCTGCGGCGTGGTCGCTGGCGTCCGCGTAGCGGTCGCGCAGTTCGGCAGCAACGTCGCGCTCGTCGGCTGCGAGGTCGCGCTCGAGACCGTCGATATCTCGGTTGCCCGCCGTCGGCGGGACACCTTGATTTCGGTCAGTGTCTAACGCTCGAAGCCTTGCGGTCTTCAGAGCAGCGCGGTGACTTCGGGTCACCTCGCGTCCTCGCCGCGCCGCCGGCGCATGGCCACGGTGACGCGCCTCACCAGGTCGCGAGGCGCGAACGGCTTGACGATGTAGTCGTCGACATCGAGGATGAACGCTTCCACTTTGTCGGAGGCCCGCCCAGCCACGGTCAGCATGACGATCGTGATGTCCCTAGTCAGGGGATCGGCTCGGAGAGCTCTGCACACCGCCAGCCCATCAATGCCCGGCATGCGGACGTCGAGGATGACGCAGTCTGGAATCACGCGCCGGCACAGTGCCAGGCCCTCAACTCCTCCGCTTGCCTCATGGACGGCGAAACCGGCTGCCGTGAGACTGGCTCGCGCCAGCTGGCGGATATCCGCTGCGTCGTCGATGACAACCAGGGTGCAGTTGCCCGGCGCGCTGGATTCGGTGCCGTACAGCACATGTTCCTTCTCGAGAAATGGCTCGAGATCCTTCGCGCTCTGGGGGCGTGAGTACAGGAATCCCTGCGCTTCGTCGCAGCCGAGCGCCCGTAATGCAGCGTCCTGAGTAACCGTCTCAACGCCCTCGGCGACCACGGTCAAGTTCAGAGCGTGCGCCATTCCCATTACCGCCGCCGCCACTGCGGTGGCTTCGGGGTCCCGACCCAGTCCCTCTACGAAGGACCGGTCAATCTTGAGCTCGTCGAGCGGGAAGCGTCTCAGGTATGCCAACGACGAATAGCCGGTGCCGAAGTCATCAATCGAAATGCGCACCCCCAGTGCTCGCAACCTCTGAAGAATCTCGATTGTGAACTCCGCGTTCTCCATGACGACGCTCTCTGTTATCTCGAGGCAGAGCGTCGCGGGGTCGGTGCCGGTGCTGGCGATGACAGAGGCGACCATCTCGACAAGTCCAACCTCAAACTGTCTGCCGGACACATTGACGGAGACCACCACCGGCGGCGCCGCCGCGTTCCAGCGCCTCGCGTCCGCGCAGGCCTGTCGTAGGACCCAGAGGCCAATCGGCACGATCAGACCGGTATCTTCGGCCAGGGGAATGAAGTCGAGCGGTGGAATGCTCCCCTTGTCAGGGTGCTCCCAGCGCAGCAGCGCTTCCACCCCAACCATGCGGCCCGTAGACAGCAGGATCTTGGGTTGGTACACGACCCTTAGCTCACCCTCCTCCAAAGCGCGTCGCAGGTCAGCCTCACTCTCGACGCGCGTTACCAGCCGGGCACGCATCTGCTCAGCGAACAAGGCGTGATGACCGGGACCTCTCTCCTTCGCCCGACGCATGGCGGCTTCAGCCTCGACGATGAGCTGATCGGGTGCGTGATCGGAGTCACGGTCGATGGTGATACCGACGCAGGCAGACACCGTGACGGCATGCCCCGATACCACCACCGGGAAGCTCAGCGATTCTTTGATGCGATGAGCCAGTGACTCCGCAGCCTGTTCGTTGGGGACGCGCTCACAGATCAGGAAGAACTGATCGCCTCCCAGACGGGTTGCGTTACCCGGGTGCCAACGAGTGTTCGTTGTACGCAGCGCATCCTCAAGCCTGCGAGCCACCTCGGCGAGGACCTCGTCTCCCATTCCTCTGCCCACACGCTCGTTGATGTATCGAAAGTTATCCAGGTCAACCGTCAGGAGGGTGGTCGACCACCGCTTGCGCCGAGCCAGGTCCAGCACGCGCAGGAGGCGCTCGACAAACAGTGCCATGTTGGCCATACCGGTGACCGGGTCGTGGAGGGCGGCGTAGGACACACTGGCCTGGGCCTCGCGCTGCTTCGTTATGTCGCGCGCGATGACCACCGCGCCCATCATCCGACCCTGGGCGTCCAGAAAACTCCTCCCGTTTGCGATGAGTCTTCGGCGGAGAGCCGACGGCGTGGGTCCCAGGGCAATTTCCAGGTCCCGCACGTCTTCCCCTCTCAAGGCCCTGCTCATGGGGTGGTCTTCGGGTGCAAGAGCGGTTCCATCCGGGTAGTACAGGGCCCCTAAGTCCGTCCAGGTGGCCGCAGCGCCTAGAGGTGTCTGAATGTCCAAGGCAAGCGCCATTGCCCGATTGACGATGGTGATCCTGCCGTCGGCGTCGCACGCCACAACCATGTCGGTCATGTTGTCGAGCACCGCCTTATCGAATTCGCCGGTACTCTGGATCTTCTCCGTGGCCCGCCGGAGAGCCGTGATGTCCTGGGCTGTCCCGCGAATGCGTTTGGCGTTCCCCTCAGTGTCGCGCACCACCTGACCGCGACTGTGCAGCCATTTGAACGCCTCATCTACTGGCGCCGTCCGATGCTCAACTTCGAATCCCGAACCGTCCCGCAGGGCCGCTGCGACTATCTCCTCGACTCGGCGCCGATCCCGGGCGTCGATTCGCATTAGGTGTCTCTCGAAAGTTATCCCGACCGTGTCAGCGCTCAGCCCGAACATATCGCATAGCTGATCCGACCACGTCACGGTGTCGGAGGCGATGTCCCAATCCCAACTCCCGAGCGGGGACGTACGTTGTGCCTCAGCTAGCGGCGCGTCATCGCCCTGGAATGCCCCTGAGCTGCGTGCCGACGCGGCCTGCTGAGCCTTCTCCTTGCGGCGGCGGCGGTCAGCCTCCCTGCGTGCAACCCTCGACGACGCCTGAATGGTCACGGTGTCAGTCTCGAGACGGGTGTTGTCGCCAGACGGCCGCATGCGAGCTGTGACGCCGACTTGCAGGTCACTCCCGGTCGACGGTGCACGTGGTGGAACGACGTCTGCGACGCAAAGATTGGTGGCTAGTTAAGTTGAGAATTCCGTTCTTGCCTCCGCCTGATCACAGTAGGGGCCGCAGCCGCACAGCGCGTCCGCGTTACAGGATCGCGCTGGGGAGCTCAACTCTCGTTACCGCCGCCGAGAAGGACGTTGGTGCGCCAGCGTACAGACCACTTACTCACTACGAAGCCGTCCGGGGTGCCGGGGAGGTCCAGCGTCTCGGCGCGATTCCCGAGGACGCATACAGCGTGGACGTCTGATGAACGGGGCGGCGGGAGACGAGGGTCTCCCGCGCGAGTACTACCGGCGTGCACGGAATTGATTTCTCTTATCGGTTGGGCGCCGCTGCGTGCGGAGGTAGTTTTCGGGAATGGGAGCGAGGCGGCTGCTTCGCGTTCGGGCGTAATCGAGCCGGTTCATCCGACCGGGCTGGTAGCGCACCCGGCGGTGATCGTTGTCCGACCACCGTCGGGTGTCGAGCGCCGACCTAACGTGCCGGCTGGGCGGGGATGCGCTTCTCTGGCTTTGCGGTCTTGACGCCGATCACGAGCAGGTAGACGACCATCGAGAGCTCAGCGATCGCTGACGGGATGGTGATGAAACCGTGTATCGCATTGCCAAGGTCGGGGGCTGCGAACGCCGCGAGCAGGTCCACGAGGTAGCAGGCGCCCCCCACGACCAAAGCGACGCCCAGCGCCTTGGGGAACCACCCTGACTTGTAGGCGAGGTACCCGAGCGGCGCCAACCACAGGCCGAAGAAGATCTGCGCGGTGAGGAGCCCGTAGTGCTGGGCGTCGAGCAGGAGCAGCACGAGGGCATTCGAACCGCCGATACCGAGGGTGGCCGCGTTGACCCCGCCGGTTGCGACCCGCAACCCTTCGAACTCGAAGACCGCACTGACGCAGGTGATGGCGGCAGCGAGTGCGACAAAGACGAGCATCGCCCTGGCGGCGCTCTTGTGCACGTCCTTCAGGAGCATGTAGAGGGCCAGGGCGGTAAAGACAAAGAACGCCCCGTCCAGCAGGTCGGCGACGACGCCCATCCGGAGCAGGCCGGCGTTGGCGACCACGTTCCCGGCAGTGGCGGCTGCGTTGCCGGCGACGTACATCTTGGGTTCCACGAATCCTTCGGCAAAGCCGCCGAGGATGGCGACGAGCAGGTAAAGGACGCCGGCGACTCTCGCGAGGCGCTTGGGTGAGTTCATCGTGGTCTCCCTTGAACGTACGCTGTAAGCTTATGGTGTAAGCTACACTTACGTCGTAAGTTTGTCAAGAGCAGTTTGGCCGAAACTTACCTTGTACGTTAGAGTCGGACACGGAGGATGCAGGTGGCCACACAGACCGGCCTGAGCGCCAAGCTCCGAGTTCCCTTGACCCGGGAGCGCGTGCTGCGCGCCGCCCTCGTGCTCGCCGACCAAGGTGGCATCGAGGCACTCACCATGCGCCGACTCGGGCATGACCTCCAGGTGGAAGCGATGTCCCTCTACAACCACATCGCCGACAAAGACGACATCCTCGATGGCATCGTCGATCTCGTGTTCAGCGAGATCGTGGTGCCGCCTGGCCGAGCTGACTGGAAGGCGGCGATGCGCCAGCGGGCGATCTCGGCACGCGACGCCCTCTTGCGCCACCCGTGGGCGACCAGCCTGATGCAGTCGCGGACCAAACCCGGTCACGCGACACTGCGGCACCACGACTCGGTCATCGGAAGCCTCCGGAAGGCAGGATTCACGATCGATATGGCCGCCCACGCCTTCTCCGTCATGGACAGCTACATCTATGGCTTTGCCCTCCAGCAGATGAATTTGCCGTCCCACACCTCGGAGGAGAGTGCAGCGCTTGCGGAGAGCATCCTGCGGGAACTCCCCGCGGACAGGTACCCGAACCTCGCTGAGATGATCGTCGAGCACGGCCTGAAGCCGGACTACGACTACGCAGACGAGTTCGAGTTTGGGCTAGATCTCATCCTCGACGGCCTCGAGAATCTTCGAGGCGGCGCCTGCTGAGAGCGGTTGTCTTCGACATCTCCGGTGAAGCCGATGGCCAGAAAGAGCTGGAAGATCGCCATTCCAGCGACCCCCGCTGCCGTGGCAACAGCAACCCCATCCAGTGGGGCGTTCATGTTCAGCCTCTCTCCACGGGTGCGATGACGACCTTGCCGATCACATGCTTACGACAACCTTTCCTCGAGCGTGCCCCGTTTCGACGTATGCGATGGCCTCGCGGGCCTCGCGCAACGGGAAGGTTCTATCGATGGCCGGCATGACCTTCCCGGATTCGATGAGCTCCTTCAAGATCACCAGGTCCCTGCTGCTCCACTTGGTAACGAACGTCGTCAGCGTCTGCCCCACCAGGGATGACAACGCTTTCGCCTTGATGACGCGCCCCGCGCCATCGATCCAACGCCCGCCCGAACTTCCACTGTTGGACACCAGAGTGCCCTTGGGTTTCAGCGCCCGCCTGCATTCGGTCAGCGAATGGTTCGCGACGTTGTCGAGAATGAGGTCATACCGCCTTCCGCTCCGCGTGAAGTCTTCGTTCGTGTAGTCAATGACGACGTCAGCGCCGAGTGATCCCACCATATCCACGTTTCTCGTGCCACAGGCGCCCGTCACCTCGGCTCCGAACGCTTTGCCAATTTGCACGGCGAACGTCCCCACGCCCCCCGATGCACCGTTGATCAACACCGTCGCCCCGGGCGGATCCCACCGGCATCGCGGAGCGCCTGGAGGGCGGCGACAGCGGCCAGGGGAACGGCCGCGGCCTGCTCGAATGTGAGGTTGGCCGGCTTCGGCGCGAGGTGGTTCTCGTGGGCGCGCGCCTACTCCGCGAAGGCACCCTCCGACCAGCCGAAGACCTCGTCACCGGGTTGAAGCTGCGTCACGTCGTCACCGACCGCCTCAATGCGGCCCGCGACATCCTGGCCCCGAACGTTCTGTTTGGGTCGCATCGGGCCCCACACCACGCGCGCGATGTACGGCAGGCCTCTCATGATGTGCCAGTCCGCTGGATCGACCCCTGCCCCATGCACGCGTATCAGGACCTCGCGGTCCATGACCAAGGGCTTGGGAATGTCTTTGAGCTCCAGGACATCGGGCGACCCATACTCGTCTTGGACGATCGCCCTCATGACTCTCCAGGAGCTGCAGACATGCTGAATCCTCTGGCAATGAGCCACACGGCGAGCACCATCTCCTGCACGGCAATCGGAAGACTCACGACGACCTGGACAGTCGAAAGGTATCCGATAACACCGAACAGCACCAGAACAGACGCGACGATGGCCAGTGCTGCTCCAACTAGACCCCAGACCGACAACCATCGTGGAATGAGTCGTGATTGATAGAAGACGCAGTAGTAGAGGGAAGCGCCCAGACCAAACGCAAGGACTGCCATCAGGGAAGTCCAGTTACGAGCCGCTGGCGTGAGGGCGGCAATCGTTTGCAGAACGGAAGCACGTGCAGGTGCCGCCGTCACATATTCTTGGCTCAGCGTCAACAACGCGAGTAAGCCAACGACACCGACGACATACATGGCGGCTTCAATGGTCCTGAAGGCGACGGCACCCAGCGCCAGCGCTCTGTTGTGCTTCTCCAAGACGGGGTACAGACCGATGGCGATGCCCGCACATGCTGCGGCGGCAAGCACCTGCAGGAGGGCTCCCATTGCCAATTGAGTTGCACTTGCATTGATCGTGTTGAGGGCAAGCGGGCTCTTGAGCAGCGGGGCCAACACCGCCTCACTGAGAAGAACTGTAACCGTTGCGGTGATGAGGAGTACACCTACAACTCTTGCCGTCCTTCGTTCTCTGCGCGAGGACGTGCTCGTGACGATGCCGACTGGCCGTGATTGGTGAACTGCCGTCGCAATAGCCATGTGGGTCACCTCAGGCGACGAAGTGGAATCGTTGATTGCACTTTCGCCGATGACGATCGCCTCGGCCAGGGGCGAACGTCACAGTCGCAGCATCCCTTCGCCCCGAACATGCGCGCGGCGGCCCGGCTTCGGTCCCATCGCAGCCCCGCCGTCGTCCACGACAACGATGACCTCGCCAAGCTGCGCGGCCTACACCCCCAACAGTTCCGAACTCTCCGCGCTCACGCCGTCGGTGGCCGCAGTTGGGCCGCGCGTGGTGACGACGACCTTGCCGCGACTGTGGCCCGCCTCCACGTGGCGGATCGCTGCCGGGGTCTCACCCATCGTGTACATACGGTCGATTACCGGTACCACCTTCCCGGCCGCGATGAGCCCTCCGAGCACCAGCAGGTCCGCCTTGTTCTCAGCCACGAGAAACGTAACCAGCCTTTGGCTCGTGAATCGCGAGGCCACCTTCGCCCTAAGAATGCGATCCATCCCACCAAAGCGACCCTCCCCGCTAATGAGCACGAGCGTCCCCTTGGGCTTAAGCGCCCGCCTGCAGTCGCTCGGAGAACGGGTCCCCGCCAGCTGGAAGATGAGGTCATACCGCTGCTCGCCCCGCGTGAAGTCGCCTTGCGTGTAGTCGATGACGTGATCCGCGCCGATCGACTTGACCATATCCACGTTCCGTGTGCTGCAGACGCCGGTGACCTCAGCGCCGAGGGTCTTCGCGATCTGCACGGCAAACGTTCCCACGCCACCCGACGCACCGACGATCAGCACCGTCTGTCCCGTCTGGAGCTTCCCCGCGTCGCGAAGCCCCTGCAGCGCTGTGGTCCCGGCCAAGGAGACGGTCGCGGCCTCCTCGAAGCTCAGGTTCGCCGGCTTCGGCACGAAGTGGTCCTCCGCGGCGCACGCGAATTCGGCAAAGGCGCCGCGGCACCAGCCGATCACCTCATCACCAAGCCGAAGCCCCGCCACGTTCCTGCCCACGGCCTCGACCACGCCGGCCACATCTGTGCCGGGAACGGGGTTTTTCGGCGTTCGTAGTCCGTAGCCAGACAGGCGCACGATGGGCGGACTCGCTCGAACGATGTGCCAATCGGCGGGATTGACCGACGCTGCGCGTACGCTGATTAGCACGTCACCGTCGCCGACCACCGGACGTTCGAGCCTCTGCAGCTCCAAGACCGTCTCGGGCGCCCCGTACTTGTGCTGGACGATCGCCTGCATCGTCTCTCCGGCGTGGGTCGCGGACTGTGATGCCATCGCTTGGTCAAGCACTGCTGTCGTCATAGGTCTCTCCGGGTGTCGTTGGCACGCGTCAGCGGCCTCCGTGCATCTGCGTAGCTCACCAGGTGCAAGGTGCACAGTCCAGAGCCGAAAGGCCTCGAATCGAACTGCCGTTGGGCCCGGCATGAAGAGCCGGGCGAGTCTCATGGGCTGTGGCGCACGAGTAGTGGCAATCCAGCTCACCGCTCGTGCGGCCGAAATGAGGACCAACGGCCCTGTCGCACTGCAGGGGCCGAGGCGATGCTACACCCATGCCAAGTAGCCGCTACCCAGAAATCATGGATGGTCCGACGGGGTGAACGCATCCGCCGCGCTCGCATGGCTGAGTGCTGGTCTTGTCGCGGCCTGGGGCATCGCGCACGTCATTCCCACCCGCGCGGTCGTGCAGGGATTCGGATCCATCACGCGCGACAACCGGCTGGTGCTTACACAGGAATGGCTGGCGGAGGCGCTGACCATGGGGTTCGTCGCGGCGATCATCATCATCGCCACCGCGGTCGCGAACGCCGGCGCGGTCGCTCCATGGGTGTACCGCGCAGCCGCGGTGATGCTTGTCGCTGTCGGCGTGTTGACAACGGCCACCGGGGCGCGGACACCGGTGATGTGGTTCAAGATTTGCCCGATCGTGCTGACAACCACCGCAGCGCTGTTACTGATCGCGAGCTGGCTCTGACTCGATGCTGATCTGGTTCACCACGCGAAAGCTGGTGGCCAACGGCTTTGAGGAGCCTTCAGCGAAGGACGCGCGGCGGCGAATCCTCGCCTTCCTCGATCAGCACCTCAAGGGCATGACGCGTCGCCCAGGTCACACGCCGCGGCCCTCATGTTGGAGCCATCGTTTGCCAAATCTTGGGGAGACAGGACTCGAACTGACGTCACCTCGCGAGCGGGACGCCGCTCATCAGATGGGTGACCACATCCGCAGCGGAGTAGTCGTCACCATGGTCCAGCAGGGTCCGGACGCTACCGAGACCGTCACCGCTCGTGATCACTGCGGGCTCGACGCCAACCGCGCGCACTTGGCCGAGACCGACCGTGGCAGCGAGTCCGTTGCAGAGGCACAGACGGTCGACCGTCGCGGCGGCATCTCCGCCCTTTGCGACGTAGTCGGCGACCGGCTCGGCGGCGCAGCGGTAGCCAATGCCACCCCCCGGCTTCACGAATGCCTCCCGCAGGTAGCCCAGATCGCACACGCGCGTCCGGGCCATGTATACCCCTCGCTCCGACAGAGTTCCGGGAATCGAGGCCACTTTGAATGGATACCCGGTCGACGACGCCCGCGATGATGTGAGCACGAATTCGCGGCCGCTGGCGACGGAGTCGAGTACCGTCCAGCGCAATCCTCGTGCAACTCCCGATTCACGGCAAAAGGCGAACAGGGTTCCCACCTGGACGCCGGCGGCACCATCAGCGAGCGCTTCGCGGACACGCTCCGGCGAGTCCCTGCCGCCCGCCAGCCAGAATGGCAAGCCCAGCGCACTCATGGCCTCGAGATCCACTTGGTCACGCTCACCGTACACAGGCTGTCCGAGCGCGTCGTAGGTCGGCGAGCCGCGCGGTGGGGCATTGTGCCCGCCGGCGGTGGGTGCCTCGACGATGAATCCCTGCACCGTACCGCTCGCCTTGCGGGCCAGCACAGTCGCCAGGACGTGCGACGACACGATCGGCAGGAACGCTGGACGCCGCGGTGCGCTGCTGATATCGAAGCGATTGGGGTCGAAGCGGAGGTGGGGAATGCTATCGGTGGCGGACGCACCCACTACCTCGAGCCGGGTCGAGACCGGCTCCATGGCCGCGAGGCGGTCGAGTATCCCGGGCACCTCGCGCGGGATTCCTGCACCCATCAGCACGTAATCGACACCGGCGAGCATGGCGCCAAACAGTGTTGACACAGTGGGGATCTGCACCTTGGTGAGCAGGTTGATGCCGATTTGCCCGCCATGATCTCGCTTGGCCAGCAGCACCTCGACGAACGCGGCGAGCACGAGCAGGTCCTGGAATGCGTGCTTGTCGCGGTGTGAATGCATCGAGACACCGCGATACGGGCGCCCAAGGCGACCGTCAGGTAGGAAGTAGCGCTGCAAGACCTGCTCGGCGATTGCGGGCACCGGGAACCGCGCCATGGCATAGCGCATGTCGCCATCCGGATCGCCGTCCTGGAGTCGGCGCGCGAGCACGAGGTCGATGGCTGTCCCAGAGACGACCCCGAGATGACCGGTCATGGCCACGGCGCGCGCGAGGCGATGATTGGAGACAGCAACGCCCAAGCCGCCCTGGATCAATTGCGGAAGAGTCACATCGGCGACTCGGTGCGCGCGCCTGTCGACATGCTGCTCCTGATGTGTCCGTCGAGTATCTGCCAGCCTAGAGCGGCTTTGTCCATACCGGCAGAGCCGAAATACCCGGCGCGCCAGGGCCGAATGTCACAGCTCGATCACGCGCCTAAGGTTTTGAGCCACTCGTACACTACATGTCGCGTTCCAATTGGCCACGGCGACCAAATGAGGTGCATCGTGCGGAACGAACGCGAGCACGACGCGACCGACGAAGGGTGGCTCAGCTCGCCACCGCCATTCTGCCGAATTTGGGGGGCGGAAGCGCCCGGACCTCCAGCTCTCGGTCATGTGTCGCTCGAGCTTGACTCCAACCGCGTTAACAGGATCGAACGCGCACCGTGTCCGGTCGGGCCAACGGTGCCCACCTTCGTTCGCGAGGGGTGGACATACGAGCAGCACGCCTGTGTTGGGACTGGGCACATTCAGATGATGTCGACCGATGGCAGGGTCAGCCAGAGCTTCAAGCCGTGCTCGAGTCTCGTACTTCCCGGACTGGCTCCTGGAGCGGCGCCAGGCGGAGGCGCCGCGGTCAGGTTGTGACCAACGTCCCGGCTGATTGAGTACGTGCGTCGCTGGCATTCTCACGGCGGCGCATCACCATCGCGCGAACTCAACCGGGCAGCGGCAACGCTCGGGGTGGGAGACGTGCGCCTGCTCGACTACCCGACGGAAAGCTCGACATGATGAGCTCGACACCCTTCGCACGGGTGTCGAGGCAATGATCAAACGAAGCCATCCCGATATGCTCCTCATCTTCGACAAGGGCGGCGTCACCGGTCATCCCGACCACACGCGCGCCAGGGAAGCGGCGATTAGCTCCGCGCGCGGAGATATTCCGGTTGTCGCTTGGGCCCTCCCCCAGTGCTCTGGCGCCGCCTCGAATTACTCGGCGACACGGAGTGGCTGCGCATACTGAACTGTCATGAATCGTGAGGCATGGAATCAGCGCTACGCAGATGCGGAACTCGTCTGGAGCGCTGAGGCGAACCGTTTTCTGGTCCAAGAGGTCGCGAATCTTACGCCCGGGCGAGCACTCGACCTCGGCGCCGGTGAAGGTCGCAACGCGATTTGGCTTGCCGAACGCGGGTGGCGCGTCACCGCTGTGGACTTCTCCGACATTGGCCTTCAGAAGGCACGACGTCTGGCGGAGGCCCGCGGAGTCGAGGTCAACTGGATCGAGGCCGATCTCCGCAGCTATTCGCCGGCGCGAGGCGCGTTCGACCTGGTTGTTCTCGTCTACATCCATCTCCCCGGCGAGGAGCGGCGTGCCCTGGTGCGCCGCGCCGCAGACGCCGTCGCGGCGGGCGGCACGCTCCTCGTGATTGGACACGATCGGAGCAATATCGAGGAGGGATACGGTGGGCCCCAGGATCCGACCATCCTCTTCAGCCCCGATGACATCAGCGATGACCTCGCCGGCATCGAGGAGTTGCATGTGGTGCGGGCCGAGCGTGTCATGCGTCCCGTCATGACCGACGATGGCGAGCGGGCAGCCATCGACGCCCTGGTACGAGCCGAGCGGCGCTCCACCGACGACGACCATGCACGGAGATCAGCCGCATGAGCACCACCAATGCGTTCGGCTTCAGCGTCGATGTTCCGATCACGTATGAGGAGGCCGACTCGCGCGTTCGCGAGCTGCTCAAGGCCGAGGGCTTCGGCGTGCTCACCGAGATCGACGTGCGCGCAACGCTGCGGGAGAAGCTCGACGTTGCATTCCCGCGCTACGAGATCCTTGGCGCCTGCAATCCGCCGCCGGCCCACCGCGCGCTTCAAGCTGATCCGGACGTCGGGCTGCTCCTCCCCTGCAACGTGGTCGTCGCCGAGCGCGCCGAAGGTGGATCCCGCGTGTCGTTCATGGACCCGATCGCGATCCTCGGCCTCGTCGACAGTCCAGCGCTGGCCCCAATCGCAGCGGACGCCGCCGAGCGCTTGCGCCGCGTTGCCGCAGCACTCGAGAGCTGACCGACGCCCCGCTCACGCGCGTCGAGCCGTCATGTCACGGGTGACGTCCGAGCCACTCGGACAGCACGGCACGACACTGTAGGCAGACAACCTCGCTGAGCAACTCCCTCCCTCCTGCGCTGGTTGCCGGGTAGGACGCACCGAGACGGTCACCGGGGACCTGCACGTCGCGGCGGAGCTCCGCGGCAACTCCGAAGACACGCTGGCTGGACGTGGCGCTGTCGACGTCCCAGCCGACGAGGTTCAGCGGTTCCTGGGACTCGAACAGATCATTGTCGCTCAGCTTGAATTCACGCTGTACGATCGCCAGTGCTGTCTGTGCAAGCGTGCTCGGATCGTCAAGCCTGCCGCCCGCAAGGTCGAGGGTCATCCTGCCAGCTCCCGGCCGGAACGCGCGCACCGGTGCGATCAGCCGGCCGTCGTGGACGGTGACCACGAGCAACGAGTCGGGCTTCTCGACTCGCCAATATTCGAGTTCCTGCCCGGCGCCCTCCCGCCATCGCTCGCCGATCATCGACAGCCAGGGCGTTCGGACCTCGACTATGCGCGACAGGACCTGCCACCGGTCCTCGTCAGGTGCATCCGTCATGGGGTCTCGGCTACGAGTAAGGCGATGACAGGTTGATAGCGGCGGGTCGACCGTGGCAAGTGTGCTACCGCGCCCGGAGGCCGGGAGCATCAGCCACCACACGATCGAAGGTCTCGATCTCGACTGCCTCGAAAAGCACCTGCTCGGCGCCAGTGAGAATGTGGGCGTGAACGACCGGCATGCAATCCTCGCCCTCGACCAGGAGGTGCGCG
>JBIOIZ010000066.1:0-16221 GCA_044450385.1 Candidatus Dormibacteria bacterium
GGCGCAGCGAGCGTGCTTCGCCACTCAGGCGGCCGTTTGCGGTGCTCACGGTCGTCGTTGTCGGCCTGTCAGATGCGACAGAATTCATGACTACCTCCTCGGTGGTCGGCGGACCAATCCAGGATCACAGGGACGCGGCAGGCGCGCCAGGGCCATAGGTCCGCAAGACTGGCGCCGTAGGAGACGGCCCAAGGGTCCAAGGTCACACCGACCGATGCGATGGGACCGTGGGTGGTCGATCGCTCACGGGCCCTGTGGTTACGAGACGGACGGCACGCGCGTGGTCGCCCAGACGAACCTCCGACCAGGATCACTCACGCCGCCACCGCTATCATCGGCTGCGTTTCACCGGTGGCTCCGATCGATCCCTGGCGGCGCTGCAGAGAGAAGTGGCGCAGCTGCTCTACATATGCGCGTCGCCCGTCAAGCCACGCCGTTTGCGACTGATGTGCGCACATCGTCCATGTCAAGTGCACGGATTTGCGCGATGAGATCGTCGAGCGCCGTGGCAGGCAGGGCGCCGGGCTGGGAGAAGAGCAGGATGCCGTCCCGAAAGCCCATGAGTGTCGGAATGGACATGATCCCGGCACCACCGGCGAGTTCTTGGTTAGCCTCGGTATCGACCTTCGCAAAGACGACGTCTTCATGCTTCTGAGCCGCAGCCTCGAACGTCGGCGCGAATGCACGGCACGGGCCGCACCATGATGCCCACCAATCGACCAGTACGATGCCGTCCGCCTCGATGGTCGGTCGGAAGGTTTCCGCAGTCAGGTTGATCGTGGTCATCTGTAGTCCTCTGTCAGTTCTCAAGATCCGTGGTTACAACGAACGAAGTCGAACAGCAGGTCAGGTCGTGACCTCCGGCCGCGGGCATCACGCAAGCTTGCGGAACATCTTCTGGACATCGTCGATGTCGTATCCGGCGGCGGCGGAGCGGCGCGGGTCTTCGAGGCACCACGTCAACCCAGCTGCAACGAGGACAAACCCGACCTGTTCGAGTGCCTTGTTCGCCGCGGCGATCTGTGTCACCACATCACGGCAATCACGACGCGCTGAGAGCATCTGCTGAACTCCACGCACCTGGCCCTCCACCCTGCGCAACCGCCGCTGCAGGTCAGCCAGTGTGGCGTCATCGAAGTCGATGCCGTGCGATTGCAGCGAGGAGGAGTGTTTCATTGGTTCAGGAACAGTATACCCCCCAGGGTATGCTTGAGCGCATGCCCGCACCCCAGTCTTGCACCACCGCTGGCTGGTGACCTTCTCCCTCCTCGCCCTGCCGCTCGGGTTGCTGATCGGCGTCTCGCTGGGGGCCCTCGGCGGCGGCGGGTCGATCCTGACTGTGCCGGCGCTCGTCTACGTGATCGGTGAGAACCCACGGAACGCCACCAGCGCGTCCTTGGTCATCGTCGGTGTGACGGCCTTCACCGGGACCATCGCCTATGCCCGCTCGCGACGCGTGCGATGGGGCCCCGGACTTGTCTTCGGGGTCGTCGGTGTTGGCGGATCCCTGCTCGGGTCGGAACTCAACAGGTTGGTCAACCCGAATGCTCTGTTGCTCGCGTTCGCCGGCCTCATGGTCCTGGCCGCAGGAGCCATGCTGCAGCGGTCGGCGCAAGCGACTTCTGTGCAGCCATCGGCCCCCCGGGCGATCGGAGACCGACTGACCGCAAAACGGCTCGTCGGGGCCGCCGCCGCCGGCACGGTGGTGGGCTTCATGACCGGCTTCTTCGGGGTCGGCGGCGGATTCGTTGTGGTTCCCGGCCTGGTTCTCGCACTCGGTTTCGGCATGCCCGAAGCGGTGGGCACGAGCCTCCTGGTCATCGCACTCAACAGCATGGTCGCGCTCGCGGCCCGCGGCGGTGTGACCGCCCTCGACTGGCACGTGGTCATTCCCTTTACAGCAGCGGCCATGGCAGGATCGGTTGTGGGCGGCGGCCTTGCCGCCAGGGTGCGGGCGTCCGCGCTGGAGCGAAGCTTCGCCGGCCTGCTTGTGCTCATTTCGGTCTACACGGCGACCAGGAGCATTCTCGGTCTGGTCTGACGTCCGACATTCGGACTGAGCTCCGCTGCTGCGGATCACCTTGGATGCGCACGATGGGCTGCGCAGCGCGTTTGTCGCGGGGTTCGCCGGGCCGGCGTGGCAGCCCCGCCAGGTGCAGGGCAGAGGTGTGCCCGCCGATCAGACACCGCCCTGACGACTCAAGGTCAAAGGTCACGTGGACCGATGCGCTTGTACCCTTGCTGACGATCGCACGAGCAGCCATCCTGATCCTGCAATGATCGGCGTAAAGCACGTACTCATCCTGGGCGGCGGTACCGGGGGGACCATCACCGCGAATCGGCTGCGCCGGATGCTTCCGCATTCGGTCGACATCACCCTGGTCGACGGCAACGACGACCATGTCTATCAGCCCGGCCTCCTCTTCGTCCCGTTCGGCCTCACCGACGCCGGCGATCTGGTGCGACCACGCGGCCGTCAACTGCACGACGGTATCGACTACGTTCGTGCCACGGTCGAAGGTGTCGACATGGTCGGCAACCAGGTTTCATTGGTGGGCGGCCGCACCCTGCTCTACGACGTGCTCGTGGTCGCTACAGGCGCGATCCTGATGCCAGAGGAGACCGAGGGACTCGCGGGCCTGGGATGGGGCGAGAACGTCTTCACCTTCTACTCGCTCGATGGTGCGCGCGGGCTCGCTCCCGCTCTCGCGAGCTTCACAGCCGGCAGGATTGTGGTGAACGTCGTCGACATGCCCATCAAGTGCCCTGTGGCGCCGCTGGAGTTCTGCTTCCTCGCCGATTGGTTCTTCCGCGAGAAGGGCGTCCGCGACGACGTCACGCTGACGTATGTGACTCCGCTCGACGGTGCCTTCACCAAGCCAGTCGCCTCACGGCGGCTCGGCGAACTCTTGGCACAGAAGGACATCGAGGTCGTCACCGAGTTCAACACCGGAACGGTGGACGCCGCAGGGGGAAAGCTGGTCTCGTACGACGGGCGGGAGGTGCCGTTCGATCTGGGTGTGGTGGTGCCACTCCATGGCGGCGCCGAGTTCATCGGACGATCCCCCGGCTTGGGCGACGAACTCAACTTCATACCGACCGATCCGCACACCCTGCAATCCAAGGCTGCGCCGAATGTCTTCGCCATCGGTGACGCGGCGGGGCTGCCGGCATCGAAAGCAGGATCGGTCACCCACTTCGAGGGGGAGGTGCTCACTGAAAACATCCGGCGATTCCTCGAAGGCGCGTCACTCGATGCGAGCTACGACGGCCACGCCAACTGCTTCATCGAGACCGGCTTTGGCAAGGCAGTGCTCATCGATTTTAACTACGACACCGAACCGTTGCCCGGTCACTTTCCGACCCGGGTCGGCCTGCCGCTCCTGAAGGAATCGCACCTCAACCACCTCGGCAAGCTGATGTTCCAGTGGTTCTACTGGCACGCATTGCTGCCGGGTCACTCCATCCCCGGCATCGCATCGGACATGCCGACTGCCGGCAAACACCAGGTCCCAGCAGGGACGCACTGAGGGAAAGCACATGACCGTCGCAACCGTCGAGCTCGCCGACGTCGCCCGTAATGACGAAGGTTTCTTCTTGGATCCGTCGCAGTGGAGCGAAGCCATGGTCCCGGCGCTCGCTGCGCAGGAAGGCATCAGCGACCTGACCGACCGTCATTGGCAGGTCGTCCGCTTCATGAGGAACGAATACCTCGAGAAGGGGACCGGGCCCACCGTGCGGGTATTGGGCAAAGCGTCCGGCGTCTCCATCAAGGAGCTGTACGACCTGTTCCCCAAGGGTCCGGCAAAGGTGGCCGCACGGATTGCCGGAATCCCCAAGCCGCGCGGCTGCATCTGAAAAGGAGGATCTGACATGACCACGATGACCGTCGATTCGACCGCGGCACCAACGGTGGCGCCAAAGGCATTCATGCCGGCGACCATCGAGAAGGTGTCGATCATCATTTCCAAGGGATCCCTTGACGGGGTTTACCCCGGCTTGATCATGGCCAACGGGGCGCGCGCCGAGGGGATCGAGGCGAACCTGTTCTTCACCTTCTTCGGACTCGATGCCATCCACAAGGCGCGGCACGAGCACATCAAGATCGCGACCGTGGGCAACCCGGGGTTGCATCTCTCCACCTGGCTCGGGGGTGTTCCCGGCATGTCAAGCGTGATGACTCACTACCTCGCCTCCAAGATGGAGAAGCTCGACATTCCGGCCATCCCCGAGTTCGTCGACATGATCGCCGACACCGGCGCGGGGTTGTACGCCTGCAAGGCGTCCGTGGACTTGTTCGGCCTCACCAAAGAGGATTTCATCCCTCAGGTGCAGGACATCATCACCGTCGGGGAGTTCTACGAGAAGGCGGCCGGCGGCCAGATCATCTTCACCTGAAGCAGCTAAGGAACTCACCGTGGTCAGCCTCGGCCGTGACCGTCATCGGGTCACCGCGCTGCACTGGACGATGAGCGACATAGGGACTATGGCTTCGCTGCAATAACGAGATGGGCCACTTTAGGCGACTTTGCGCCGCGGTCGTGGCGTCGAGTCGGCGACGAACGCTGCAGCCAACCGCGCTGACATCGGCACCGAAGGGTTGACGAGCTGCGCTCATCGCGCGCCTGCCGACCAACCATCCTGCCGAGGGGGAGTACAGGCCGCCGTGCGCCATTCGGGGACCTGCTCGGAGTAGGGTCTTCCATCGATGACCGAGCAGCCGAGAACGGCGGTCGTGACCGGTGCGAGTTCTGGAATCGGGGCGGCGACCGCCCGCCATCTCGTCGACGCGGGTTTCTCGGTGGTCATCGGAGCTCGTCGCTTCGACCGCCTGCGGTCAGTTGCCGAAAGGATCGGGGCGATCGCCATGCAACTCGATGTGACGGACCAGGGATCCGTCGAGCGCTTCTGCGGTCAGGTGCCGGGCTGCTCGCTGCTCGTCAACAACGCCGGCGGCGCCATCGGACTCGAGCCCATCGAACGTGCGGATATCGCTGCCTGGCAGGCAATGTATGAGACCAACGTGATCGGGACTCTCCGCATGACCAGGGCACTGTTGCCGTCGATCATCGCGTCAGGCAACGGGCACATCATCTTCGTCGGATCGGTCGCGGCGTACGAGGCGTATCCCGGCGGTGGCGGCTACAACGCGGCAAAGTTCGCCGAGCGCGCGGTTGCCTCGGTGCTGCGCCAGGAGTTGCTGGGTCAGCCTGTGCGCGTGACCGAGGTCGATCCCGGGTTGGTGGAGACTGATTTCAGCCTGGTTCGTTTCCGTGGGGATCCCGACCGAGCCGCGCAAGTGTACGAGGGTGTGACCCCGCTGACTGCCGACGACGTCGCGGAGTGCATCGTCTTCGTTGCGACGCGACCAAGCCACGTCAACATCGATTCGCTTGCGGTGCTCGCTCGTGACCAGGCGGGTGCTCGGCAGATCCACCGCCACCCAACCTAATACCGCGTCCTGGTGATCGCGGCGGCATTCTGGAAGGAGCGACGTTCTCGGGTACCGAGACTTCGTCATCGAGCGTCGGGGCGACCGTGCTCAGGTGTGGTCACTCAGCGCCATGCGTGCGGTACTCACATCTTCACGACCGTGACCGGCGTCGACGGCGGCCCGCAACCGCTGGGACAGCGCCGTCAGCATTGGCAATTTGGCGTCGCAGGCAGCGCGAGTGCTGCCCTAAGAAGCGGCCCAAGGAGACTGACTCAATCATGTCGCAGTCCTGCACATATGTGCGGTTGCGAACAGACCGAGCGTATGGTGGCTGGAGAGGGACCTCGTCCGCTACGAAGGGGACCCCACCGTGTCCGTGCCGCGCCCCGACCCATCAAACCTGCAGGCGCCGGTGCCGCAGGCACACGACAGGTTGCCCAGAGGCGCTCGGGTGGGTGCCCGAGAGGCAGGCCGACCGGTCGACCTGATCGGGTCGGCGCAAGTCGGTCTGATCGTTCCCAGAAGTGGTGACGACCTGCTGCTCGCGGTCCTGGCGCTCATCAACGAATCCGATGACAGGGGCGGTGCACTGCAACAGTGTCTCGACGTGGTGATCGGGGCGCTGGGTGGCCGCGTCGGCGAGATCTGGCTGCGCAGCGGTCAAGGTCGGGACGTCGGGTTGGGCTACTCGTCTTCCGACCGATCGCCCGGCGCCGTAGCCTTCGAGGCTGCCGGCCGGGCGGTCGGAGTCGGTGCCGGACCCGCGCTGGTGAGCCGCGCCCTGCAAACGGGACGGCGGTCGACTCTCCAGCCGATTGCTGAGGGGTGGGGGGACCGCGCCGTCGAGACCGCGGCGTTGGGGATCCGCGACGCCATGGGGTTCCCGATCCGTGCCAGCAGCGGCGTCGTCGGCGTTCTCGTGGTCTTTCGCGACGCCGTCGACCGTCCCGTCAGAGGAGTGCTCGACACCATGCCAATGGTCTGCCATCACATCGGCCGCGTCCTCGAGCACGTTCGCGCCGAGGACGCGCTCCACGAGGCGACCATGGAGCTCTCGGCGTTGGCGTCAACCGATTCGCTGACCGGCTTGAAGAACCGGCGCGCATTCGATCAGGCCCTGCGCACCATCCCGCGTCAACCCTTCACCATCCTCTCCCTGGATGTCGACCGCCTCAAGGAAACCAACGACGTCTACGGTCATGCCGCCGGTGATGCGTTGCTCCGCACGGTCGGCCACACCCTCGGACTCCTTGTTCGCGGATGGGACGTGATGGCGCGGGTGGGCGGCGACGAGTTTGCGGCGCTCCTGCCGGAGGTCGGCGTCTTCGGGGCGAAGCTGGTGGCTGAGCGCATGTGCCTGGCGATGCACGCGCTGGTGCTTCCCAGCGGTCCGGTTCGGATCACTGTCGGCTGGAGTGCCGCGCCGGCCGGCGCCGATCCGGTGTCGGCGTGGCAGCGTGCCGACCAATCCATGTACCAGGCCAAGCACGCGGGAGGGGACCAAGTGATGGGATGCCCCTTCGAAGCCGGTACGACTGGCGACATCGTCGAACGCTCATATTCCGACGTGGTCACGCGGATCCTCGATGGCGGCCCGCTCTCGACGGTGTTCCAACCCATCGTCAACCTGTTCGATGGTTCGGTGATGGGCTACGAGGCACTCGCGCGACCCGAGGGTTTTGCGGTCATGGACTCGGTAGAGGCGGTGTTCGGGGCTGCGCGAACCACTGAGCAGATTCGCAATCTCGACTGGGTCTGCCGGCGCCGAGCGGTCGAGGATGCGAGGCAACTCCCCGAGGGAACTGCCCTGTTCCTCAACATCAGCGCCTCCGCGCTGCTCGATCCCGTCCACGGCGTCGATCAACTGTTGCTGCTCTTACACATGGCAGAGCGGGTGCCGCAGACACTGGTGCTCGAGATCACCGAGCATGAGCGCATCCATGACTACGACCTGCTCGCCCAGGTCCTCGCGTCGTATCGCAGCGAAGGCATCCGCTTTGCGCTCGACGACGTCGGCGAGGGCCATTCCACGCTCGAACTCCTCACTGCCTCCGCCACCGAATATCTCAAGCTGGGGCGCAGTCTCACGATGACCTCGACCCGGGTCAGCTCACGAGCCGCGATGGATGCGACCATGGCCTTCGCACGTGTCAGCGGCGCCGTCGTGATTGCCGAAGGAATCGAGAACGAGTTCGTGGCTGACCTGATGAAGGCGGCCGGCATCCGATTTGGACAGGGCTTCGGCTTGGGCAAGCCGACCATGGCTGGCGAGGTGGAGGACGTCGGCAGTGCCCTGGCCGGCCGGGCCGCGCTCAGCGGGCTGCGTCCCCGTTCGTCCAACCTTCTTGGCAGTTCTTAGCCCCTGGTGACGTCGGGCAATAGGAAGGTAGTGTCCTCGCGGTCGCCAGTGGCAGATCCGGCGCTGGCGTGACCCTCTCATCGCGCCCTTAGCAGGGAAATCAGGTCCGCCTGTGAATGAACATCGAATCGTTCGTAGATTGCCGCCAGGTAATTTCGGACTGTCCGCGGGCTCAAGAACAAATCCCGCGCGATAATCGGAACGCGGTCACCTCGTAGTAGGCGTACGAGAACTTGCCACTGACGGCTGCTCAGCGTTGCAAGCTGTGGAAATTCATCGTACGTCGGCAGATGGTCGATATCTTCCATCACGCCCGCGGCACGTAGTTCCGAAGCGATCCGACGCAGGCGGTGCTCCATCTCGGTGAGCCTGTCGGCTGGTGCCTGCGGCGACACCGGCTGGTCTGCCAGGAGGGTGAAGGCAACGTCAGGTGGATCGTCGTCACTCAGCCGAATGAACAGGCACTGCATGGGCACCCACCCGCCGTTCCGGTGGCGAAGTCGGACATGCCGTGCGACAGCGCTCTCAGCGGACGAGTTCTGGACCGCGCGGAGGAGCTCGGCGGCATCGTCCGGGTGCATGGCTCTCAGCAGTGACTGATGAATGCACGCAGCCACGTCCCAACCGAGTGCGTCGCCGACGTCTGAGCTCACACGCCTGATCCGCCACTCCGAGTCAGCCGTGCCGACCACCAGAGGACCGGCCCACGCCATCGGTGGCTCGACACGGTTCCCGGCACCGCGGTCCGCCGAGATGGGGCTGATGATGAATACGGCAGAGCGGACATCGTCGAGGTTGATCGCGCGGCACCAAACGATCACGTCCTTCACCACGCCGTCGCGCGCGGCGATGCGGCGACGTGCCCGGTAGCCGTCGATCGCGCCGGAGCTGATGGCTTCGATCGCACGCTTCATCGCTTCCTCGTCGTCAAAGTCAACGACCTCGCTGTTGACCCGTCCGAGCATGTCGGGCACTGGGACAGCGAAGAGTTCAGCGAGCGCCTGGTTAGCTGCCCGGATGCGCCGGTCGGGCAGGTCGAAAATCAACGCCGGCACGCTGAGCTTGCAGAGCGCCTGCTGGTGCACGATCGCCGCGCCCGCGACCAACTCGGTCCACGGACTCCCCGCCATGTAGTCTGGCGTCACTTCCGCCCATCCGACGGACCCATCGTCCTGCAAGCCACAGTACCACGGTGCCTGGCCGACATCACTGGGTAAGAAGAAGGGCGCAACGTCACGTTCGATGTGACCTGATACCAGTTGCCGTCAAGCGATTTCCTTGGGAGAGTGCTCACCCATGGTCCCCTCGGTCCGGTCAGGTCTGGACGCGCGCCGTCAGATGGTCGCAGCTGAGAGGCGCGACCTCGACATCGTCCACCGGCTCGTCGTAGGCGCGCGAGTCTCCGCCGTCGTCAGGGCGCGCTCCCTGAGCCAGCGCGCCACACGCAATCACCTAGCGTCCGCTTCTTGAACGTCTCCGTTCATTTGCAGCAGGAGCTCATGGGTGCCTCTCGCCAATGGCCATGATGCTTCGCCCATGGCCCCGTGATGTTGTGCCGATCCTCAGCGACCGCCGCGCACAGAACACTGGCTACTGGAGACGTGTGGAGCGAACGGGACGTTCTGGATCGCGGATCGATCCGAGCGACCTCGGGAACCGCGACTCAACAGCCTTGGCAAGCTTGCCGAGGTGGCCGCGGCAGCGCCCGCTCATTGGCGCGGACGACCGGTCATGGGTCGATTCGATCCGGCATAGTCCGTGTCTCCGTTCAGACTGACGCGCATGCTTTGGTGCTGAGCCGAGCGGCTTGGTGAACCTCCGCTGCGCTCGGCTGACGGCTTGGTGCCGGCGAGCGAGAGGCTGCTCCAGGCCCTCATCGCCGGCGACCACATCGCGGTGGTCACTGGCGGTTGGTTTGCAGCGAACGGATAACGCTGGAATGTTCGCAGCAATGCTGAGCAGGCGAAAGACGCCCGATCCGGGACAGGATCAGTGCGATCCTTCGCTTCCCACCGATTCTGATAACGACTGGCGTCTCCTGGTCCGCATTTCGCAGGCGAGATGGGTCGCAGCCGCCCTCGCAACCGTGTACGCATTGTTCGGGCCGCATCCCGGAGTCTCACCGTGGCTGCTCCTGCTCCTTGCCGCAATGGGCGCCGCGAACAATCTGGCACTTGCGAGCCGTCGGCGGTTTCCACAGGCACGGATCGGGATGCTGACGGTGATCACCGTGGCCGGTGACTTCGTGTGGATCACGGCTGCAGCGGTCTTGCTGGCAGCAAGCCAGGGTGACGCCACAATCATCGCCGGCTACATCGTGCTGGGGTCGGAGTGCGGCCTGCTTCTGGGCAGGCGCGGTGCCCTGGTCTCCGTGGTCGCTGGGGTGGCCGCGTTCGCAGGCCTCGACATCACCGCTGCGCATGTGCAGGGAGTGACGCTGGGCGTGACCGCTGTGATCTACCGGGCGGCCGCAGTGGCGGTGTTGGTCTTCTTCGCTGCCGTCGGTTCTTCGGAGTTGCATGCGCAGCACCGCGACCTCATGGCGAAAACCGCGGCGTTGGCACAGAACGCAAGAACCGACCATCTGACTGGCCTGGGGAATGCCTATGCACTGACGGAGAACCTGACCGGTCTCAATGGGCGCCCGTTCGGCCTTCTGCTCATCGACGTCGACCGGCTGAGATGGACCAATGCCGTTTACGGGCACGAAGCCGGCGACGAGCTGCTCCTCGGAGTGGCGCGCGTGCTTTCCAACCTTCGAGAACGCCGCGATGCTGCGAGCAGGATGCGGGAGGACAAGTTCGTCTTACTGCTTCGAGATGTGGACGAATCGCGAACCGCTGCGGTGGCGGAGGATGTGCGCCACGCGGTGCACGCCGTCTCCGTGGGGGGCGCCCAGCTGCGCGTCTCCATCGGCTGTGCGTGGAATTCCGGTGGCGACGCCCCCGCAATCACGATGGCGCGCGCCGACGACGCTGTGTATGCGGCTAAGTCACGAGGCGGTGACCGGGTCGTTGTTCAGGGTCGAGCAGAGGGCGGCGGAAGATTGCGTCTTCGAGAGGCGGTCGAATCCATTCTCGACAGCAAGGCCGGCGTCTACGCCGTCTACCAACCGATTGTGGCGGTCGGCGACCATGCGGTCGTGGGCTGGGAGGCGCTGAGTCGACCGCAGGATTGGCCTCCTGACGCATCGGTCGAGGCCATGTTCCTCACCGCCCACCGGATGGGCCGCGGCCGCGACCTGGACTGGCGCTGCCGTCGTAATGCGCTCTGGGAAGCGCGGAACATCAACGGCTTCCTTTTCCTCAATATTGACGTCGCCGGGCTGGTGGACCCTGTGCACAACGTGGATCAGATGCTCCTCCTCTGCGAGTGGGCAGGGCGCCAACCGGATACCGTGGTCCTCGAGTTGAGCGAACGCGATGTCACGCCCGACTTGCGATACCTGCGTGACGTGCTGGCCGAGCATCGCGCCGCGGGCTTCCGCTTTGCGATGGACGACCTCGGAGAAGGCCAGACGACCCTGGAATTCATGCTGGCTGCACGGCCCGAGTTCTTCAAGCTCGCGCGACCGCTCCTGCAGTCGGCCCGTACGGAGGTCACGGCCGTCGCGGCGGTGCGGGGCCTGGTCGCATTCGCCCACCAGCTCGATTCCACCGTCATCGCTGAGGGCGTCGAGGACGAGGTTGATCGCGATCTGTGCGTCTCGCTCGAGATCGACCTCGGCCAAGGTTGGCTGTTTGGCCGCCCGGAACGGGCCGTATTGGGCCCAGAACTGGGACCAGACCCGAGCGGGCGACCGCGACGCGCGTCTTGAAGGGCCCTAAGAAGAGAACATGACATGGACGCCAACGCACTCGACCGGGGGTTGCCTGTCAATCTGTCAATGTTGGTTGATGCGAGACCGGCCTGGTAAGAGAGCGCTCATCTGCATAAAGATGGTCGTTCTCGGCCAGCCGGCGGAACCTTCCTGGGTGTGTGCGTGAAGACGTCCGCGGCGATCAGGAGCTGCGTTGGTGCGACCACGATTCGTGCTTCGTAGTTCTGAGCGAGAATGCGACCGTCCTCGCGTCCGAATCGCATGACGCAATGACCCAGCCCGGTCGCGCCGCTCACCACGCCCCCCGTCATCACCGACACAACGCGGTGTTCGATGCCCTCTTCGCGATTGCGATGGCCTTTCGTGCGGGCTCCGTTGCGAGGTTCGTCGCCGGCCTCGCCGAACTCACCCCCGACGACCGCGTTCTCGATATCGGCTGCGGCCCAGGAGCTGCTGCGCGAATCGCCGCTCGTCGATGCGTGACCGCGACTGGGGTCGACCCAACCCCGGCAATGCTCCGTATGGGCCGATGGATCAACGCTGTCCGAGGCGCGCGTAATGTCTCGCTCGTCGGAGGGTCCGCCGAGCACATCCCCCTCCCCGACAGGAGCGCCTCCGTGATCTGGGCCCTGCGCTCGGTTCACCATTGGAACGATCGAGCCGCCGGACTCGCCGAAGCGCTGCGCGTGCTTTCGCCAGGTGGCCGACTCCTTCTCGTCGAGCAGCTCGTTGAACCCGGCGCCCATGGCGGGATGACGAGCGACGACGTCGATCAACTAATGCGCGACGTCGATGCGACAGGCTTCATCGATGTGCGGCGCGAAACCAGAGTTCGCGGGCGCAAGCCCTTCAACGTCATCCGCGCCTCGCGGAAACTCGCCGATTGACGTCGGTGACGATTACGCCTCGGGCGTTCGCCTCGCTGAGCCGGCGCCGGGGACCCTCGACCATCCCGACCAGCTGGCCATTCTGTAGGAGAAGGCCAGCCCAAGAGCATTCGAACTCGGGCCGGACAGACGCTGATATCGGGACGGGCAGGAGCGGGAAGGGTCGGTCGGCGACTGAACCGGATGATGGGTTTCCCGGTGGTGTTGCTAGCTCGCGTTGGTGGATCGCGCGCCGTCGCGCAGGCGCGTGCTGCGCATGTCCTATTTCGTTCCCACGATGCACCGCGCCACGCCCGGAACCCGCACCTCGCCGTCCTTCTCGAACGCGCTCACCTTCGCAATGGCGTTTGCCCGAATCCGCTGCCGCGCCGGTTCGTCCACCTGCTGAAGCGCCGCAACTGCGAGCGAGACGTGCTCGCTGATCATCTCCCAATACTGCTCGGACGATCGCGTCACGAGTTCGACGACGACGTCCCACTCGACAACGTCGCGCAGCCCCGCGCCCTCGTACAGGGCGCTGACATATCCCGGTGCAGCGCACCGAAACATATTCGGTCCCTCCCGGTCTGGTGGCGCCACCACCGCCTCGGTCGCGATTGCCTGCATGGCGATCGTCGTCCACGGGTTTTCCTCGGGCTTGACCCATACCGACGAGCAGAGACGTCCGCCCGGCTTGAGCACGCGCGCGAACTCGGCCGTCGCCTTGGCCACGTCGGGGAAGAACATGTACCCAAAACGCACGGAGACGCTATCGAATGTGCCGTCGTTGAACGGCAGATCATCGGCGCTGCAGACCTGCGTCTCGATATTGGCGATCCCTTGCGCCCGAGCTCGTCGCGCGGCTATGTCCAGCATCTCCGCTACGAGGTCGGTCAGCACGACGCGTCCCTTCGGCGACAGTCTCGCGATGCTCAAACCCGGCTCACCCGTGCCTGCGGCAATGTCGAGATGCTGATGATCTTCAGCGATATCGAGACGCTCGATAATCGCTGCGCCGACCGGGCCAAGCTGATCCATGATGACCGAGTCCCACTTCTCCCAGCCCGCGGAGAGCCCGGCCCACGTCGCTCGCTGAACGTCTCGGATCTCATCGGCGCTCGGCATCGGCCCTCCCGCTATCGTCGACACACCCACCGAACACGAAGGCACTCCTTGGCGGGAGTGCAGAGTACCCGCTCTGGCGCCCTTGCGCCAGCACTCCTGCACGCGAGCCTTTTGGAAACGTAAGACTTGAGCAGCAGATCACCGAAGTGGTCGAACATCGCTCAGGCATCTCCCACATTGCATGCGCTTCTGCGCTGCAGCCTCACGACGGCGTGTCCGTGGTCGCTGGGGCGTGTGTCGACGTGGCGATTCGCGAAAGCTCTACGCACGGTCGTGTCATCTTTCAAGTACCGGGTCAAGGACAGGCTTCACATCAGCGATCGGAGTCCTGTCCAGCGCTTCAAGAGGGCTGACCTGGATGCGCAGACTTTCACGATCCAGAATCCTGACCCGGTGCAGGCCGATCGGGTTGGGGAGAAACTCTGGCGCAGCAGCCATGGTTCAGGGATGGAGTTGCATTCCACCCCACCGAGTTCTTCCCATGAATCCCGCGGTGCCACGGGAAGACCCATGGGTGGCGGCTCGGGGTACATTTCCGGATGCTCGCCTGAGCGAGGGCCCTCACCCTCGGGCGATCCGGAACACGGGGTAGTACTCTGCGACACCCTGGATCTGCTCCAGCGACGGGTCGGCGCTGACGCCGAAGAAACTGCGTGCTTCTTTGGCTACGGCCCGCGAGCCGGCGCGCCGACCCCATCGCAGCAGGTAGGCGCGAATGATGGGCGCCCGCTCTTCCGGCGGTACCTCGACCAAAGTGACTGGGCGCAGTTCCCTGCGGCCAATCTGGACATTCCCGCTGACGGCACGCACGTTGCGGACCCATTCAGACTCACCGGCAAGGGACACCAGGTAATCGTCTCCGTGACAAACGGCTCGGACCAAAGTGGTCCGTCGAAGGACACCAGTACGGCGGCCGGGGACCTCGAGGGTGACGACGTCATTCGGACTGATACCCAGCGTGTTGAGGAGCGGTCCAAGCCACTGCATGCGCAGGTAAAAGTCCGGCGGCCGTCGATAACTGGTCCGGCGAGCATAGTCGACCGGTTTGAGAAATCCCTCGCCGGGCCTTCGCATATTCCGTCGCTCAGTTCTTGGCTTGTCCTCATCCGCGGGAGCATCCTCAGCGTGCCGGCGCCGACCCTGGTCGGGCTGCAGGAAGATCCAGAAACGGATCGTGTGGAGGCCGAACAGCGCCATGACGGCTGCGCGGCGTGCGACCTCGAGGCGGTCCGGCGACGACGCGGCTGCATCAACCGCGCCGGCTCTGCGAAGCAGCCGGAGGCCAGTCGTGGACGCTATGACACCTGCGCTGAGTTCGAGCCATAGCAGCCGCGCCGGAACGGGACGGAGCCGCTGCGGGGCACCGCCGGCGATCATCGCCGCATCCCGCATCACCAACCCGATGCAGACGGCCTCAGTGACGCGAGCACCGCGAATACCACCGCGACGGATGACCGTCTGCGTGAGTGGGTAGCCACAGGCACTCAAGCCCAGGACGAGCTTGCCGATTGGCTTTGTCATGACATCACCGCTCGCGGCCTGCGGAGAGGTGATCGGCGAAAATGCGAAAGGCACCCGCCGTTTCGGGGCCGGTTATGGGCGTGCCGTGGCCGCCCGCTAGTACCGTCGGCTCGAGCAGCGCGAGCCGGGCAATCGACTGGGTCGCCGCACGCCAGCTCCATGTCGTGTACCACGGCGGCCCCGACAGGCCAGGCTTCTGCAGCAGAAGACCCGGCACGGTGTTGAGCTGCATGGTCACGACCGCATCGCCGGTGATCAGCACGTGGTCGATGGTTCGCAAGAACGAAACGTGACCCCGTGTGTGACCGGGCGTGGGAATGCACGCCCAGCCCGACAGGCCTGGCACTTCGCCGTTGGGTTCGATGGCACGTGCGACGTCTTGGAGACTCGATCGGGCGAGCATCGCCTCCCGCCGCCGCCGCCCGATGGCCCGCATGAGGGGCAGGATGACCCATCTATCGAGTGGGCCCGCACCCGCCGCGATCGCCGAGAAGTCCCCGCTGGCAAGTGGCAGCTCGTCGTGGCCTACGAAGATGGCGCAGTTCCAGATTCGGGCGAGCTGGAGGGCTGAGCCGGCGTGATCGGGATGATAATGTGTGAGCAGAATCGAGGCCGGACGGGCGTCGCCCCCGAACACCGACTCCGCAGCCTTCTTGATCCGCGGACCGTCTCTTGCCCAACCGCTATCGATCAGCGCCCACGACGATCCCGACCGAACAAGATAGACGTTCGTCTGCGTGCGTCCCCGCGGTCGCAGGCAGTACACATCCTTGACGATCTCTCGGGCGACTGCCGAGGCGCTCTTGTTGCGCGGCGGTGTCATGACAACTGACCTTGCATCATCGTCGGCGACTCCTCGGTGGCACCACGCGCGTGGGCGGCCCCCTTTGCCTCATCCTCTTGGCCTCGGCCGCCGCTGCGCCAGTGCCGAACGGCCTCAATCTGTCCAAGACGGGCCGACCGCGCCCGCGTGGCGGCCGATCAGTCGTGTTCGGGAGCGAGCCGAGTCTCGGTGGACGACATCTGCGCAACGCGGCTGAACAACCTCGTCCATCACTAATACGACCCCCAAGACGCCCCATCCTCCAGGGCCGCC
>JBIOIZ010000067.1:0-16138 GCA_044450385.1 Candidatus Dormibacteria bacterium
CACGCCCTTGCCACCCGGGCCCGGCATCTCGAGGAGCTCGCCGGCCATCGCGTGTTCCAACCCATAAATGCGCGCGATGCCGTCGCTCACCGACGTGATCACGCCCTCGTTGGCGTCGACCACTGGTGCCTCGAAGCTTGCGATGCGTTGCTTGAGGATCTCTCCGATCTCGTCGCTGCGTATGGCCATCAGGCTAGTCTTTCCTCTCTCTCATCTCAGGCAAGGGCTGCCTGCAGTTGCTGTAGATGCGTGCGCAGGCTGTCGTCGATGACCCGGTCGCCGATGCGGATCACGAGGCCGCCGATGATCGACGGGTCGGTGCGCACGGTGGTCTCCACGTCACTGCCGAGCTGCTTGCGCAGCGAATCGCGAATGCGCTTCTCGAGCGCGTCATCGACCGGGATCGCGGCGATGACCTCGGCGCGCACAACGCCGGATGCCTTGTCTGCGAGGGCGTCGTAATGGGCGAGGATCTCGCGGACGATGCCCACGCGGCGGCGCTCGATGAGCAGCCGCGCGAGGTTGCGCGCCTCGGGTGAAACGCCGTCGAGCAGTCGCATGCCTTCGCGGACCCGATCCGCGAGACTCGTCCTCGGATTCACCAATGCTTCGCTGACGGCTGCATCGCTGAGCGCCTCGACGACGGCCGCGAGCTGTTCACGCCAGCCGGCGAGGTCACCCGCCTCCCGGGCGAGCGCGAAGTACGCCTCGGCGTAGCGGCGGGCAAGGATGCTTGCGCGTTCCACGTCAGTTCTTGTCGGCCTTCGCAGCCGCGGCCCGGTTGTTCCCGACCTTCTGCAACGCCTCGTCGATGAGGCGCTGGTGCGCCTTGCCATCGATCGCCGCTCCCAGCACGACCTGGGTCGCCTCGACGACCATGTTGGCCACTTCCGCACGCAGGTCCTGGATGGCACGGTCGCGTTCGGCGGCGATCTCGCCGCGGGCCCGCTCGATCAAAGCCTCGGCGTCGGCCCTCGCCTTGGCAAGAACTTCCGCCGCATCCGCCGTCGCTGCCTGGTGTGCGCGGTTGAGGATCTCACGGGCCTGGGCACGCGCCTCTTCGAGCGTCTTCTCGACCTGCTCCTGCACCTTGGCCAGGCGCTCCTCGGCCTCCTGCGCAGCGCGAAGTCCCGCCTCGATCTTCTTCTCGCGTTCGGTGGCGGCCGCGATGATTCGCGGATACGCGTATTTCCCGAGGATGAGGATCATCAGGATGAATGCGATCAGCTCGGCGACGAACGTCCCGTTGGGGGTGAGGAGTCCGGCCGGCTGGGAGGCGGCAATCACCGTTGTCACGACCTCGTCTTATTTGGCGATGACGTAGATGAAGAAGAACCCGAGCGCGAGGTTGATGAAGTACATCCCCTCGACGAGGCCGATGATCAGGAACATCGTCACCTGAAGTCGCCCCTGCGCCTCGGGCTGTCGGGCGGTGCCGGCGATGGTCGCGTTTCCGGCGAGGCCGTCACCGATAGCGGCACCGATTGCACCGCCACCAAGCGCGAGGCCGGCGGCGATCAACGCCCCCATCAGGATCAGTGCGTGGGTCATGTGGTCTCTCTCCTCAAGTCGTTCGCGTGTGAAGCTGCCCCGTGGTGCTCCTCCTCGAGACCTTCACGGGCCATGCCGAAATAGATGATGGTCAGTAGCATGAAGATGAACGCTTGGATCGTGCCGATGAGGAAGACATCGAAGAGCTTCCATGCCACCAGCAGGATGACCCAGATCGGTGACAGCGCCGTCTGCACCACCGACGACCCGGCGAACGCCGTGTACCCAAGGGTGAGCAGGTACACCATGACGAGCCCGCCGAAGATGTTGCCGAACAACCGGAGGGCGAGGCTGAGCGGCTTGGCGACCTCCTCGATGATGTTGAGCGGCGTGAACCCGATTCGCGCGATCAGCGGCAGCTCGAACGGCTTGGTGAAGCGCCGCAGATACCCGCGGAACCCGAGCACGTGGATGCTGTACCACTGGACGATCACGATCACGACGATGGCCATCGCGAGGGTGAGGTTGATGTCCGCGGCGGCCGGCTCGACCGGCGCGGTGAGCGGAAAGAAGTCGAGCCAGTTGGCGAACAGGACGAAGATGAAGATGGTCGCCGCGATCGGGATGATGAATTCCGTGCCCTCATCCGACACCATCTCCCTGGTCAGGTTGCGGATGTAGCTCAGGAGGAGCTCGAGCACCGATTGCAGCTTGCCGGGCTTTCCGTGGCCGAGGCGATAGGAGACGCCCAATCCGAGCGCGAGCGTCAGCACGATAGCGATGCCGCTCGAGATGAGCGTGTCGTAGTTGAACACGCAGAGGAATGCATTCCCGCAGACCTGGATCGTCGGGTGCGTGCCCGGCGGCTGATCGGCGACAGCGGCAAGGATCATGTGATTCGCATCGACTCGCGAAGCGCGGCGACGGCGAGCACCACCTGCGAGATGCCCAGGCCGAGGATCACCAGCCACACATTCTCGAGTCCGAAGGCGAGGCCGATGGCGATGCCGATCGTGCTCAGCGTCATGATCCGCAGCAGGCTGGTCGCAAGAAAGGGAATCGGCAGCGCGATCAACCGCGCAGCGAGCGCACCGTTGATCGACCCTATGGCAAGACCGGTTGCGAGCGCACCGCCGGGCCCGGCATGCCCGAGGACGACGCCGACGATGGCGGCAACGACGGCTGCGCCGGCGCAGACGATCGCCGCATGACGAACCAGGCGCAGCGCATTCGCCGATGGAGCTGGGCGTGGAGACGTACCTTCCGAGATCACCTCTACCACCACTGCCTTACTTGGACTGTCAAACCAGGGCAACGATATCAACTGGACCTCGCGAGACGGCCCAGCGATGGTCAGACGAACGGTCTGAACCGGGCGAACGCCGTGTAGCACGAGGCGGTGATGCCGGCGAGCAGTCCGATCAGCACCCCGATCGGGCTGGTGTGCAGGAGCGCGTCGACGCCGACGCCGAGCAGGAGGGGCACGATCAGCGCGACGGCGATGGACACTCCCATGCCGGCGAGCTGGGCGCCGGAGGGCTTGCGGGGAGCCGGTGAGCTGCTCAGTCGACCTCGCCTCGGTGGTGGATGTGGCTCGGGAGGGCCCGGTGCCCGTCGACCTGAACCTCACTTTCCTCGATGGCCACGAAAGGGAGGCGCGGAACTCGGCGTCGGTTGCGCCAGATCAGCACAGCCAGCGCCACGACCATGAGCCCGAGCGCGACATCGATGATCCGGCGGTGTCCGTAGATGGTGAGCGCCAGGCAGCCGAGGATCCCGGTCACCAGATAGAAGGTGACCGCGGTCTCGAGCGGGGTCATCCCCACCGCGCGCAGGCGGTGATGGAGGTGACCGGCGTCCGGCGCCGCGGGGTTCCGGCCGGCGAGCGTGCGCCGGACGATCGCGAACGCGGTGTCACCGATCGGAAGGCCGAGGGCGATGAGTGGGACCAGGATCGAGAGCCCGACCACGACCTTGGCGACTCCGAGGATGGTGATCACACCCAGCGCCACGCCGAGGAAATGCGACCCGGAGTCGCCCATGAAGACGCGGGCGGGCGGGAGGTTGAAGACCAGGAAGCCGAGGCAGCAGCCCATGATCGCGCCGCTCATGATCACCACGCCGCTCTGCACGTCGGCCGGCCCCTCGATGCGGTTGATGGCGGCGAGCAGGCAGACGGCCGCCACGATCGCGATCACCCCGGCCGCCACGCCGTCGGCGCCGTCGAGCAGGTTCACCGACACCTGCATGCCCACCAGCCAGACGACGGTCACGGGTGCGGACAGCCACATCAGGTCCCACACCGACGGGGTGTGGCTTCCGGGGATCGCGATGGTGGTGATCACGATCCCGAGCAGCACGGCGAGCACGCCGACCCCGATTTCGATGGCGAGCTTGCTCAGCCAGGAGAGGTCGAGGATGTCGTCGATGGCCATGGCGACGGTGATCGCTCCGGTGACCGCGAGCACCTGCCACCGGTCGGTGATGACCGATCCGAAGAGGGCGATGGCGATCGCGAATCCCACGAACATGGCGATCCCGCCGAGCCGGGGTGTCGGGGTCGGATGCAGGTGACGATCGTCGTCGGGGTGCGCCACCGCCCCGGTCCGCCGCGCCAGCCACATCGACCCTGGCACCGCGGCGATGCACACCGCACTCGCCACGAGGAACGGCGGCAGGGCGCTCAGCCAGGGCGACGGGACGGCGGCGATCACGCGGTGGAGTTGCCTCGGTAGGGCAGCGGGAACCTCCGGCACAGCGCGAGGCTGCCCTCGCGAACCTCGGCGCGGACGCCGGGATCGTCGAAGCCGCCGAGCATCCGGGCCACCAGGCCCGCGATCTCATCCATCTCCGCCTCGCCCATGCCCCGCGACGTCACCGACGGGCTCCCGAGCCTGATGCCGTTGGGGTTGAAGGGCGTCCCGCCGTGTCCGGGGAAGGCGTTGGCGTTGACCGTGACGCCCACCTCGTCGAAGGCGGTCTGCACCGCCCGGCCGCGCAGGCCTGTCGGGCGGAGGTCGATGACCATCAGATGGTTGTCGGTGCCTCCGGTCGTGAGCTCCAGGCCGCGGCGCATCAGGCCGGCGGCCATCGCCTTTGCATTGGTCACGACCGCGCGAGCGTACTCGCGGAATGCCGGCTGCGCGCACTGCTGGAACATCACCGCCTTGGCGGCGATGGCATGCATCTGCGGACCGCCCTGGATGTTCGGACACGCGGCCTTGTCAACGGCGTCCGCGTGCTCCGCACGGCAGAGCACGACGCCGCCCCAGGGACCGCGCATGGTCTTGTGCGTCGTGAGCGTCACGAAATCCGCGTGCGGGACGGGGCTTGGGTGCGCGCCACCGGCGACGAGCCCGGCGAAGTGCGCCATGTCGACCATTAGCAATGCCTCGACCTCGCGGGCGATCTCGGCAAACGCGGCGAAATCGAGGATGCGCGGATACGAGCTGTAGCCGGCAACGATCATCTTGGGGCGGAACTCGAGGGCGCGCTCGCGCACCGAGTCCATGTCGAGCACGCCGGTGGTCTCGTCCACGAAGTACGGCTCGAAGTGATAGATCTTGCCGCTGAAGCTCACCGGGGATCCGTGGCTCAGGTGGCCTCCCTGGTCGAGGGCCATGCCGAGCACCCTGTCGCCGGGGGCGAGGACGCTCGCGTACACCGCCATGTTCGCCTGGGTGCCGGAGTGCGGCTGGACGTTGGCGTGCTCGGCGCCGAAGAGCGCCTTGGCGCGATCGCGCGCGAGGTTCTCGACCTTGTCGACGACCTGGCAGCCGCCGTAGTACCGCTTGCCGGGGACACCCTCGGCGTACTTGTTGTTGAGCCACGAGCCGAGCGCCTCGAGCACCGCCACCGAGGCGAGGTTCTCCGAGGGGATCAGCTCGAGCGTCTCCTCCTGGCGCTCCAGCTCCTCTTCAAGAAGGTCCGCGATCTCCGGATCGGTGGCGCGCACGGCGAGTTTGTCGGTGAAGCCGGCGCCGGTCTGGGCGTCCGGGCGGATGTCGACATCAATGCCGGTCACTGCGATCGCTGCCCCTCCGTGGTGGTTGCTGTGGAGCCCCCAAGAAGCGAGAACAACGCGCCGGCGCTGATCGGGCCGTCGCGAAGTACGCGAGGGGTCATCGTCGTGCAGTCGATGATAGTCGAGGCAAGTCCGCCGGAGGGACCGCCGTCGAGGACGTTGTCGATCTCGGCGCCGAGGGCTGCGGCGACCCCATGCGCGGTCTCGCCGGGTGGCTCGCCGTGGCGGTTGGCACTGGTCGTCGCGAGCGGCCCGGTGCGCCGGAGCAGTGCCAGCGCGATGGGGTGATCCGGGACGCGAACGCTCAGGCTGTCGGCGTCGCGCGGGATCGCCCAGCGGTGGCCCCGCAGCGGGGCGATGATCGAGAGCGCCCCCGGCCAGTACGCGTCGGCGAGCTGTCGGGCCGCCGGATTGAGGTCGACGTCCTCCTCGATGTCGGCGATCGACGCGGCGAGCAGGGTCAGCTCGAGACGGTCCGGCCGGCGCTTGATGGCGTAGATGCGGCTCACCGCTGCGGTGTTCGCCGGGTCGCAGGCCAGCCCGTACACCGTGTCGGTGGGCATGGCGATCACCCCACCGCGCCGGATGGCGTGGACCGCGTCGTCGATGCTCACGGCGTCTCGACGTCGAGGACGCGGGTGCGTCCGGTGAGATCCGGAACCTCAAACGTTATGGCGCCGGGGAATGTCGCGCCGACCAGCGCTGCGACGCCCTGGGCATGACGCGGGTCGACCTCGAGCATCAGACGGGCGGTGGTCACGTGGTCGCGGACGGACGTGAGCAGCGCCCGGTAGGCATCGAGGCCGTCATCGCCGCCGAGGAGTGCGCCGCGAGGCTCGAAGTCGCGCACGTCGCGATCCACGGCGTCGAGCTCCTCGGTGGTGACGTACGGCGGGTTGCTGACGATGAGGTCGAAGCGGCCGTCGAGGCAGTCCGCCCACGAGCACTCCATGAAGGAGACGTCGATGCCGAGCGCGGCCGCGTTGGCACGGGCCACGCCGAGCGCGGCGGGACTGACGTCGGTCGCGACCACCTGCATGCCGGGGACCTCGGCGGCGAGCGTGATCGCGATGCACCCGCTCCCGGTCCCGAGGTCGGCAACGCGCAGCTGGGCGCCGGGCCTTACGCGCAGGAATGCGGTGGCGCGCTCGACGAGCGTCTCGGTGTCAGGTCGTGGCACGAGCACGTCGGGCGTGACCGTGAACGGCCGTCCGTAGAACTCGCGGGTCCCGGTGATGTACGCCACCGGTTCGCCCTTCCCCCGGCGCCGCACCAGCTCGCGGATCGACGTCAACTCCTCAGCGTCGAGGGGACGATCGAACTGCAGATAGAGATCGAGACGGCGCAGGCCGAGCGCCTGCGCGCAGAGCAGCTCGGAGTCGAGCCGCGCCGAGCTGCTCCCGTGGTCACCCAGGTACGTCGTGCTCAGCCGGAGCACGTCGATGAGCGTTGGAGGGGCGGTCGCCACCTCAGGCGGCGTGCCCGGACGGAGCATCGTTGTTGTCGTCCTCGAGCAGGCGACGCGCCTGATCCTCGTTCGACAGCGGCTCGATGAGCATGTCGAGATCGCCGTCGACCACGCGCTGGAGCTGATGCAACGTCAGGTCGATGCGATGGTCGGTCACGCGTGACTGCGGGAAGTTGTACGTGCGGATCTTCTCGCTGCGGTCGCCGCTGCCCACCATGGACCGGCGCGTCGCCTTGAGCTCCGCGTCACGCTCCGCCTGGGCGAGGTCGTAGAGGCGCGCACGCAGCACGCGCATCGCCTTGGCACGATTCTTGATCTGTGACTTCTCGTCCTGGCACGTCACCACGAGTCCGGTCGGAAGGTGCGTGATGCGCACCGCGGAATCGGTGGTGTTGACGCTCTGACCGCCGGGTCCGGTGCTGCGATAGACGTCGATCTTCAGGTCGTTGTCCTGGAGATCGACCTCGACGTCGTCCGCCTCGGGGAGCACGACGACGGATGCGGCCGATGTGTGAATCCGTCCCTGGGCCTCGGTGTCCGGGACACGCTGCACGCGGTGCACACCCGATTCGAACTTCAGCCGCGAGTACGCACCCTGACCGTGCACCTCGAAGACGATCTCCTTGAATCCGTGCCCGGCGGTTTCGTTCTGATCGAGGACCTCGATGCGCCAGCGCATCCGCTCCGCATATCGCGAATACATGCGGAAGAGGTCTGCCGCGAAGAGCGCGGCCTCGTCACCACCGGTGCCCGCGCGGATCTCGACGACGACGTCGCGTTCGTCATTGGGATCCTCTGTCAGGAGCAGGGCGCGGAGCCGCTCGTACTCCGTCTCGGCGGCGCCGAGCTGTGCCTGGTGCTCCTCCTCCGCCATTGCGATCATCTGCGGGTCGGATTCCGCACGCATCATCTCGCCGGCCTCGCGCGCGGCGTCCTGCGCATCGCGCCAGCGTCGAGCCGCCTCCACCACCTCGCGCAGCTTGGCCTGCTCGCGCGACAGCTGCTGGATGCGCTCGAGGTCCTGGTACGCGTCGGGTGCGCTGAGCAGCGTCTCGAGCTCGTTGTAGCGGGACTCGAGCGCGGCAAGGCGCTGTTCGAACGGCGTCATCTCCGGCATGGCAACTCTCTCAGCGCGCTCCGGACGCCTCGAAGACGACGGTGTCACCGGCGCGAGCAGCGTGGAGTGCCGCAATCGCGACCTCGATCTGCGCATCCGCGGGACGGCGCGTGCTCAGCAGCTGCGTTCCGAGCACCGGCGCCAGGGCAATCCGGCCCGGCAGCGTGGTGCGGATCTTGACCAGCGCGCGAATGATCTCGTACGACACGGCTGCGACCACCGGCACCAGCAGGATCTGACAGACAAGCCGGACCGCGATGGGCAGCAGGCCAAGTGGTGCGAAGACGCCGACACTCACGAGTGCAACGACGACGAGAAACCCGGTGCCGCAGCGGGGATGGAGGCGGCTGCGCTCGCGAACGTGCGCAACGTCGATGGCGTCGCCGGACTCGAGCGCGTTGATGGCCATGTGCTCGGCGCCGTGGTACTGAAACAGCCGGCGTACATTCGGGATCAGGCCGATCAGCAGCAGGTACAGGATCAGGATCGCGGCGCGAATCACGCCCTCGATGAGCACAGCCGTGATCGACTGCGACGCGCCACGGTGCAGCAACTTGCCGAGCAGCAGCGGCGCACCGATGAACAGCGCGAGCGCGAACACCAGCGACGCGATCATCGCGCCGCGAATCGCACCCTCACCGATTTCCGCGTCCTGGCCGAGCTGCACGAGCGCCGACCACTGCAGCGCTCGCATGCCCAGGTGGATGGTCTCGTACAGGCCGGCGACGCCGCGAAGGAATGGGCGGCGCCACACACGTGCGGTGTAGACGCGCGAGCGCAACACGTCGGTGCACACAGCGATCTCGCCGTTCGGCCTGCGCGCGGCCACCGCATAGCGATCCCGGCCGCGCATGAGCACGCCTTCGATCACCGCCTGGCCGCCATAGAAGAAGGTGGCAGGCGGTGCGCTCACCGCGTTGACCGCAACGGTGAGCAGGAGGTCGCGGCAACGCCGGACTGAGGTCATCGTTCGCATGCTAGTAGTAGTACCCAAATCGGTGTAGGATGCCGCGCCATAGGGGCCACCGAGCCGCCGGGGGAGACGACGACGCGCGTGGGCCTCACGGGATAGGTGACTGGAGCGCCGGAAAGCTCCCAGGAGGGTGACCCATGTGGCGGAGACGGCCTCTGGTCCTTTCATGGGCGCGCATCAAAGGGACTCTGAACGGTCGGCGCGCGGTCAGGCTCGGTGTCTCCTGTGTCGTCGCCGCTCTCACCCTGGCCTGGATCCATGGATCGATGACGGTTTCCGTGCGTGCCACGTCCGCCGCCACGACACCGGCGATGGTGCAGAACTTCGGCGGGCGCCTCACGTCCGCCTCAACGCAGCTGAAGATTTCGCCAAAGGCCACCACAACCGCCGGGGATGCACTGGTCGCCGTGATCGAAGTGCGGCGGAACGCGGGGCTGACCTCCGTCACGAGCGTCAACGACAGCAGCGGCGATTTCTGGTTCCGAGCGACCTCGGCGCACAACGGGACCACCGGCGAGGAGCTCTGGTACACGGCCAATGCGCAGAGCGTTCCCACCACCGGGAAGATCACGATCGCGACGGCGCTTTCGGGAGCGATCGCGGCGACGGTGGTTGAGCTGCAGGGAATCGCGACGAGCTCTCCGCTCGACGTGTCCGCGACGAGCTCTGGTGTCAGCGCCAATCCTTCGGTCGGACCCACCGCCGCAACCGTGAACCCGAGCGAGATCGCGATTGGCGATATTGGCTGGAGCGGCGCGGTCTCAGCGAGCAAGGCGTCGGCCGGCTACACCCTGCTTCCGGCGAGTCAGTCAACAGTGAGAAACGAGGGCGCCGGGGAAGCCGCCGGCGTGCAGATCCTGAGCGCGACCGGGACGCAGACGTTCGCCGACGTCCTTTCCGCGTCCGTGGCATGGACCGGGATCATCGCCACCTTCGAAGCGGCGCCGCCGCCGCCGACTCCGACCCCCAGCCCGACGGCAACCTCCACGGTGTCACCGAGTCCGACGCCGACCGGAAGTCCGATCAAGCACGTCGTGGTGCTCTACATGGAGAACCATTCATTTGACAACGTGCTCGGCGACTGGTGCTTCATCAACTCCCGCTGCAACGGCTACGACGTGACCAAGCCGGTGACGCTCAAAGGCGGAACGCAGCGCACCCTGCAGCAGGCGCCGGACGTGATTCCCGAGGTGGCGCACAGCGTCGCATCGCAGGTGACCGGGATCGACGGGGGGCTCATGGATGGGTGGGAGGGCGTCAATGGCTGCGGGGCGACGTCCACGCTCGCGGGCAGCATCCCCTACGGATGCCTGACCTATTACGCACCGAGCCAGATCCCCAACCTGGCGGCGCTTGCAAACAAGTTCGTCGTCTCCGACGAGACGTTCAGCATGGCGGACAGCCCGTCATGGGGAGGTCACGTCTACGCGGTCGCGGCCTCCACTGATCAATTCACCGGGGACAATCCGTCGACTCCGAAGCCAGCGCCGACCGGATATGTCAAGGGCCCCGGGTGGGGTTGTGACTCGAACATGGTCACTCCATGGATTGATCCGTCGACAAAGGTGCTGCACATGCTCCCGTCGTGCATCCCAGACACATCACTCGGACTATCCAATGGCGGAGCGTTCGAGCCGACCACCGCGCAGTACGTGCCAACCATCATGGATCGGCTCGAGGGAGCCGGTTTGTCGTGGCGTCTCTACACGGCGCCGAGCGACGGTGGCGGGTACATCTGGGCAGTCTGCCCATCGTTCGCCGAGTGCCTGGACACGAGACAGGCACAGAACATGGTGCCGCTGCAGCAGGTGCTCAGCGATGCTGCATCCGGTTCGCTGCAGTCGTACTCGCTCGTGCTCGGCGGGGCGGGAGCGTATGGAAACTTGGTGCAGCACAACGGCATGTCGATGGCGGCCGGTGACAGCTGGATCGGTCAGGTGGTGTCGGCGATCGAGAACGGCCCGGACTGGGATTCAACAGCGATCTTCATCACCTACGACGACTGCGGGTGCTTCTACGATCACGTCGCCCCCGGCGTGAACCCTGACGGCACGCCCCAGGGAACACGGATGCCGATGGTGATCGTGTCGCCGTACGCGAAAGCCGGCTACACGGACTCGACCACGGCGACCTTCGCGTCGATTCTCGCGTACGTCGAGCAGACCTTCGGTCTCGCACCGCTCAGCGCCAACGACGCCGCGGCGTATCCCTACACCAACTCGTTCGACAACTCGCAGACCCCGCTGACGGGAATCAGCATGCAGCGCGAGTCGATCTCGGCGGCGGAACAGCACTACATCGACGCCCATCCGGTCAGCCCGGATGACCCGACGTAATGCCGGGCTATGCCTGCTTGGCCTGCTTGGCTCGCTCCGCGCGACGGCGGAAGCGCTCGACCTGACCGCCGGTGTCGACGATGCGCTGCGTCCCCGTGAAGAACGGATGGCACACCGAGCACACCTCGGTCTTCAACTCCGTGAGCGTGGAGCCGGTGATGAAGGTGTTGCCGCACAGGCAATGCACCTCAGCGTCGACGTGGTAGACGGGATGGATCGCAGGTTTCATGGGGCGCCTTGGTTCACTCGGAAGGGACGACCTGAAGATACCACGCCCGTGTCGGGGTCAATCCAGGGCCATCGCCACGGGCCGGGTGAAATTGCCGTGAGTCACGCCCGGGAGGCGGTCCACGAGGTGCTGATATGCCGAGGCCAGGCCGATCCCGTCGTCAGGGAGCAGTCCCCGAGCCGCAAGGACGTCGACGAGCCAGTCGTGATCGCAGTTCAGCGAGCGCCACTGGATCTGCCGTGCGCCCATCTCGACGACCGCTGCGGCGGTCCGGTCGAGCTCGGCGCTCGAGTCGGTGAGCCCGGGGAAGGTGAGCAGGTTCAGGCACACCTGGCCGCCTGATGCGGACATCACCCGCCCGCACTCGATGACGTCCTCGATCGAGTATCCGACCGGCCGGTAGTACGCACGGAAGACCGCGTCGCTGAATGAGATCGCGCTGATCCGCACGCTGTTGCAGCCCGCATCGATGAGGCGCTGGAGCACCTGCGGACGGCTGCCGTTGGTATTGACGTGGATCGTCGCCTCGGGATGGTCATTGCGGATCATCGCCACCGCGCGGGCAAGGACGTCGTCGCGGGTCAGCGGTTCGCCCTCGCATCCCTGGCCGAAAGACACGATCCCGGCATCTGAGCCCCCGAGATGGAACGACGCCATGCCGGCAAGCTCGTCCGCCGTCGGCGCGAAGCGCATCCGGGGCTGCGGCGCGGGTGCCTGGCCGTCGGTCTGCAGGGAGATGCATCCGAGGCAGTCCGCGTTGCAGGCCGGCGAAGCGGGCAGCGCTCCCTCGTAGCGGCGCAGGAAGGTGTTCTGGGCGGTGTAGCAGCGGAGATCGGTGGCGCAGATCGCGAGGTGGTCGACGAGCCGGTTGCCCGGGAGGGCCTGGCGAGCGCTCTCGATCGCCGCGTCGAGGCCGCCGCCCGCATAGCGTGCTGGCTCCCACCAGCCGAAGGCGTCGGTGCTCAGGGCGGCGACCATCAGCTCGTCGTGGTGCTCCACCACCGCCGCATATCCATAGAGAGGAAGCCGGCGGCTTCCCGGGAGCGGGCGTGACGCGGGCAGGAGCGTGCGGAGATAGCCGACCGGGAGCACCGCGGCGACCGGGAGCAGGTCCGCTTCGACATCGACCGGGCGATCCTTGGAATCAAGCGCCAGCGCCCGCCGCCCCGGCAGGTGCATCAGCGTGGTGCCCTCGGGCAGCGGGATCATCTGGGCGGCGTCGAGCTTGACCAGCGTTCCGCCGGAACGGGCCGCCGGACGGAACCCTCCGAGGACCTCGATCTCGCCGTCAGGGCGAGCGACGATGGGGCGCATGCCCCGATTCTCCCCCAGCGCCGCGCAGGTCAACCTCCGGCCCGACGAGTCCCGCTCTTGGGCTACCTCTCGATGTAGGTGGTCACCGGGGGGATGACGCCGTGGCTCTGCATCAAGGCAACCGTTTCGGGCGAGGGCGAGGTCACCATCGCCTGCGCGGCCTCCACGTCTTGGACGTCGGCGGTGATGGCGACGTTATTGCTCCCATCGGCCGCGACGTGGTCCGTCACGTTCGTGCCAACCGAGCCGATTGCCGCAGCACGCTCGTCCTTGCCCTTGAGCCAGCGTTCGATATCGGCGACGGCGTGGGTCATGACCAGCTTCGGCATGGCAAGCCTCCATCCAGGACGCTCGGAGGACCTTGGCGAGGATGCCGATCCTACCGAGTGCGCGCAAGTATGCGTTTTCGGCGTTGGCGATAGACGCCACCCGCTCGCCGCACCCTGACCTCGGCCGCTACTTGACGAGGTCGAGCTCCCGTGTCGAGGTGCCGGCCTGGAAGAGGTAGCGCACCATGCCACTCGGTCCCGGGCGCGGCTCGCCGACCACGTGCGACGTCGAGAAGTGAATGCCGATGAGGTACGTCGCGCCGGGGCTTCCTCCGTTGAACGTCACGGTCACCGCCCCTCCGGATTGCGTGAAGGTGCCCCCGACGCTGGTGCAGCCCGACGTGAAGACTGCGCTTCCCGATCCAAGCAGGAACGGTCTGCTCGTCTCATTGGTGAACTGATCGAGGTGGTACGTCTGCGTGCCGCCGGTCGACGTGACCGCTGCCCAGTACGCGAACCCGGCAGGTGCGACAGCCTTGATCTTCCCGTGCGCGACCGAGTAATAGGCGTGCAACAAGGTCGATGAGGTGCCCCCCGCGAACTGCGTGCATGTCGTCGAACTCAGGGTGATCTGGCTGGGCAGGGTCACCGGGACGGGCTCGTCGCCACAGCCCGTTGTCCCAGCAGGGTTCTTGCTGTCGCCGCTGAAGCTCGCAACCCACTGGTAGGTGCCGGGTGTGCCGGCCACGTATCCGGTGGTGGTGCTCCAGGGACCGTCACTTGAAATACCGGTGACCGTCTCTGTATGAATCGGCGTGGTGCAGGTGGCGTCGCCCGGCGCGAAGAGGTTGAAGGTGATCGATCCAGTCCCATCGAGGCTCGTGGCGTTCAACAGCGTGGCGCTGTCCTGGAGAGTGGTGCCGGTGTGAGCCGTGGTCGGGCTCGGGGTCGAGGACATCTGGGTCACGACGGGAGCAAACCCGGACCCGACCACGCCGCCGCCACCACTGGTCAACGTGACGGTCCCCAATGTGTACTGCACCGCATTGGTCTTGACCTCGAGCACGTACGAGGTGTCCCCTGGAGGCAGCATGTTGGCGGGGTTCGAGCCCGTGAAATCCCATGCGATCGGGTCGCCCGACGTCGCCCTGGTCACGTCAGTCGGGGTCTGGGACCCATCGACGAACGACCCGCTGGGAAGGGTGCTGCCGTCTGTGCGATAGCCCATGTCGGCAAGCGCCCCCTGAAAGTCCGAGACGCTGAGCTGCGTGATCGCATCGCTCGACGTGGTGTTGTTCACCGCCTGGAGGTAGAAGTCGAGGGTTCCGCCGGATTCCTTGTACACCGCGTCGGTGTAAGTGGCGCTGAACGCGCCGCTCACCGACACTGGACTCACGAGAACGGCAAGGAGTGTTCCGGCCAACTCCCCCGTGAAGTCGTCGGGCGAGCAGGTACTGCCCTGGGGAAGGCACGTGGACGCGAGTGCGGGGGCAGCGACCAGCGCTGAGCCGGCTCCCCAGCTGACCACACAGAACCCGATCAACGTGGCGATACGAAATGTCTTGTTCATCGTTCCGCGGAACCTGTACCACTCTCTGACATGGCCTGTTCCCTCGCCTGCGCCGAGGCCGCCCCCACTGCGAAGCCCGTCGCCTCAGCGCGGCCACTCTAGCAAGCTACACATGAGTTTGTGGGGTTGCGATGATCACCATCGACCCACTCCACACAGCACGGGAGAATCACGCTCAGACCGAGCGGCGCTGGCATCCCCCGACGACCGCAACAGATCCCGCACCGACGGCGAACAGGAAGCAGATCACCACGCCGACGATCGAGAGGGCGGTGATGCCCCCCACGATCCCCGAGAGGAGCAACCCGGCGATGATCACAGCGCCGAGAAACGTCGCGAGGGTCAGCCAGTACGTCGACGGCGTGACCCAGGTCGTCCGCAGCGTGCCGCTCGGCGGCTTGGAGAACATGGCGATCATGAAGGCATCGGCGACGGGGATCACCGCAGAGCCGAAGCGGCCTGGCGGCGGGACTGGCGAATCGGGAACGCGAGTGAAAGCGTTGGGCATCGACCCAGGGTAGTCCGCGATCGTAAATTCATCCGGATCGCAGCCATACCGTCACCCCTGTCTGCCGGTGGCGGCGGACAAACAGCGTGGCGGGCAGGCAGGTGGCGGGCTGCTGTCAGCCCACCACCTGCCGCTGCGCGGAGCTAGGGAACCACGTAGTTGACCGAAGTCCCCCAGTTCGCGTTGCCGTCCCTGGTCCCGCCGCAGGTGCCGATCGTCAGAGTGAACGCGGCACCTGTGCAGTTCGGGTACTGGATGTACTCGTTCGCGAAGTAGATCCGCCCGCCGGAGCCCGGCAGGAAGATCCCCCAGCTGTAGTCTCCCCAGCGGGGGCGGGTGGTGCCGGGGTAGCCCTGGTACTCGCTGAAGCCGTCCTGCGGGGACTTGCCCGCATCAGCGATGTTGATCGTGGAGGTGAGCAGACCGTTGGAGGTGCTGGTCAGACGCCCGAAGGCGGTGCTCGGGTAGAAACCGCCGTTGTTGGCGCCGGTCGGCCCGCCGTTGCCGTTCACCGTGAACAACATGATCGCCTTGCCGTTACCACCGGTGCCTTCCGCGGCCATCGCCGGCATCTCCAGGTCTTCGTGCGCCGCCGAGACATACCCCTGGTTGGTCAGGCTGAACTTGCCGGTGCTGTCGAACGAGCTGGTGCCGACCACCCAGTAGACCACTGACTGGTGGATCTCCGCGTTGGCTCCGGCGTATGTCTGGGCGAGCTCAGTGTTGGTGGCTCCCCAGAGCTGACCCTGCGACTGCGAGACCTGCGTCATGAAGTCGCCGTTGGTGGCGATCCCGCCCTCGGGGCAGGACGCGTCCGTGCTCAGGCCGGCCGCTCCGCA
>JBIOIZ010000068.1:0-16008 GCA_044450385.1 Candidatus Dormibacteria bacterium
ACCGGTTGCAGGGGAGCGTCGACGATCTGATGCGGCTGGCACGTGACGTCCCTGGCGATCGACGATCGGTCGACGTGAGCGGATTCATCAACAACGCAGCCGCCACGTGGCGTTCCCGGCTCAGCCCAGCGCGCCGTCTCGAGGTGCAATTGCCAGACGGTCTTTCGCGTATCACGGTTTCTGAGTCGGCCCTGCACCAGATCCTCGAGGTTCTCATCGACAACGCAATCCAGCACGGTGACGGCACGATCACGATCAGCGCTCGGGAGTTGCACGGCGGGGTCGTCATCGATGTCGGTGATGAGGGAGCCGGCCTGAGCGATCCGCAGCACATCTTCGAGCGGCGCCGCTCCGGGAATGGCGGCAGCGGCATCGGTCTGGCACTGGCTCGCTCGCTAGCTCAGGCCGAACAGGGGCGCCTGACGCTGCTCGCGCGCGGCGCACACCCCGTGTTCAGGCTCGCCTTCATCGTGCACAACGATGAGGGCTGACACTGTCACCTCGAGCTGCGATTGATGGGTCCCATTCAGGGGATGAGCATCCTCGACCGTTGCGACGGCAAGAGATTCGTCTACTGGGGCAACGGGCGTCACCACGAGGCTGCCATGCAACAGCACAGGATCGCCACACAGCGGCCCTGAGGCAGGTGCCGGTACTTGACACGTGCTGCGCCGGAGTGCCAGCGTTGCACGCATGAAGCGACCGGTCTGGCAGCGAACGTGGTACGTCCTCACCGCCATGTTCGCGATCTCGATTCTGGTCTTTGCGCTTCAGTGGAACACGATGACGCTGGGGAACGCGACGCTGGCACCGCGTCCTGCCCCGCGTCCCTTCACCCCCGACCAGTACATCCAGCAAGTGCAACAGTGTCTCGACCATACGCGGGCGAGCCTCTGTCCGACGCTTCCGGCTGCGCTCCACACGGAATGCGTGCCGCCTGCGCGCAGAGCTTGCCTGCTGTCCTAGGTCCTTGAGACCTGCTGCGCCGGAGTGCGAGCGTTGCAGGCATGAACCGACATGTGCTGATCGGTTGATGTTGGCCCTTGCGTTGTCATCGGGCTGTTCATCGCATGGGCGGTTGATTCGCAGCCCTTCCGAGTGTGCGGCGTTTTCGGGTCTTCACGGGAGCGCGGCACTTCTCACGCGGTTGATCACCGGCCCGTGGGCCCACAGAGACCATCCGTCCACCCGATGGGGGTAACGGTTGCGCCACGGGGCGGGGGCTCAGAGCGAAAACCCGTGTGCATATGGGGTTTACCAGAGCCGACGGGGAGATTCGAACTCCCGGCCAATGGTTTACGAAACCATTGCTCTACCACTGAGCTACGTCGGCGCAGAGTCGAAGCCTACCAAGGGGCCACGCGACCACCGCGCCGGCCGTTCCAGGAAGCTGCCGATCGAGGCCACCTCGCGGCCAATCGCAGGGTCGGCGCGGCGGCCGATCCGATCGAAGGGCATGACGGTGATCTCGATCTGACCAGACCGCTGCTCGAGGCGCCAGCCCCCGGCGATCCAGCCGTCGACGCAGACTACGGGGCGGATCCAGCCACCGCCACCGTCGTGGATCCATGTCTCAGCAGCCACGTCGCCGACGTGCTCGCGCTTCCGGTAGCCCAGGAGAAAGGTGTCGAAGTGACCGAGCAGACGCACCGCCGGCCGGACCGTTTCGGGATCAGCGATGAGCGGCCCCAGCGTCCAGAGGCCGTGGACCGGCCCGGGATACTCCACCAGCTCCGAGCCCACCGCGGTCATCGCAGCGCGAATCGCCGGCCGCCGCAGGGCCGACCAGGCGGCGAAGTCCCCCTCACTCGCCGGCCCGTACGCGGCGAAGTACCGGCGGGCGAGCTCGGCGAGTGCGGCCTCGCCACGCGGCCGTTTGCACTGCGGTACCCAGTCATCCAGCAGCACGAAGCTGTCGTCTCGTCCCATACGGGGTCCGGAGCACACGACCCCCAACGCGGCGGCGTGATACAGGAGCTGCAGCAGCGCCTGACCGGCAGGCTTCTCAAGGACACCCGCGCTCACCAGACACTCGCCCATCTGGCGACGCGCCATCGGGCCGCCGGCCAGTGCCGTTCGAATCACCGAGACCCCGCGCTCACACGTCGCATCATCGAGGCCGAGATTTCTGCGTTGACTGGCGCCGGATCGGTCGATCGCGGTACCGAAGACATCAATCAACCAGCGGAGGTCGTCGGCCGCACAGAGATGCAGCGTTCCGCGCATCAACCATGTTCTCACCACCGAGCGTTCCTGCTCGAACGCGTGATCCACCGACGTTGCGGTGAGCCCCACGCTCCGTACGCGCACCTGATGGCGCGCGGCATCAAAGGCCTGCGCCTGGAGCGCGCACATCGCGCGCGCGACTGCAGCAACATCGGCATCCAGCCGCGTGTCGTCGGTGAGGTGCTGTGAGCGCAGGCGTGCGAAGCGCAGCGGCAACAGGGCGGCGTCAGGCATCCTGGAACTCAGAAGAAGTCGGGCATCCAGGGAAGGCCGCCGGCGATCAGCCCGTCCATCGCGGTCACCAGGGATGGCTCACCATCCAGGAGACCGAGGCGCACGGCGTCCTGGGCTCGCATCGCGCTGGAGTACCAGGCCGACAGCGCACCGATGCCGCAGCGAATTGCCCCGGTTCCTCCGGGCGTCACCCGGCCGCATCCGCCTTCGACCTCGAGGACCACGCGCTCGAGGCCGGTCACCGGGTCGGTGATTTCAAGATCCACGCGACCGGCCGCCCGCGCCGGCCATCCTCGGGAGCTCATCGCCCTGTCGATGTTGACGATGCGCTGCAGCCAGCAGACGAAGCCCTGGACCTCGATATTGCGGTGCGGCTCGGGCAGGATCCACAACAGCGGCGACGCGTCGGTCACCGCCGAATGCACGAACACCACGTCGCTGCCCATCGAGTCCTGCCCACCGAGGAAGCCGAGCAGGCCAACCAGTGCGTCATGCGTCGTGAAGATGAACTCCTGGACACGAAGACGGATCCATGAACCTGGCTCGCGCTCGGACTCATATCGGACAAAACCGGTGAGCTCGTTCCCCTCGTACCAGCCGTATTCGGAGCGCCGCGGCTCTGGATCGCCGGGGTCCCACTCCACCGACAGGAACCAATCCGGGCGATCGAGAGGACCATCCCATTTCGCGAGATGGGCGCGACGCATCGCCTCCACCGCGGGGCGGTCGGGCTTGGCGCGAATCCTGCCGGAGCCGGAAAGCCCGGTCAGCGCCCGCGTCCGTACGATCTGCCGGAGGGTCTGCGAGCAGACCTCCCAACCCCAGCGGCGGTACAGGCGGACGGTCGTCGCGTGCAGGGGTGCAACGGCAGCTTCATGCTCGCGCGCGAGCCGGACGCAGTCGCGCATGAGCGCCCCCGCGACGCCCTGGCGGCGCCAGGCGGGATGCACGGCAACGGCAGTGACCGCCTGCGCCGGCACCGATTTCCCGCCGAAAAACTGTCCGACCGGGAGCACCATGTAGCCGCCGACGATCTCGCCGTCGGTATGTGCGAGCCGCAGCGGTGCGTGTGGCGCGGCGGCGGCGAGCCAGCGTATGTTGGTGGCCGCCTGCCCGGCAAACGACTCCGCGTCGACCTCGGCAAAGCGCTGGAGGTCACGCTCACCATCGGCGTCGCGAATCTCGATGGGCGAGTGGTCCTGGTCCATGAGCGCCCGAGTGTACTCGCGACCGCCGGACGGTTCTGACGCCCGCGTCCGGGCGTCAGTCGTTTGGGCTGGGCAAGGGACTCGGGATACCCTTTATCTCATGGACACCGTCATCGCCCCGGTCGAGCCTGATCCGGGCCGCCTCGACGTCTACGACCACGCGGCGGTCGAGGCGCGCTGGCGGCGGGTCTGGGAGGAGCGCGGCGACTATCGCACCCAGCTCGACGATCCGGACCGGCCCTTCTACAACCTCATGATGTTCCCGTACCCCTCCGCCGAGGGGCTGCACGTCGGCCACATCATCCCGTTCGCCGGGGGCGACATCTACGGTCGGTGGCGGCGCCTGATGGGCGACAGCGTCTTCGAGCCGATGGGATTCGACGCCTTCGGCATCCACTCCGAGAACTACGCGATGAAGATCGGCGAGCACCCGGCGGTGGTGATGCGTCGCGCCGTGCAGAACTTCCGCGAGAACCAGCTCTCGCGGATTGGCTCCATGTTCGACTGGAGCCACCAGGTCAACACAGCCGACCCCGCGTACTACCGCTGGACCCAGTGGCTCTTCCTGCGCCTTTTCAACGCCGGGCTCGCCGAATGGCGCGAGGGTGCTGTCAACTGGTGCCCGTCGTGCCTCACCGTGCTCGCCGACGAGCAGGTGGAGCAGGGCCGGTGCGAGCGCTGCCACACCGTTGTGCAGACGCGCTACCTCCGCCAATGGTGGATCAAGATCACGCGCTACGCGCAGCAATTGCTCGACGCGCTGGACACGCTCGACTGGTCGGAATCGACAAAGACCATGCAGCGCAACTGGATCGGGCGCAGCGAGGGCGCGACCATCCTGTTCGACCTCGTCGGGTGCCGGCGCAAGGACGTCACCGTGTACACGACACGCCCGGACACCATTTTCGGCGCCACCTTCCTGGTCATCGGCGCCGACCATCCCGAACTCGAGGACTTCGTGCCCCCCGAGCGCATGGGAGAGGTCAACGCCTGGCGGAACAAGTTCCCGCCCGCGGCCGCAGAGCCCGATTTCTCCGTCGGCATGGAACTTGGTTCCTACGCGATCCACCCCCTCACCGGAGCGCGCCTTCCGGTGTGGGCCGCGCCGTACGTGCTCGGCGGCTACGGCACCGGCGCGATCATGGCGGTCCCCGGACACGACGCACGCGACTGGGCGTTCGCCCGTGCCCACGCGCTCCCGATCGTCGAGGTCATCAGCGGCGGCAGCGTCGATGCAGCCCCGTACTCCGGATCGGGCACCATGGTCAACAGCGGAGAGTTCAACGGCCTCTCCTCCGACGAGGGCAGGCGGCGCATCGTCGCGCGCCTCCACGAGTTGCGTCGCGGAGAGCCCAGCGTGCAGTACAAGTTGCGCGATTGGCTCATCTCGCGACAGCGCTACTGGGGGCCGCCGATCCCGATTATCCACTGCCCCAAGGACGGGCCTGTCGCGGTGCCGGAAGAGGATCTCCCGGTGCTGCTTCCCGACATCGAGGATTTCCGGCCGCGAGGCACAGGCCTCTCACCGCTGGCGACCGTCGAGGAGTGGGTGAACGTCCCCTGTCCGAAGTGTGGCGAACCGGCCCGGCGCGAGACCGACGTGAGCGACACGTTCCTGGACTCTGCGTGGTACCACCTGCGCTACCCATCCACGGACTTCGACGACGTTCCTTTCGACAAGGAGCGGACGGAGACGTGGCTCCCGGTCGATATGTACATCGGCGGCAACGAGCACGCCGTGCGACACCTGCTCTACGCCCGGTTCGTCATGCGCGCGTTGTATGACATGGCGCTGGTTCCGGCTCCAGAGCCGTACACCCGGTTTCGCGCGCACGGGATGATCATCATGGACGGCGCCAAGATGTCGAAGAGTCGCGGCAACGTGCTGAACCCTGACGAGTACATCGAGCGGTACGGCGCGGACACAGTCCGCCTCTTCATGATGTACCTCGGGCCCTACACGCTCGGCGGTGACTTCCGCGACAAGGGCATCGCCGGGATGACGCGATTCATCAACCGGACCTGGCGCGCAACGCAGCTCGCCACCGGCACCGACGTCAGCGATGAGATGAGAGAACGCCGCCGCCATCGCCTCATCAAGCAGGTCGAGGACGACATCGCCGAGCTTCGGTACAACACGGCAATTGCCTACGTCATGGAGTTTGCGCGAGACCTCGACCACGAGTGCTCCGACGGGACCGCGCGGCGGATCGACGCCGACACGCTGTTGAAATTGCTCGCACCCTTCGCGCCGTTTGTCACCGAGGAGCTCTGGCAGCGCACCGGCCACGAGGACTCCGTCCATGCGCGCGGCACCTGGCCCGCTTACAACGCCGAGCTTGCCGCTCCGCAGCGAGCGAACATCGCGATCACCGTCAACGGCAAGCGGCGCGCTGAGCTCGAGGTCGACGCCGGCACGTCGAAGGCCGAGCTGAGTGCGCTGGCGCTTGCCCACCCGCGTGTCGTCGAATTACTGGGCGGACGCGAGCCCAGCCAGGTCTTCGCCGTCGTCGACCGCATCGTCAACATCGTCACCGACTGACCTCGAGGCGCATCGGCGCATGCTCGATGCCGTCCTCGGTCCAGCGCTGACCGCAAATCTCGAATCCGAAGCGCCCGTACCACTCGACGAGATACGCCTGCGCGCTCAGCACGATCGGTCGCTCTGACAGCTCGATCGCACGGCTGAGCAGCGCGCTCGAATACCCATTTCCGCGAGATGACGCAAGAGTGGCCACTCGCCCGATGCGATCTTCAGATACCCCCTCGCGCAGGAGGCGGAGCGTGCTCACCACGCGACCGCGGTCATCCTCGATCCAGAGGTGCACAGTCTCCGGCTCACCATCGCGGGCATCGATGTCCTGGTACACGCAGTTCTGCTCGACGACGAACACTTCCTGGCGGACGGCGAGGATCCCGAGGAGCGTTCGGGAGGACAACTCGTCGAGGTGAGCCGCGTGGACCTCGGGCACGCTCGGTAGGCCCGCTACGCCGCTTGCGGTTCGACCGCCGCCGTGCATGCCGAGCAGCGGCGAGCCGCCTTGGGGATGATCGTCAGGCACTCGGGGCAGGCTCTGGTGTTCGACTCCGCGGGGCTCGCGGAACGCGATCGTGCCTGCAGACGGTTGTACGGGACAACGAAGAAGAAGTACACGCCCGCCGCCACCAGCACGAAAGCGACGACCGCGGTGAGAAACGTGCCGTACTTGATGTTGCTGCCGTTGATGGTGAGCACGAGCGAGTCGAAGTTGGGTTTGCCGAACGGAATGGCGATGACCGGATTGATGATATCCACGACCAGCGCGGTGACCACAGCCCCGAAGGCGGCGCCGATGACAAATGCGACAGCCAGCTGAACGACGTTCCCCTGGTTGAGAAAGTCACGAAAGCCTTTCATCCGTCCTCCTTGTCCCACTGGCCGGCCGGATCACCCTCCGGCCGCCGAAGGGTTGAGCATCGTGACACAGACACCCGTCCAGCAGCGTGTGCCGGCGATGGTGTATCCGCCCCCAACGGGAGGCAGGGGATCGCCCGGCTCATACACGTACCAGACATCGCTCGCGCCGGGTGGGGGTTGTGGCAACGCACGCAGCACAGCGCCCGGCGGGTACACAGCGGTGCCCCAGAACCACGGCACATTGCTGCCAAGCGCGCGCGTGCGAGCGGCGAGGTCGTGGTTCGCGTAGTAGAGGACGAGCAGGAACTCACTGGGATATGAGGTCACGAGCTCGCCGGAGCGCGCCGCCCGGCTGATGTCCGCAACCGCAAGCGGCGTCTCGGGATTGGTGACAGAGAGGACGGTCGCTGCAGCCACCGCCGCGGTGACGACCCCCGCACCGACCGCCGCAGTGCGCCACCGGAGCGTCGCAAGTCCTGCGCCAGCCAGCGGATACATCGGCGCCCAGGCTGTGCTCAGATACTTCCCGTCCTCGAGCGGATGATAGAAGCTCGCCAGGATCATCACACCGACGCCGATCGCGACGGTGAGCCCCAGAAAAGCCGCCGTCTCCGCGCCTGCCGCGGTGAGACGCTTTCGGTTGACCAGCAGCGCGACGAGCACCAGGCAGCCGACCACGTCACCGCCAACCTCGAGCGCGCGCAGGGCCGCGAACCCGGTCACCCACGTGTTGAGCGGTGGCCCGGTGAAGAACTGCTCGAGACCGCCGAACAGACTGGTGATGCTCAGCCTCGGCACCCAGAATGCGCCGGCGCTGTGGCCGAGCTGCGCACGTGCGGCCACGATCCACGGGACCAGGCTCAGCACGGTTGCGACGCCGAGGGTTGCGACGAGCAGGACAGTGCGCAGCCGCTGTCGATAGAGCACCCCGACGGTGATCACCTGCGCGAACACGGCGAACAGCGCGAAGTACACGGTGTAGACCGCGAGTACCGACGCCGCGAGGTAGAGCGCCCAGCGCAGGGGCGATGGCCGTTCGACTGCGCGCAGCAGGCAGAGGGTCGAGGCCAGCACCAACGTTGTCGCGAGCACGTACATTCGCGCATCAAGCGAGCTGACGAGCAGGGCGGGAGCGATCGCCCCGATCACTGCCGCCCAGAGATCTCCGGGGTCACCCGCGACGCGCCGTCCCAGCGCGGCGATGAGCGGAATCGCCGCAGTCCCCACGAGCACCGGAAAGAGCCGGAGCATCGGGGGACTGGTCGAAACCACAGCGAAGAGCCGCTCGAACAGGTAGAAGAGCGGCGGCGCGCTGTCGTTGCGAACCACGTCGAGCATCGGGCCGAGCGGTCGCTGTACCGCCAGGGCGGTGAACGCCTCGTCTCGCCAGAGTGGTTGATATCCGAGCAATGCGAGGCGGACAACGAGCCCAATCACCGTGATGAGCCAGATCTTCCTCGCATATCCGCGCAGCATCGGCCCCACCTTAGTTCCCTCCCGGCGAGGGACGCGCGACAACTGCGTCAGGGAAGGGTTTGCGCTCCCGGTTGTGGTACCACCGCGAAGACGACGGGATTCCCCTCTGGGTCGGTCGCGACAACATGCGCCGCCGCTGCGACGCCTGGACCCGCGGCTGCCGCGATGTCGGCTCGCGACGGGGCGACGATCATCGAGTAGACCGCCGGGTTCGCGATCCGGGTCATCGGCGCGACGATGGTGGGCAAGCGGCCGGCGTCGAGAAACTGGACGTCCATGGCGTCGTAGCTGTCGAGGACGACAAGCGTCGACGGGCCGCCGTCGGTCGGATTGTTCACAGCGGCATCTGCCAGCGCCACATCGGCAAAGGTGAAGGCGGCGTAGCGATCACTGACCGGGCGATTGACGTAGGTCACTGTCGATGCGATGCCCAACACGGTCAGCGTGATCGCGCAGACCATCCACCCCGTCTGCGTGACCGACTTCGCCGACATCGCCATGCGGGACCCGAGTCGCCGGACGATCGACACTCCCTCGATACAGCCGAGTCCGATGCACGCGGCCAAGTAGGGTTCGAGGCCAAGCGACCTGAGGAAGTGCGGAGCACCGCCTTCGGTGGCGATCAGGGGAGGAATCATGAAGACGGTGAGGCCGAGCAGGACCAGCGCGTGACCATGCTCGTCCCGCCGGCGCCAGCAGCGCCAGATGCCCAGCAGAAAGAGCACAGAGAGCACCGGACCGAGGAGTGGCAGTGCTGAGACGTCATGGCGGGGATTGGGGTCTCCGGTGACGAAGAACATCCCGAGGGTCTTGAGGACGTGCACCGGGTAGCTGTCCATGGACATCGAGCTGCCGTTGAAGACCGAGACGAACGCGGCACGCCCGAAGTACCCGGAGAAATCGGTGACGGCCGTGTAGACCATCGGCGCGACCACCACGACAAACGCGGCGATAACCCATCTCCAGGTCGCACGGAGCGAGCGAAACCGCTCGCGGTCATGCGCGTACATCCAGGCCAACCAGAGGATCGCGAGCAATGGGAGCAGCTTCAGGGGCTGGTAGGTCCAGAACCCAAGCGCCACGATGACCCCGGCGACAACCGCACTTATCCGGGACGGCCGGTCGCCCCAGCGGAGCAGCGCCGCGAGCGCGGCAGCCCCGACGAGCACCGTCAGGATGTTCCTGAACCCATCCCGGGAGACGGCGATCATCCACAGGGACCCGGCCGTCCACGCCATCGCCACGAGCGCCGGCCCGCGGCCGAAACGGCGAGCGGCAATGTAGGTGGCGATCACGCCGGCGACGCCGATCGCTGCCGCCGTGCCCCGCAGGGTCAGCACCGACGACCCGAGCACCTTGAAGACCGCAGCCACGATGTACGCGTACAGCGCCTCACGGCCACCGTCGCTGTTGAAGAACACCGGGTGGTATCCGGGCATCGTCAGGAGGCTCTGGGCGCTGAGCCCCTCGGCCGCTTCGTCCGGGTACAGGCCGCCGGGCTGGCTCGGCAGCGCCCAGAAGCGCACCACGATTGCGGCGATAACGATCAGGGCGGCGGCCGCAGCTTCAACTGCAGTCGCCGTCCTGAGGCGCCCAAAGACGCCGGTTATGCGGGTGATCCGGCCCCCGTCAATTCGAGGCTGGAGTGGAGCAACGTCCTGGTGGCGGCGATCCGGCAGGCCAGCATCTCCAGAACGTCATCGAGCTGGTCCCGTAGCACGGTTTCCAGCTCGATAGGGTGGTTGTCGATCTCCCGCAGCAGCGCCGACAGCCGGAGCGCCTTCTGGTCGATCTTCGCAACGACATCCTGCGGGCCCGTCGTTGCGATCAAGTGATTCGGCTCCATCCAGATCCTCCGTCTGCGGGTAGGTGGATGCCATCAGAGTAGGCACATGAGAGAGGGTTGTCCAGCGACCGTCCTGTCGCAAATCGGCAGCATGCTGGAGCCCTCGACGCAAGCACTGATATGGAAGTCCTTGTCAAACGGGGTCAGGACGGGAAGCGTCGCCGAGGTCAGAGAGCAGCGACGGTCATCACTCTGATATTCGCGGGTCAGCAGAGCCGGTGCCGCATGACAGTGATTCGTCGCCGAGCTGCCTCGGACTAAACGCGCGGGTTGGCCACCGCATAGTGCATTCGAGGGTTTTCGGCCTTCGATGTCAACCTCGGCAGCGCTCACCGCCCTGGCCCTGAGATCACGCTGCTCGCACCTCAGCCCTGGGGACCGCTTGTCCGATGGCCCAGACGAAGCCGGCAAGTTCACGAGCGACCGCACTGATCGCGCGTTGGCGTCCGATCCGGCCGCCGAGATGGCGGTACTTGTGGTGGAGTCGCTGCTGGCAGCGCCAGCTGATCTGGATCACCTCGGCGGGAACCCCGTGCTGACGTTGTCGCAGCGCCTCGCCGACCGCCGGCTGGAGGCGAGCGTGATGGGCGGCCTCACCGAGCACATGGCGGAGCAAGCGGTTGCCGGTCTTGGTGAGGTGCCCGCGCCGACGCGAGCCGCCGCTGGAGTGCTCGCTGGGCACCAAACCGACATAGGCCATAAAGGCGGCGGCACTGTGGAAGCGCTGCAGATCACCGGCCTCGGCCACGATGGTCACGGCGGTGAGAAATCCGATCCCGCGGACCGCTTGAAGGCCACGAAGTAGTGCGGCGTGGGGAGTGGCCGGAGCGCAGTCGAGAAGCGCCGCATCGAGACGGCGCATCCGCTCGAGGGCGGCGCGGACGCAGGCGAGGTAGTCATCAAACGTGATCTGCGCAGCACGATCACCCAAGGTCACGGTGTTGAGCCACACCTGGTATTTGGCCGACCAGGCGCGCCCAACAGGTGCCGGTGGCGCCACGCCGTGACGCAGCAGAAACTTGCTGAGATGGTGCTTGGCGCGCAAGCAGTCGGTGCGCGCATCGTCGCGAGCGCGGACCAGGTCGCGCAAGGCCTCATGCGCCTCATCCGGGACCCACACGGGCGTCAGATCGCCGCTGCGCAACAGCCGTGCCAACTGAGTCGCGTCGCGCTGGTCGGTCTTGACCCGATCTCCGGGCCGCCGCGGAATGAGCGACGGCGCCACCACCAGGTTCTCAATGCCCAGTGCGGTGAGCTGGCGATGGAGCGGGTAGCCGGTGGGCCCCGCCTCATACGCCGTCCTAACGATCGCCTCGCGCGACAGCGTCGCCACCAGGCGGCGGACCGCATTCGGGGTGTTCGGCACGTCGCCGTACTCGAGCACTGAGCCATCCGTCTCGGCAATGGCCACCGCGATGGGCTGCTTGCTGACGTCCAGTCCGACGAACCGAATACGCTCTGACATGGGGCTGGCCTCCAACGATGTGGCTCTGCCCGGGATGCGTTTCATCCACCCGGGTAACCCACGATGTTCGTTGCGCCGGCCCTTCTGCTGAGCCGGACGGCTTCCATGCTGACTAAACTGGACCCGGCCGGTTCGACCGACCGGGCGCGGATGGCGGAATCGGTAGACGCGCGGGACTTAGGATCCCGTGGGGCGACCCGTCCGAGTTCGAGTCTCGGTCCGCGCACGGCGCAACCCAGAAATTATGAGTACCCAGATGACCGACACCCCCAGCGAGAGTCCAGCCGAGAGTCCGGCCACGAACCCGGCCAAGAGTCCGGCCAAGAGTCCGGCCAAGAGTCCGGCAGTGACCGTCACACTCGAAAAGAAGGCCGCCTCGCAGGTGGCGCTCCAGGTCGAGGCCACCGCCGACGAGGTCGAGGCCGCCGTCCAGGCGTCGCTGCGGAGACTGGCGGGACGGGTTCGCATTCCTGGGTTCCGCCCGGGCAAGGCGCCGTCTGCGATGGTCGAGCGGGCGATCGGCTGGGAGACGATCCGCCACGAGACCGTCGATCACCTCGTTCCGGAGCTGTATCGGCGGGCCGTGGACGAGGCCGGGGTCGAGCCTGTCGGCGATCCTGAGCTCGACCTCGGTGAACTGGAGCGCGATCAGCCGCTCAAGTTCACCGCCACCGTCACCGTGAAACCCGAGGTGGACCTGCGCGATTATCTGTCGCTCCGCGTTCCGATGGAGACCACCGAGGTCACCGAGGAGAGCGTCGACCAGGCGATCCAGGAAGCACGCCGGCGCCATTCCGAGCTTGCCGATGTCGATCGCGCCGCGCAGGCCGGGGACGTCATCCGCTGCACGCTCGTGATGCGTCGCGGTGAGGAGATCCTCACCGGCGGCGATGGTGAGGAGCGCGACCTGGAACTGGATCGCGAGCTGGTGATCCCGGCAATCGTCGACGGCGTGATCGGATTGACCGCGGGAGCGTCGCGGAGCTTCGAGACAACCCTCCCCCAGGACTACCGTCAGGAGGAGCTGCGGGGCGCCACCGTCACGATCGACGTCACGGTACACGCGGTCCGCGAGCGCATCCTGCCCCCGGAGGATGACGCGCTCGCTGTACTCGACAGCCACGGGCCGACGCTCGAGGATCTGCGCGAGCACTACCGCACCGCGCTGGCGGTCGAGGCTGCGGAACAGGATCGCGAACACCACGAGGGAGCCGCGCTCGAGGCACTCCGTGACCACGTCCGCGTTGACGTTCCCGAGGCGATGATCGAGCGGGAGATCGATCGTCAGATCGCCGATCTGGAGTACCGCCTCGCGTCGCTCGGACTGCCGCTCGACAGGTATATCGAGATGAGCGGTCAGTCAATGGCGTCGATTCGCTCCGAACGCCGAGAGGCCGCTGCAAGCCGGGTGAGGCTCGAACTCGCGCTCGACGCTCTCGCCGCGGCCGAGGGGATCGAGGTAGACGAGAATCAGGTGGAGCGCGAGGCCAGGACGGTTGCCGAGGGCCGCCGCATCGATGCCGCCCAGCGCAGGCGCCTGGAGGATCTCGCTCGCCGGGACCTGCGCCGCCGCGCGGCGGGTCAGCGGCTGCTCGAGATCGTTACCCCGGACTCGGATTCCGACTTCGTCGCGACCTGAGGCGTGGTCTCCGGCAAGCGTGGGTAAGCTGTGCCGGGCATGGCCCAGCCGGTAATCAGCGTTCGCGACCTCGTCAAGACTTACGGGAAGGTCGAGGCGGTCCGGGGGATCGATCTCGACGTCGGCGCCGGGGAGATCTTCGGATTTCTCGGGCCGAACGGCGCCGGGAAGTCGACGACGATCAGCATCCTCTGCACGCTCGTCCGGCCGACCTCAGGTGTCGCTCAGGTCGCGGGCATCGACGTCCTCAAGGACCCCAGCGCCGTCCGTGCGCGCATCGGCCTGGTTTTCCAGGACCCGTCGCTCGACGGTCAGCTCACTGGGCGCGAGAACCTCGACTTCCATGCATACCTCTACGGACTGCCCGCCACCACGCGCAGACAGCGCATCGACGACGCCCTGTCGATCGTCGAGCTCACCGACCGCGCCGACTCCACGGTGCTCACGTATTCGGGCGGGATGCGGCGCCGGTTGGAGATCGCGCGCGGCATCCTTCATTACCCGCAGGTGCTGTTCCTCGACGAGCCGACGCTCGGTCTCGATCCGCAGACTCGTAACAAGATCTGGGATTACCTGCACGCTGTCCGGACTCGCGAGCACATCACCATCTTCATGACCACGCACTACATGGACGAGGCCGAGTTCTGCGATCGGATCGCGATCATCGACCAGGGGAAGATCGTTGCCCTGGGGACGCCTTCTGAGCTCAAGACCAGGGTGGGCGGCGATGTGATCACCATCACCACGCCGGATACCAATGTCGCCGCCGAACAGATCCGCACCCTGATGCATCTCGAACCAATCCAGGTCGACGGCACACTGCAGGTCGAGGTCCCGGATTCCGCGTCGTTCATGCCCCGGCTCTTCTCCGAGTTGAACGTTCCGATCACCGCTGTGAGCGCGCGCCGTCCGAGCCTCGATGACGTGTTCCTCAAGCTCACCGGTCGAGCCATTCGTGAGCAGGGAACCACGGCACTGGATACGATGCGAAACATGGGCAGGATATGGGGAGGTGGACGCCGATGACCGAGCAGGTGCTCACAGCTCCCACCCTTCCACAGGCACGGGCCGTGAACATTCGCGGCGCGACGCTGCGCGCGATCTACATCATCTGGAAGCGGGACCTCATCCGCTACTGGCGGGACCGGATGCGTGTTGTCGCATCGCTTGCACAGCCGGTGCTTTTTCTGTTCGTGTTCGGCAGTGGACTCAGCTCGTCGTTGCGGGGCAGCAGCGGGGGCTTCGGCGGCCCGGGATCCTCGCTGCAGTATGTGCAGTTCATCTTCCCCGGCATCATCGGGATGTCGGTGCTCTTCACGTCGATTTTCGGCGCGATGTCGATCGTGTGGGATCGCGAGTTCGGCTTCCTGAAGGAGGTGCTCGTCGCCCCGATCCATCGCTCTGCCGTGGCTGTCGGCAAGACGCTCGGCGGCGCCACCCAGGCGATGTTCCAGGGGATCGTGATCCTCATACTCGCCCCGCTTGTCGGCGTGAAATTGTCGTTCTTCGGCGTGGTCGAACTGATCCCGATGATCTTTCTGTTCGCGTTCGCGCTCAGTGCGCTCGGAGTTGCGGTCGCGGCGCGCATGCGCACGATGCAGGGATTCCAGATGGTGATGAACTTCCTGATGATGCCCATGTTCTTTCTCGCGGGTGCGCTGTTCCCCCTCGGCGGCAACCTCCCGGCGTGGCTCTCCGTGCTCACACGCTTCGACCCCGCCAGCTACGGCATCGATGCGCTCCGGCGCACGGTGCTCACCGCCTCAGGGGTTCCCTCACGCATCCTGGACAGCCTCGGCCTCAGCATCTTTGGTCACCCGCTCTCGGTCTGGCCGGAGGTGGCAGTGCTCCTCGCCTTCGGGGTGCTGATGTTGAGCCTGGCCGTCTACGGATTTCGACAGCGCGACTAAAAAAGGCCACCTATAATGGAAAAGGTATGAATCCGACCAATCTGATCCCGTACGTCATCGAGACCACGAATCGGGGCGAACGCGGGATGGACATCTACTCGCGGTTGCTCAAAGACCGAATCATCTTCATCGGGACGCCCATCGACGACCAGGTCGCCAATGTTGTGATGGCACAGTTGCTCTTCCTCGCCGGGGAGGATCCCGAGAAAGACATCTGGCTTTACATCAACTCGCCTGGCGGCTCGGTGTACGCGGGCCTCGCGATCTACGACACGATGCAATACGTCGAGCCGCGCGTCGGCACCATCTGCATGGGCATTGCTGCGTCGATGGCAGCCATCCTGCTCGCCGGTGGGGCTGCGGGGATGCGTCTCAGCCTGCCGAACACCCGCGTGCTCATCCATCAGCCGTCGGGTGGATTCAGCGGCCAGGCGACTGACATCCAGATCCACGCGCAGGAGATCCTCCGTGTCCGCCGGCGCCTTGATGAAATCCTTGCGCACCACAGTGGCAAACCCATCGAGGTCGTCAACCACGACTCCGATCGCGACTTCTTCATGAGTGCCGAGGAAGCCAAGGACTACGGCCTCATCGACGAGATCATCCA
>JBIOIZ010000069.1:0-15917 GCA_044450385.1 Candidatus Dormibacteria bacterium
GGCAAGCCGGCCATCGCAGGGTCCCACGTCCTTGACGGCCGGATCACGAGGAACGCGACCTGCCGCGTGCTTCGGGACTCGAAGGAGATCGCCCAGAGCCGTATCGATGCGCTCAAGCGGTTCAAGGACGACGTCCGCGAAGTGACCCATGGCTACGACTGCGGCATCACCCTTGCCGACTTCAGCGATTTCCATGAAGGTGACATCCTCGAAGCCTTCACCCTGGAGCAGCAGAACGCATGACGCTTCGCTCCGGAACTCGCAGCCCGCGCCGTGAACGGGTGGGCGAGCAGCTTCGTGAGGAGATCTCGGCGATGATGCTCACCGAGATCAAGGATCCGAGGGTGCGCCTCGCGTCAATCTCCCGAGTCCGGGTGAGCCCGGATCTACGAGAGGCATGGCTCGCCGTGAGTGCGCTCGGCGATGATCCCGACCGCCAGAAGGTCGTCGACGCCCTCGGGCACGCCGAGGGGTACCTTCGTGCTCAACTGGGCAGGCGGCTCGAGAATTTGCGGAGTATCCCCCGACTCCACTTCGAGCTGGACGAGTCGATCGCATACAGCGTGAGGGTGAGCACGCTCCTGAGAGACCTCGCCGGTGAGGGTCCGGCCGCGGTGGCCGTGGAGGTTCCCGAGTGACTGTTGCAGCACCCGCTGTCTGGCCGCGACTCGAGGACGTCATCGACCCGATCCGCACGATCATCGATGGCGCCGATCAGATCACCTGCCTCGCGCACAAGGACGCTGATGCCGACAGCCTGGGGTCCGCGCTCGGGTTCGCCACCGCCTTGCGGACGATGGGGCGGCGTATCCGCGTGGTCGTCCCCGAGCCCATGCCGCGGCTGCTCGACTACCTCCCGGGGTTCGAAACGGTGGAAACCGGCGGTCCGCCGCTCGGCGACACCGTCTTCACCTTCGACTGCGCGACGCTGGGCCGCTTCGGTGAGCGCCGCGGCGAGGTCGAGCGCGCTCGGACCGTCGTCAACATCGATCACCACACCAGCAACACGTGCTTCGGCACGATCAATCTCGTCGATCCCTCGGCGAGCGCGACTGGCCAGGTGATCCACCGCCTGCTCCAGGAGCTTCGCGCTCCCATCATCCCGGCGGTCGCGACCAATCTCTACGCCGCGCTGTTCACGGACACCGGTGGCTTCCGGCATGAGAACACCACCGAACCCGCGCTGCGCCTCGCGGCCTCGCTGGTTGCGGCTGGAGCGGACCCAGGATGGGTGGCGCTGAAGAGCTACAAGTCGCGCTCCATCGCCCAGGTACGGCTTGAGGGCCTCGCCGTTGCGCAGATGCGCTCCGAGATGAACGGCCGTCTGCTCTGGTCCGAAGTGACGCTGCAGATGCTGCAGCAGGCTGGAGCCGACATGCAGGACGCCGAAGGCATCATCGACGCGCTCCAGAGCATCGCCACGATGGAGATCGCCATTCTCTTCAAGGAAACCGCAGCCGACCGCGTCAAGATCAGCGTGCGCACGCGCGATCCATTCGACGCGACCGACGTCTGCACGCCGTTCGGGGGTGGAGGCCACCGACGGGCAGCCGGCGCCGAGCTTCACGACAGCCTTCCTGCCGCGGAGCGAAAGGTGCTCGAGGTGGCTCGCCGGTTGATCGACTCAGCAGGGTGACCGGCGTCGCCGCGCCGGGGGCCGGCCCACGCCCAGGGTCGGCGGTCGCGCGCAGAGGAGGCGTGCTCCCGCTCGACAAGCCCGCAGGGATCACGTCGTTTGACGCTATCCGTCAGGTTCGTCGCATCCTCGGCGAGCGACGGGTCGGTCATGCCGGGACGCTCGACCCGACAGCCACCGGCCTGCTGCCGATCTGCGTCGGACGCACCACACGCTTCGTCGACTACTTCCATGCTCAGCCCAAGACCTATCACTGCGTCGTCCGTCTCGGGGAGCGCAGCGACACCTGTGACACGGAGGGGGTCATCGTCACCGGCGCCGACGCGAGCGGTGTCGCGCCCGATCGGATTCGAGCTGAGCTGGCCCGTTTCACGGGCGACATCGATCAGATTCCCCCCATGCATTCCGCCGTCCGCCACGAGGGACGCCACCTCTACGAGCTGGCCCGTGCCGGCGAGGAAGTGGTCCGGCAGCCGCGCAGGGTGACCATCTACTCGGCCGAGCTTGTCGATTACCGTCCCGGCCCTGTGGCCGAGGCCGAAATCGTGGTGGTCAGCGGCAAGGGCGCCTACATGCGCGTTCTCGCCGCCGACCTCGGCGATGCCCTGGGCACGGGAGGACTTCTCGGCTGGCTCTCGCGGACGAGCTACGGCACGCTCACGCTCAGCTCATCGATCGCACTCAACCAGCTCGAGGCGATGGGGGATCCGTGGCCGGCGCTGCTGCCGCCCGAAGTGGCGGTCGCCCATCTCCCGCTCGTCAATCTCGGCCCCGCTCAGGTTCAGCAGGTGCGCCGCGGCCAGTCCATCTGGCTGCCGAGATCGATCCTCCCCGAGGTCGCCGGCGAGTGCCGTATGCACGATCCCAGTGGCGAGCTGATCGGAATCGGAGAGCTGAACGGCGGCCTGCTCCGGCCGACCAAGGTGCTGGCCGGCTGAGATCGCGATGGAACTGCTCCATGAGTTCCCCGCGGGGGTGGCGGGCGGCCCAGGGTCGGTTGTGACGATCGGCAGCTTCGACGGCGTGCATATCGGGCATCAACGCCTGCTCCGGCGCGTGCGGGGCGCGGCCGAGCGCCGCGCCATGTGTGCAGTCGCGGTGACGTTCGATCCGCACCCTCGTTGTGTCGTTGACCCGAGGGGCTGCCCGCCCCTGCTCACGAGCCTCGACGACCGCTTCGAACTGCTGGGCCGGTGCGGTGCCGACCGCGTTCTCGTCATCCCGTTCACCCGCGAGCTGAGCACCTGGAGCGCGGATCGCTTCGCGACCACCCTCATCGAGAGTGTGGGGATGCGCCAGCTCGTCGTCGGTCCCGGCTTCGCGCTTGGCCATGGACGCGAGGGCACTGTGGAATTTCTCAGGCGGCTCGGAGCTCAACGCGGTTTCGACGTCACCACCGTGGCCCCGTCGAAGCGCGGTGGGCGAGCCGTGTCCTCCGGGAGGATTCGCGAGGTGATCACCGAGGGGAGCTTTTCGGATGCGATCTCGATGCTCGGGCGCCCTTACGTCCTCGATGGCGAAGTCGAACGCGGCGAGGGGCGCGGTGCCGGGCTCGGCGTCCCCACCGCCAACCTTCGCGTCGACCCGGAGCGCTGCATTCCAGTGCCAGGTGTGTATGCGGGCTGGCTGAATTCCGGCGACGGGTGGCGTCCCGCCGCCACCGGGATCGGTACTCGCCCGACGTTCGGGGGCGGTGCGGTGACTGTCGAGGCCCACGTGCTCGACTTCGACGGCGACCTGTACGAGCGCCGGGTCCGGCTTGCGCTGACACGGCGGCTCCGCGCCGAGCGTGCGTTCAATTCGATTGCAGCGCTCAAGTCAGCCATGGCGCGCGATATCGAGCGTACCCGGGGTATCGTGCGGCGGGTGTCCCCGCCTGCGCCGTGAGGGCGGCGATCGACGGTCTCCTGTTAGACTTGCGTCGAACAATCGTGCCAATCGTTAGATCCAAATCCGAGATAATCGCGGAGCATCGGCGCCACGACACGGACACCGGCTCCACGGAAGTCCAGGTGGCAGTGCTGTCTGAACGTATCGGCTCGCTCACCGAACACCTTCGCGATCACCCCAAGGACCACGCGTCGCGCCGCGGGTTGCTCAAACTCGTCGGCCAGCGCCGCCGGTTGCTCGACTACCTGTCGGGCACCGACGTCGAGCGCTATCGCGCACTGATCGGGCGCCTCGGTTTGCGCCGATAGTGTCAGTCGCGACCATTCATCAGACCCAAGAAACACACACCAATCAACCGACCCGGAGCCGGCACCTTCCGGCGACGTCGCACTCACAGGTGAGACGTTGGGGTCCGTGTGTCAGGAAGCGGTGCCGCAGCTGCAGCGCGAGCCGCAGGCCCTGATGCCCAGTCCCCAACACCTCACCGCTGGCGAGCGCGGCGAAGCGAAGCCAGTCCGGCGCGGGTCACCACCAGGAGACACGCGTGGCCATCCCCGACAATCTCAAGAAAACATTTGAAACGGACTTCTGCGGCAAGCGACTGATCGTCGAAACCGGGTACATCGCCGAGCAGGCGAATGGCGCGGTGATGCTGCGGCTGGGCGACACGGTGCTGCTCGTCACCGCGGTTGCATCCAAATCGCCGCGCGAGGGCATCGACTTCTTTCCGCTGACGTGCGACTACGAAGAGAAGCTCTACGCGGCAGGCCGGATCCCCGGATCGTTCCCTCGACGCGAGGGGAGGCCGAGTGAGGCGGCCACGATCACGAGCCGGATGATCGACCGCCCGATGCGGCCGCTCTTTCCCAAGGACTTTCGCAACGACGTGCAGATCGTGGCGACCGTGCTGAGCGCTGACCAGGAGCAGGACCCGGCGACCCTCGCGGTCACCGGTGCATCGTGTGCGCTCCAGATCAGCGGCATTCCTCACGGAGGCCCGGTGGCGTGCGTCCGCGTCGGCATGCTCGACGGCCAGCTCATGCTCAACCCGACGCTCACGCAACTCAACGAGTCCGCGCTCGACCTGGTCGTCGCCGGCACGTGGGATGCCATCGTCATGGTCGAGGCGGGGGCACACCAGCTCCCCGAATCGACGATGCTCGAGGCGCTGCGTATGGCGCACAACGAGATCCGCAAGCTCGTCGAGTTCCAGCGCGGCTTGCACGACGCGATCGGCAAACCGACCATGAGCTACCCATCGCAGAAGGTCTCCCCGGACATCACCGCCGCGGTGCACGAGCACGTCGCCTCGCGAATCACCGGCGCCGCGCGCAACGCCGACAAGGCGTCGCGCGAGGCGCAGCTCGATCAACTCCAGCAGGAAACCGTCGCCGCCCTCGAGGGGCGTTTTCCGGATGCAAAGTCGGACATCATCAAGGCCTACGAGTCCGAGGTGAAGAAGGCCGTCCGGTCTGCGATCCTCGAAGAGGGCATCCGCCCTGACGGGCGCCGGACCGACGAGATCAGGCCCATCTGGGGCGAGGTCGGCGTCCTGCCACGCACGCATGGTTCCGCGCTCTTCACCCGAGGACAGACGCAGGCGCTGTCGACGGTCACCATCGGTTCTGGTCAGGATCAGCAGAAAATCGACGGGCTCGGCCTGGAGAACTTCAAGCGCTTCTTTCATCACTACAACTTTCCGCCGTTCTCGGTCGGGGAGGCGCGGCCGCTGCGCTCACCGGGTCGTCGCGAGATCGGCCACGGTGCGCTCGCCGAGCGTGCGGTGCACAACGTGATGCCGGAGGAGGAGAAGTTCCCGTACGTGGTGCGGATCGTCAGCGAGATCCTCTCGAGCAACGGCTCGACATCGATGGCGTCCGTATGCGGCTCCTGCCTTGCGCTCATGGATGCGGGAGTTCCGCTGGTGGCGCCCGTCGCCGGCATCGCGATGGGACTGATCACCGACGAGGGTGCCGAGCACGCCGCCATCCTCAGCGACATCCAGGGTATGGAGGATGCGCTCGGTGACATGGACTTCAAGGTCGCCGGCTCGGCGACCGGGATCACGGCGCTGCAGATGGACTGCAAGATCAGCGGTCTCAGCTGGGACCTCATGGAGCGCGCGCTCGAGCAGGCCCGGTTGGGTCGTCTGCACATCCTCGGCAAGATGTCCGAGGTGCTCGCCGGCCCCCGCAGCGAATTGAGCCCGTGGGCGCCGCGCATCGAGGTGATCAACATCAACCCCGACAAGATCCGCGACGTCATCGGACCCGGCGGCAAGATGATCCGCAAGATCGTCGAGGAAACCGGTGCTCAGATCGACGTGGAGGACGACGGCCGGGTGTTCATCGCATCGGCGAACGCCGCATCGCGCGAGCAGGCCGTGGCGATGATCCACGACCTCACCGACGACATCGAGATCGGCAAGATCTACAAGGGCAAGGTGTCGCGCCTCATGGGCTTCGGTGCCTTCGTCGAAATCATGCCGAAGAAAGAGGGCCTGGTCAGGATCGGCCAGCTCGCCGAGCACCACGTCGACAAGGTCGAGGATGTCGTCAACATCGGTGACGAGATCATGGTCAAGGTCATCGAGGTCGACGACCGCGGTCGGGTCAACCTCTCGAGGCGGGAGGCGATTCGGGAGCTGTCGAAGCAGCAGCAGGAAGCCGGCGGCAATGGTGCCGGCGGGCCCGCGTAACGAGCGACCCGGTGCGGTCTGAGGGACCGGCCGTCGCCGTCGTCGGTGCGACCGGCGCTGCCGGGGGTACGCTGGTGCGCATCCTCGGTGAGCGCTCCTTTCCGGCGTCCACGCTCGACCTGTACTCGAGCGCTCGGAGCGCCGGCCGCAAGGTAAGCACGCATCTCGGCGATGTCGAGGTGCGCGAGCTCAGCGCTGATGCATTGCGCGGGGCGGACATCGTGTTCTTCGCCGCGGGTGCCATGACCTCACGGCGTCATGCCCCGGTGGTCGCCGAGGCAGGCGGCATCGCCGTCGACAAGTCCAGCGCGTACCGCATGGATCCCGCCGTTCCGCTGGTCGTCCCGGAGGTCAACGCCGCCACGCTCGGACGGCACCACGGCATCGTCGCGAATCCCAACTGCGTTGCGATTCCCCTGAGCATCGTGCTCGCGCCGCTGCACGTTGCATTCGGAGTCCGCCACGTCACCGTTGCGACGTACCAGGCAGCGACCGGAGCCGGCATCGGGCTGGCCGACGAGTTGGAAACGCAGACGCGCGATGACGCCGCCGGCGTCACGCCGACGGCGCACCGGTACCCGCACGTGCTTCACGGCAACGTGGTGCCGGGCGGGTGGACCATGCAGGGAGCCGACACTGAGGAGGAGGTCAAGGTCATCGGCGAGACCCGGAAGGTCCTAGATGCTCCAGAGCTCCGCATCAGCATCACCACGGTCCGCGTTCCCGTCGCGGTCGGCCACAGCGCCGCGGTGTGGATCGAGCTCGACGCCACGGCCGATGCTGACGACGTGCGCGCGCTGCTCCGGGAATCGCCGGGGATCGTCGTCGTCGACGACCCCGCGACCCAGCGGTATCCAATGCCCCGAACGGTCGCCGGCAGCGATGACGTCCAGGTGGGACGCATACGCCGCGACACCGGCCGGGACAATGCCATTGCGCTGTTCTTCAGTGCTGACAACCTGCGCAAGGGTGCTGCGACAAATGCGGTGCAGGTGGCCGAGCTGCTGCTGGGCGGGCGGTGAACACGCACCGGATGGCTCGCCCGGGCATGCCCGGCGTGGTGCACTAAACTCCGCCAATGGTGGCGACGACCGAAGAGGTCCTCGAGCTCCACGGGCGGGTTCGCGAGTGCACCGCATGCCCGCTGCACCTCACCCGTATCCAGGCCGTTCCCGGATATGGGCCGGTGACGGCACGCGTGATGGCGATCGGCGAGGGTCCCGGTGAGAACGAGGACCGTGAGGGCAAACCATTTGTCGGCGCTGCGGGCCGTCTGCTCACGAGCCTGCTCGAGTCGGCCGGACTCGATCGTCGCGACATCTACATCACCAACATCGTGAAATGCCGTCCTCCGCGCAATCGCGACCCCGAGCCCGCAGAGGTCGAGGCGTGCAGCCATTTCCTCGATGAACAGATCGAGCTCCTCCAGCCCGACGTGATCCTGCTGCTCGGCCGTCACGCGCTGACCCGGCTGCTCCCCGGAGCCGGTGGGATCTCACGCCTGCACGGCGAACGCGTTCGACGCGACGACAGGGTATACGTGCCGCTGTACCACCCCGCGGCGGCGCTCTACAACGGTGGCCTCAAGGAGACCCTCGAGGCCGACATGCGGCGTGTGCGCGGCTACCTCGCAGACGCTGAAGCCGCGCGGGCACGCCGCGCCGGCGGCGCGTCCGCCTCAGAGATGCGCCAGGTCGCAGCCTCCGGCAGTGACCAGATGGACCTCTTTTGAACGACGCGCCCGGATCGGCAGAACTCACGCTGGTTCCGCTCGGGGGCCTCGGCGAGATCGGCCGCAACATGCTCGCCCTGAGCTGTGGCAACGACATCGTGGTCATCGACACCGGCTTGATGTTCCCGGAGCAGGAGATGCTCGGCGTCGACCTGGTGATCCCGGATATCGCCTGGCTACAGGAGCGGGTTGCGAACATCCGCGGGATCGTGCTCACCCACGGCCACGAGGACCACATCGGCGCCCTGCCCTACGTGCTCCCCCGCCTGCCGGTGCCCGTCTACGGCACGGCGCTCACGCTGGGATTCCTGCGCAACAAGCTGCGCGAGCATGGACTCATCGAGACCACGGAGTTGCACACCGTACGGCCCGGGGATACGCGCTCGCTCGGATGTTTCGACGTGGAATGGGTGCACGCGACTCACTCCATCCCCGACGCATGCGCGCTCGTGGTTCGGACACCCGCGGGCATCATCGTGCACTCGGGTGACTTCAAGATCGACAGCACGCCGGTGCAGGGAGAACCCCCCGACCTGGCTCGCCTGGCGCGCATCGGGGATGAGGGCGTGCTGCTGCTCCTCAGCGACAGCACAAACGCAGAACAGGAGGGGACGACACCGAGCGAGCGCACCGTGGGGGAGGGACTCGCGCCCATCTTCGCCGCTGCGCAAGGCCGGATCCTGATGGCCACGTTTGCTTCCAACATCTCGCGACTGCAGCAGGCGATCAACGCAGCGCAGGCGTGCGGACGGCGCTGCTTCATCGTCGGGCGCTCGATGCTCAAGAACATCAAGGTGGCCGAGGAGCTCGGCTACCTGCACGTACCGCCCGGCATGTTCGTCACCCCAAAGGAGCACGAGCGCATCCCCGATGACGAGCTCGCGATCCTGTGCACGGGTGCACAGGGCGAACCGCTCTCAGCGCTGGTGCGCATTGCCGCGGGTGAGCATCGGATGGTGAGCCTGCGTGAGGCCGACACGGTCGTGATCAGTGCAAATCCCATTCCGGGCAACGAGGAATCGGTGCATCGGACGATCAACAACCTGTACCGGCGCGGGGCTCGCGTCTTCAACTCTTCGCGCCACGGGGTCCACGCGTCGGGGCACGCGAGTCGCGAGGAGCTCAAGCTGCTGCTGACGCTCACCCGACCTCGATACTTCATCCCGGTGCACGGTGAGTACCGGCACCTTGCGCTTCATGCCGCTCTGGCACGGTCCGTCGGGATCCCGGCCGAACGCGTTCTGGCGATCGACAACGGGACCGTCATCGCGGTCGATGAAAACGGCGTCCGCGCCACTGGCGAGCGCGTGCGGACCGGCTACGTCTACGTCGACGGACTCAGCATCGAAGAGGCGGGTGATGTCGTCTTCCGCGATCGTCAACAGCTCGCCCAGGACGGCGTGATCCTGGTGGTGGTGACCGTCGAGCGAAGCAGCGGTGCTGTCGTTGCCGGGCCCGACCTCGTGTCCCGAGGCTTCGTCGCCGACGACGCCGACGCGCTGTTCGATGAGGCGCGGGACCACGTGCTCTCGCTGGTGGAGCGGCTCACGCCGGACGCGGGATACACCGCGTGGCAGGGCGCAATCCACGAAGGCCTCTCGCGATTCCTGTACAAGAAGACCAAGCGGCGCCCACTCATCCTCCCACTGGTCACCGAGGTCTGAGGCTCAAAAGAGAGTCTCCGCGACAACACATTCGTGTAGTATGGGCACGGATGTTCGCCATATGCCACCTGCCCGCCCGGCCCGCTCTGGAACCTGCTCCCGCATTTGCGGGGGCCGATTTGCTGATAGCATCGGGCCCGATCCAGGGGCCTCGGTAGCCCGTCTTCCACGCGTCCACATCGAGTTCACGACATGGCTCGCTCCGCCCCAACCCGTCCCGCACGCAAGCGCACGCCATCGCGGCGTACAGCATCGCGTCCCCGCACGCGTGCATCGGCGCCATCGCGCTCCCCGTTGCTGCATCGCGACCTGCGTCGTGAACTGACCGGGATCGGGGCGATCGGCGCGGGCGTCATCCTCGCGGCGGTGCTGATCCTTCCCGGTGGGGGAGCCATCGCCGGTCCGGTGCACGACGGCCTCTTCGGCGCCTTCGGGGTCGGAGCGTGGATCGGCGTCACCGGGTTGCTCCTCACCGGGGCGCGCCTGTGCATGACCTCGGAGTGGCGCGCCGGCACGCTCGCGGCGCTCGGCAGTGCGATCGCCATGGTTGCCCTCCTCGGATTGATCGGAATGTTCGGAGCCGACGCCGGCGCCGTGGGACGCGGCGTGGGCACCGGCGTCGGGCGCGTGCTCGGCACGGCAGGGGCGGGCGCGGCACTGGTCGTCGTCACAGTTCTCGGCGTCATCCTCGCGACCGACCTGCGTACTGGCACGATCATTCGCGCGCTCGCTCGATGGTTCGCGGCTGAAGGAGAGGGTCCGCGCCGCGATCGGGCGGGGACTGCCCCCGAAGCACGCGTCCGTGTCTTCCCTCCGCCCACGCCGGAGCCCTCGACCGAACTCACCGGCGTCCCGATGGTGCTGCCGTTCGATCCCCCCAAGGCGGCGGCTCCGCCACTCACGGCGTTTCTCGACCCTGAGGAGCCGCAGGCGACCGGTGAGGACCTGGGAGAACACGGATTCACGCGAGAATTCGAAGGTGTCCCCGCCACGCCCGGTGATGCGCCGGTCACGCTGATCGGGCCGGTACCCACGGTCGACCTCGGGCACGCCGTGATGGTGAACGACGAGCCGGAGAAAGTCTGGGTGCTCCCAACCCCCGAGTTGCTGGACACGATCACCGGCAAGCGCGAACGTCTCGCCGCGGAGGTTCGTGCCACAGGTGACAAGATCGTGAGCACCCTGCAGTCATTCGGTATCGAGACGCGGATTGTCGGGGCCAACAGCGGGCCGACCGTGACGCAGTACGAGCTGCAGCCGGCCGTCGGCGTTCCGGTCCGCCGCATCCTCGGGTATCAAACCGACCTCGCGCTTGCGCTCGCGGCGCCGATCCGGATCCAACCGTTTATCCCGGGCAAATCCGCGATCGGCATCGAGGTGCCGAACAAAGCGGCGCAGCTGGTGAGCCTGAAGGAGACGATCGAGTCCCCCGCGTTCACCGACAGACGCCACAAGCTCAGCGTCGCTCTCGGCGCCGACGTCAGCGGACATCCGGTGATCGGCGATCTCACGCGCATGCCCCACCTGCTGATCGCCGGCGCGACCGGCAGCGGGAAGTCGGTGTGCATCAACGCGGTGCTGGGTGGTTTCCTGCTGCAGGCCACGCCTGCGCAACTCAAGATGATCCTCATCGACCCCAAGCGTGTCGAGCTGTCCAACTTTGCCGACCTGCCGCATCTCCTCGTCCCGGTCGTGGTGGAACCCGAGGCGGCGGTGGCATCACTGCGCTGGGCGGTGAAGGAGATGGAGGAGCGCTACAAGCTCTTCGCGTCGCACGCGGCACGAAATATCGTCGCGTTCAACGAGAAGGCGCCCGGGCTCGGTGTTGCGCCGCTGCCGTACATCGTCATCGTCATCGACGAGCTCGCCGACCTGATGATGGTCGCGGCGGGGGAGATCGAGGACCTGATCTGCAGGATCGCGCAGCTCGCGCGCGCGGTGGGGCTCCACCTGATCGTCGCAACGCAGCGTCCGTCTGCAGACATCATCACCGGGCTCATCAAGGCGAATATTCCGAGCCGCGTCGCGTTCGCCGTCTCGAGCGGCGTCGATTCGCGCGTCATCCTGGATGAGATGGGGGCGGAGAAGCTGCTCGGCCGCGGCGACATGCTCTATCTTCCCATCGACGAAGGCAAGCCCCGGCGCCTGCAGGGAGCGTTCGTGAGCGACCGTGAGCTCGACACGCTGATCGGTCACTGGAAGCTGCAGGGCAAGCCCGACTATCAGGAAGAGATCTTCACCGTCGAGGCGACGGTGTCCTGGGCACGAGACGCGTCCAAGCGAGACCCGCTGTTCGCCAAAGCTGCGCACACGGTCGCCGCCGAGGGCCGCGCGGCCGCGTCGCTGCTCCAACGCAAGCTCAGCGTCGGCTACACGCGCGCAGCCCGCCTCATCGACCAGCTCGCTGAGCACGGCGTCGTCGGTCCGTTCGAGGGCAGCAAGTCACGCGACGTCCTGATGGATGTGTTCCAGGTCGACGAGCTGCTCGCCGACCTGGGTGACGAATAACCCCACCGCCGGGTCTTCCGCTCACCCCGAGACGGTCCCCTCAGCCGCTGCGGCGCGACGAGGATCGCTATCCTCATCAGTCATGCCTCAGGACCACAGCTTCGATGTCGTCAGCGAATTCGACCGTCAGGAGTTGGTCAACGCAGTGGACCAAGCCCGGCGCGAGATCACGACCAGGTACGACTTCAAGGGGATCACCGTCGAGATCACGCTCGAGGACGAGACGATCACGCTGCTCACCGGCACCGACTCACAGCTCAAATCGATCATCGACGTCCTTCAGAGCAAGGCGCATCGTCGCGGTATCGATCTCAAGGTGCTGGATCCGCAGAAGGCCGAACCGGCAGCCAAGGGCAACGTCCGCCAGGTCATCAAACTTCGCAAGGGCATCGGTGAGGAGCTCGCCAGGGACCTGACCAAGCGGATCCGCGCCGAGCACCCGAAGGCACAGGTGCGCACCCAGGGTGACCAGCTGCGGGTTTCGAGCAAGGACAAGGACGAGCTTCAAGCGGTGATCCAGCAGCTGCGCGATAGCGACGTCGACGTTCCCCTCCAGTTCACCAACTACCGGTGACCGGGCGCCGGCTGGACTGCGTATCGCTCATTGGCGGCTTCGCCGGCTGACCGGGTGGCCGAACTGCAGGCGCTGACAGCTTCCGCCGACGGCAGGATGCCTGTTCTCGCGACGGCATTTCCCGAGTCAGCCTCGTTGGGACGAGCACTGGCCACAGCGGGACTGACCATCGCGGTCGCGGAATCCTGCACCGGCGGCCTGTTCGGCGCGGTCCTGACCGCGGTCGCCGGTTCGTCGGCCTATGTCCGGGGCGGGGTGATCGCGTACGCGGATGACGTCAAAGCCGAGCACCTCGGCGTCGGCCGGCACCTGCTCGCGACCCACGGTGCGGTGAGCCCCGAGGTCGCCGCCGCCATGGCATCGGGGGTACGCGTGCGATACGAGGCGAGCCTGGGCGTCGGCATCACAGGCGTGGCCGGCCCGGACGCGAGCGAGCAGAAGCCGCCAGGATTGGTATTCATCGCCGTCGCCGACCCCGTTGCAGTCCGGGTGATCCGGCTGGACGACGACCACGGACGTGAGTTGAACCGGGCGCACGCCGTCCGGGCCGCGCTTCGCATCTGCGCCGAGGTGGTCAGCGCGAGTCCAGGTTCGGCTCGTGCTGGGGCGCCGTGACGTCAGCCTCCGGGACGCCGTTCGCCGTGTCCGGGTTTCGGGCTTGCCAGGTCCCTGCGAAGGTAGTACAGTACAAATGTTCGCCCCACCCGGTGAGCCCGGACGCGCCGCCCGTCGCGACGCCCCTACGGCATCCCAGCCGCATCTCCAATCAATTCCACCAACCCTTGGAGTACAGCTTTGACGAACACACTAGCAAGTCGTACTATCGACGCTGTCGAGCCGGTCGTAGAAGTGAGCGGGCGGCGTGCTCGAGCGCCCCGTGACGAGAGGAGTGAGCCGGTGACGACTGAGCGGGATCGGGCATTGCAGACGGCCCTCGGGCAGATCGAACGAGCCCATGGAAAGGGAGCGATCATGCGGCTCGGCGACGTACATGCTCAGCACATCGACATCATTCCGACAGGTGCACTGACGCTGGACATCGCACTCGGCGTCGGCGGCATCCCGCGTGGCCGCATCGTCGAGGTCTACGGCCCCGAGTCATCGGGAAAGACGACTCTGACGCTGCACATCATCGCCCAGGCCCAGCGTCGCGGCGGCGTGGCAGCGTTCATCGACGCCGAGCACGCGCTCGACCCGCAGTACGCCTCTCGCATCGGCGTGAACACCGAGGAATTGCTGATCTCGCAGCCGGATACGGGTGAGCAGGCCCTCGAGATCGTCGAGGTGCTCGTGCGCAGCGGTGCCGTCGACGTGGTCGTAATCGACTCGGTTGCGGCCCTGGTACCCAAGGCCGAAATCGATGGTGAGATGGGGGACAGCCACGTCGGCCTGCAGGCCCGGCTGATGTCCCAGGCAATGCGCAAGCTGACGTCCGCCATCAGCCGCTCCAACACGTCGGTCATCTTCATCAACCAGCTGCGCGAGAAGATCGGCGTCATGTTCGGCAACCCCGAGGTGACCACCGGTGGCCGCGCGCTGAAGTTCTACGCCTCGGTGCGCATGGACATCCGCAAGATCGACTCGATCAAGCAGGGACTTGACGTCGTCGGTAGCCGCGTAAAAGTCAAGGTTGTCAAGAACAAGGTTGCCCCACCGTTCCGCTCCGCCGAATTCGACATCCTGTACAACGAAGGCATCTCATATGCCGGGAGCGTGCTCGACATGGGAATCGATGCACACATCATCGACAAGAGCGGTGCTTGGTTCTCCTATGGGGACATGCGCCTCGGGCAGGGTCGGGAGAACGTCCGCGACTTCCTGCGTCAGAATCCCGATCTCCTCGAGGAGGTGGCGGCAAAAGTTCGCATCGCCGCCCTGCCGGAACCGGTGCTCCACGACGCCATCGTCGAGCTGAACGGCGAAGCACCGCCGATCTCCGCACCCATCGTCTCGCCGGGCTGATTCCGCCACCCGTGAGGGAGTCGACGCCGCCCGCGACGCCGGACAGTGCTGACGCCGCGGAGGATGCAGCCTTGCGCATCCTCCGTGGCGCCGGCCAGTCGACGGCAGCGCTGCAGCGCAAGCTGGAGCGACGGGGCTACACCGCTGCGGCCGCCGCCCAGGCGGTCAGCCGGTGCGCAGCGTCCGGCTATGTGGATGACGCCGCGATGGCGGCATCGGTCGCCGCACGGCATCGCCGCGCCGGTCACGGTCGTGCCCGAGTCGCCGCAGACCTCAAGGCCAAAGGCGTCTCCACCCAGCTCATCAGCGAGGCGCTTGACGGCCAGAGCGACACCGAGGAGGCCGCAGCGCTGGCGGTCGCACAACAACTCTGGGAACGCGCGGGCACATCCGGGACGCACGATCCTCGGGCGCGGATGCGCATCGCGGGTGCGCTCCAGCGCCGGGGTTTCTCGTCATCGCTGGTCGTCCGCGTGATGCGTGGATTGACCTGACTGTCAGACTCGCTGGATGCAATACACGCACCTCGGTCGCTCCGGCCTCTCGGTCAGCCGGCTGTGTCTCGGCACCATGAACTTCGGCCCGGAGACGGACGAAGCCACCTCGCACCAGATCATGGACGCCGCACTCGATGCGGGACTCAACTTCTTCGACACTGCCAACGTCTATGGCTGGAAGAAGGGCGAGGGGATCACCGAGCAGATCGTCGGCAGGTGGTTCGCACAGGGTGGCGGACGTCGCGAGAAGGTCGTCATCGCCACCAAGCTCTACGGGTCGATGAGCGACTGGCCCAACGACACGTTCCTCTCCGCCCGCAATATCCGGAACGCGTGTGAAGGCTCGCTGCGCCGCCTGAAGACCGATCACATCGACCTCTACCAGATGCACCACGTCGACAGGGGCACGCCGTTCGACGAGATCTGGGAGGCGATGGAGGTGCTTGTCCAGCAGGGCAAGATCATCTACGCGGGCTCATCGAACTTCGCAGGCTGGACCATCGCGCAAGCCCAGGAGATGGCTCGATCCCGTCACTTCCTCGGGCTCGTGAGCGAGCAGTGCCTGTACAACCTGGTTGAGCGCCACGTGGAGGAGGAGGTGGTGCCTGCCGCCCAGCACTATGGGGTCGGCATCATCGCCTGGAGCCCGTTGATGCGCGGTCTGCTCGGCGGCATCCTCGCCAAGCAGCGCGACACCGGACGCTCGGCGTCAGAGACCACGCAAAACCTGCTCACCAAGCACCGCGACAAGATCGA